>QKCN01000081.1 GCA_003245675.1 Bacteriovoracaceae bacterium | reverse complement strand
ATTGAAACTCATCTAAGCCTAGGCAAGTCAGGGATTTATCATCTAAATCTTCTCCCACAAGAACCAGATCTCCATCCAAATAGAAGATCTTATGGGGAAAAACCTTAACCTGTCTTCCTTCGCCCAAAAGACGAACTGCTTTTTGCTCAACAATATATTGATTCAGTTTCTCCAACATATCCTGATTCGGCTCTGTGCTTTTAAAGACATTGGGAACGTATGATTCCTCTCTTTCCTTTAAGTTTAAATCTGAAAACGACAACAAAGAATTCTCAAAAAGAAGACTTTCATCTGAAGAGCAATCCTCGTCGGACTCAAGGGCCCAATGTTGAAATTTATCAAAAAGGACTTTATTAAAACTCAAAAAGAAAAAAATATGCTGCTCTCTTCTTTCTAAGGCAAACTCCATTCCTAAGCGGGAGAAAAAATCAGCAAAATACCGAAAGCGGGATTCTGCCATATGGTGCTCTTTTAAAAAGATCTCTAAATTTACCCATCCTTGGCCTTCACTAAAAGCCTCGCAATGCGCCCAAAATAATTTCTGCTTTAAGATGAGTCTTTCTGCTCTCATGGACATAAGTATGCTCCCTTTTTAAGAACAAAATCATTTGCTCTTAAAAACATTTGTTTCTGACTAAACTTGTCGGGTATTTCTCAAAAAACTTTAGTGCTTTTTTAGATTAAGAGTGAAATAATAAATCATGACTATATGGAATTATTTAATGAAAAAACCAATACTTGCGATAGGAATTTTGATGTTCATCATATTCCTCATCAATCTCAAAAAAGAGAACTTCAAACTCTTTGAAAACAAGTATTTACCAACATCATGCCGTGCCGTTTTCAGCACTCTGGAAAAGAAAATTCCAGGAAGCTGGAAAATAGAATGCACTGATAATAATTTGGCCATTGTGATGACCAAAGACATCAAAGATATTCCTAAAAAACTACTACTCCCTACGCTTTATAGAGAATTGGCCAATGACCTAGTCTATATCTCCAAAAATTCTCCATCTGAAAATTTAGAACGCACTAATACTGTGCGCATCAAAATGTTACATCCGAATATGGAAATAAATGCTGTTACACTGGGAAAAGATTTGGCCAAGCTCAAAAATCTAAATCACGGGCCATTTATTGCTGAGCACCTCAAAAGCACGGTGCATGTCAAAGAAACTCCCAAATAAATCTGGAGAATCAGATTGTGCATAAATAAGTTTGCCTTGAAATGTGAAGGTATAACAACAGGCATGCAAATATAGACGTTCTGCACTAACTCCCCCATAAAGATCATCACCTAATATTGCATGACCCAACTGAGAAAGCTGAAAACGGATCTGATGACGGTGACCACTTTCTAATTGTATGCCAACTAAACTAAGATCTTGCTCTTCATTGTACCCCAAAGACTGATATGAAAGTGAGGCATCAAAATCACCCTTATCGCCTTCAACCATTTTATGTCCCTTAACACCAGAAGCTTTCATCCAATGTCGCAAACTGCCTTGACCTTTTAGCTGACCATGAACTATTGCAAAATAGAATTTTTGAACTTGGGAAAAACCACTGCGCAACTGCTTAAGAGCATCTTCGTTTTTAACGAAAAACAAAACTCCCGATGTTTCATAGTCGAGACGATAAAGTAAGCCTCGATCGAATTTCCCCGTATTAACCATTAAAAATGCAGGATATTTTTTTGCCAAAAAACTCAACACGTTATCAGTCTCCAAATAGGATAGAGGATGGCAATGCAAGCGAATTGGTTTTTCTAAAGCAATAAAAGTATCATCTTCATACAAGATAGAAAGATCAGGAGATTCAAATTCAGGATTAATTTTTAAATAGTTGGCAATATTGAGCGAAAGGTCACAAACTTTTTTTGCCGGCCAACGACAGTCCTTGCGCTGGCCCATTTTTTTCAATTGCGATTTAGAAATACTGAACATTTCTTGCAATAAATTTAACAAGGAACTAGTTTCTTCGAGCACGGAAAATGAAACTAATTCCTTATTTGGCCTCAACGCGATGTCCTCTCGCCCTTAAATCAATTTTGCGGATGAGAAACTCGACACGACGATTATCGCGAGGAGCTGAAGTTCGTGATGTCTTAAACGCTTCATCAGGACGCGAATCGCCATAAAAAACGGTCGTCACTCGCCCCGGATCAATACCTTTGCGAATAAGAACTCGAGAAACAGCACTAGCCCGACTGGACGACAAGGAAAAAGCATCTTCGCCATTTTTTCCTCGCTCGCCTTTGGCAGCATGTCCTTCGACAAATATGGTCCAAGCTTCATCTTTTAATAGATTTAGCATTCGCTCAAATACGGCAACAGAAAGTTGATCAATTTCAATATCGCCTTCTTTAAAGTAAATTTTATCCTTAACTCTGACCTTAATTCCTTCTGGCATTTCATAAACATCAACAGAGTCACTCAATTGATAATTCTTTAAATCATTTCTCATTTTTTTAAGATCTTCAGCTGACTCACGGTTCATCTCATGTTTGTCTAACAAACCTTCCATGGTCAAAAAGTCGATTGGAAATGGCTTAATCGGCTGACTGGCATCCATCATTACAGGCTGATCATCTGGTGATTTACCAAGCTGCAAAACTTCACCTTGTTTTAAAACGTTTCCCCCAAAGGCTTCACGCAAAGACCCTAAAACAGATTCGTATTTAGCCGTTTCTGTTTTTGCAAAGGAAAGCAGCAACACAAAGAAGGTCAAAAGCAAAGTCACCATATCTGAATAAGTCGCAAACCATCCAGGCAAGCACGCGGGACAATCGCCCCCTTTGCCCTTTCCAGCTGGGGCAGGAGCACCACCACCACCGCCTTCTAATTCGTCTTCATCGGCCATGAGTCACCCCTCTATTATTCTTTTGCTTCTTCTTTAACTCTCAAATCAGGAGGCAAGAAAGAATCCAATTTTTCTCTAATAAGACGTGGATTTTCCCCCGCAACAATACCCAAGGTCCCAGCAATGACAATATTCATCTTCACAGATTCTTCCTTAGAACGAATCTTCAATTTATTTGCCATGGGAAGACAAAAAAGGTTGGCCGCCACAGAACCATAAAATGTTGTCAAAAGAGCAACCGCCATAGCAGGACCAATCGCAGATGGATCAGATAAGTTTTTAAGCATCAGCACCAAACCAATCAAAGTACCAATCATACCAAAAGCAGGAAAGTCAGCGCCAAGGCCATCAAGCATCGCAATACCTTTGGAGTGGCGATCTTCCATGGCATCAATTTCCATTTGCAAAATAGCAGAAATAACTTCAGGAGGTCTGTTGTCAGCGGCAAGCCCGACTGCTTTTTTCAAAAAGGTATCTTCAACGGGAACACTTTCCAAAGCGAATACTGATTCACGTCGGGCAGTCTCTGCCAGCTTTTGAATTTGTTCAATCATCTCTTTGGGTTCAACAGGCGAAAAGAACACACTTTTCATCGAAACGGCAACTAAGGTCTTCGCATTTTCCAAAGGCCACTTAACAAATAAGGTCGCAGCAGCACCTCCCCCCACAACAATCATTGACGGCACGTCAACAAAAGTATCGAGAGAACCTGAAGTCATAATAGAGCCGATGATCGCAATCATCCCTAAACTAACACCAATAATGGTTGCTATATCCATATTTCACATCCTTGAGTATGGAAGAGTTCATCTTTTTTATCGGACGGCCCAAGAGTACACTTAAGCCCTCTAATGACTTTTTGAGTAATCAATTTCAAAAAAGAAGATTATGGATAATAAATGTTAACGAACTTTACTGCGAGCAACAAAAGAAGCAAAAAACTCGGGAAAAAATCTTTTCAAAAAAAGGCCAAATCGTTCTTTGCCTCCTCCTATAAAAACTTCCTGCTTAGTAGAAAACATTTTCCGGACCATCTGCATAGCAAAAGCCTCGGCCGAAAGACCATGCGCCTGCGCTTTGTCTAAAACACCTGTTTTCTCACCATGCTCATTGAGCGCATTGTAAGAAATTTGCGTATTAACAAAACCAGGACAAATAATCTGAACTTTAATATTTTTGTTGTAAACCTCTGCGCGCAAGGAATCAAAAAAGCCATGTAATGCATGTTTACTCGCAGAATAAGCGGAACGCCAAGGGGTCCCAAACTTCCCAACGACACTACTCACCACATGAAAAGCCCCCCGCCCTTGCTCTAAAAAAAGAGGCAATAACGCTTTGGCCAAACGGACATTGGAGAAAAAATTTATATCGAAGATTTTTTGATATACAGAAAAATCAGTATCAAGCACAAAAGAGCGCTGGCTGACTCCTGCAGAAAGAACAACGCGATCAATTCGCCCCCAAAGACGCTGAACAGACTGCACATGCTCTTCCATTGCTGCGTCCCCAGTTAACTCAAAGGCATAAATACAGGCACGATCTTGTCCAATTTCATTTTTTAAGCTTTCAAGCCGTTCATGATCTCGCCCACTTAAAATCAAGCGACAATCCTTAACTCTGGCAAGCTCTACACTCAAAGCACGCCCAATACCTGAAGAAGCTCCTGTAACCCATATAACCTCCCAAGAGGGGTTATTAGAGCTCATCGTCACCCATTCCACCGCGGCTCAAGCTATAATCTCGAGCCTCAACTGAGATATCATCATCTTCCTCTGAAGCTTCATCAAGATTTTCAAGCTCTTCTTCACTCAAATCATTAATGATATTTAAATCGCGTAAAACCTTAAGGAACTCACGATCATCTTGCAAATCATTCAATAAAAGTTCCAAATATTCACGAGGATAAGTTTCCAACAATGCTTCGATATTGTCTTGTAGCTGTCCCGTCTGTAAAATTTCTTTTTTGCGCTGAATGCTCTTCCAGTTTTTAATGTAATGTAGACGACAATAGTTTAGAGTTGTCTTGAGATTATCGCAGTTTTTTTCCATACATTCGTCGGAAGACTTATCAACAAAAAATTCAAGACTCTGTAAGGCGTCCTGAATTTCTTCCCAACGATAGTTTTCACTTAACTCCGAAATTCCATCGTTGATTTTTTCGCGTAAATCATCTTGCTCATCATCATCTTGGATATCTGCATCATCATCGGAATCAAATTCCATATCATCATCAAAGAAAAGATCGTCATCATCTTCATAACTCTTACGAGGACTTGCAGACTCAGACGCTTTTGTTTCTTCTTTTTTCTTGCGACCTTTTTTGGCCGTAGACTCATCTTCATTCGCATCTGCCCCGAGAGAGAGCTCTAATTGTGCATCGTCTTTTTTGGGTTTGCGTCCACGCTTTTTAGGCTCCGTTGCAACCTCTTCAACTTTTTCAACAATCTTTTTTTCTTTCTTATTCTCTTTTTCAGCCACGACTTTTTTAGGTGCCTTCGCGACCGTAACTTTAGAAGCAACAAGCTTAGCTGAACTTTTTTTGGCGGGCACAGCTTTGGCAGATGTTTTCTCTTTTTTTGCGAGCTGTTTAGAAGCAGGCTTTTTCACCGTTTTTGCAGGCTTGACTGGCTTAGCAGGCTTAGCCGTTTTTTTAGCCACAACCTTTTTGGCTGGCTTCTTCTCTATTTTTTTGACTGCTTTTTTCGCAACAGTTTTTTTGCTATCTTTTTTAGCTGCAGGCTTCTTCGCTGCAACTTTTTTCGATGCCACTTTTTTTACAATTTTTTGCGCAGGCTTCTTCGCTTCTGCTTTTTTAACAGGCTTTTTAACAACGGGCTTCTTGACCGCCACCTTTTTGGTGGGCTTTTTCGCTGGGGCCTTCTTCGCAAGCTTTTTAGTTGGCGCCTTTTTCACTGGCTTTTTTGCCGTCTTTTTTGCAGCGACCGTCTTTTTTGTTGGTTTTTTTACAGGCTTTTTAACAGCACGGGCCATGGACATATCCCCTTGTTTTAAAAGATTTTAATCAAAATTTTTCCTAAGATTCCTATCATACTTCTCTCTTTTTCGTCTAATTTTATTTGCAGATTGCAAAATATTACTTGTCATTAAGATCTTTATGCTTTAAAACGGGCTTTGTTGAAATTGTTTAAACAGGAGTTGAAGCTGTGGCAAACCACAAGTCTGCGTTAAAAAGAAGTGTGCAAAACGAAAAGAAAAGACTTTTGAACAAATCAAAAAAATCAAAAGTTAAAACTGCAATCAAACAATTGCGTGCAGCGATTAAAGATGGCAATAAAGAGCAAGCTCAAAACCTTATGGTTGAAGCTCAAGCGGGATTGGCAAAACTTGCAAAGACAAATACTGTAAAGAAAGCCAGTGCATCTCGTCAAACAGCTCGTCTTGCTGCTCAAGTAGCCAAGATCTAGTTTGATTTAAAACGTTTTTAAATACCATGAGAGAAGCCAGTATCACTGGCTTCTCTTTTTGCGTCTATCGCTTTGAACTATCCGTAGCAGAGCCCACAATCAGGACATTCTGTAAGCTCAGGAGAAAATTTTGCGCCACAAGCCTGGCAGACAACTTCCTTCGCTGCTGGATCGTAAATTTGACTGAGATGCTCTGGATTAATGTTTAATCCATCATAGATTTTTCCCTGTTCTTGTCGGAAAAAATTAACCAACTGCTCCATATCCTTTTCCTGCCCCCAAAGCTCTACGCTGGGTTTGCAGCCAGTTTTGCAAGTCTTATCATTATTGCGCAATTCAACTTCAATCTTCTCTTTTTTGAGTTTTTCCTTCACTGACTTTGCTTCATACCAATCAAAAACACCCAAAAATATTTCACTGGAACTCATTTGCACTCCTTTCCCAAAATAAATCATTCCCAAAATGATACCTTAACTCATGGAAAAAAGAAGCTTTCACCCAAAAAGAGAAAAATTTTCTCAAGTTTTCGTTGAAACATCCGACGCATTGCGCCAAAATAATCTTCGCAACCAACCCTAACGGGCGAGACGCTAACTTTTTGTTGGGCCTTAAGTTTAGTGACTCCGCCAAACCTTCAAAAAAATTTTTATAGTTTTTTTTTAATTTCGTCCATGGCCGTACGTTAGTTCATGTTGTCCGTTTGAAGTAGCATGGTTCGAGATTCCTCATGAAACATCAGTTTCGCTTTGAGGTTCCCATGAAAACTTTTTTCTTTAACAAAGCAACAATGCTTGCCGTTACTCTTGCGTCTACTCTTCTTTTCACCGCTTGCGGAAAACAACAGCACCAACTCGTTAAAGATGTAAATCTCGCTGCTTACACAGAAGAAGGTGAAATCTACACTGAAATTGTAACTACAATGGATTTTGGAAACATGACTCTTCCATCTCTTGAGCTTCCTGTTAAACACCCTAAAACAAGTGAACAATTGGGAACAGTGGCCATGTATGCTCGTTTTGATGGACTCAATGAAATCAAACTCGATGTTAATCTTTCTCGTGCCTTTGCAATTCAAGGTCAAAACAATGCAACTTTGCCTAACGGAACAGCAATTCCTGTTGGTGGCCTAGGTGACACTCCTATCGTTGCCCTCCCTATTGGCGATACTCAAGCAAAAGTTTACTTGGCCCTTGATTCTGGTGTCGCAGTTGCAGGCTTTGCAATTTCGATCAAAGAGTTTGCAGGTATCGGAAACTCTGTTGGTACCATAAACTTCTTCCCTGCTTTCAATATTGGAGATGTGCGCGGAACAGCTGGTATCTATACAAGTGGTAATGATGATCAAAACGGCCTTGCTTTCTTCGTAGATTTGTCTTCAGTTGTTAATCCTGATGATATGCTTGGCGATCTTATTAAAGAAGAAGAAGCATCTGCAAGTGTGAGCATGTTGAAATCAGCAAGTGTTATGAGTTTTGCGGCTCCTGCTGTTGCGACTCCTGCGGCTAAAACAATCTACTTCCAAAGCCAAGGAACAAGCAGCAAAAAGAAAAAGAAAATGGACAACATTCTTTACAAGTTGCACCAAAAGAAAACTCACATGAATCTTAACTAATCAAATGAAATAAAGTTTGCGAGACCTTCGCCGCCCCCTGGACTATTCTACTTCAGGGGGCGTTTCTTTTTTGTCCATGGTGATACCAGAAAAAGCAAGAGTTGCAGAAACCATAGGACTCAACATGTTGAAGAAACAAAAGGGCAAATAAACAAGAGTTGAAACGCCCAAAACCCCACTAAAATAAGCTCCACAAGTATTCCAAGGAACAAGCACTGAAGTAACGGTTCCAGAATCCTCTAAAGCGCGCGATAAATTTTTAGGATGGAGTCCATAATCATCATAGGCTTCTTTAAACATACGCCCTGGAACGACAATCGCAAGATATTGATCACAAGCTGTCATATTTAGCACAATGGCACTTCCCAAAGTTGCAGCAACCAAAGAACCTACTCCAAAAACAAAACGCAAAATTGTTTGAGCAATTTTATGAAGCATTCCCGTCGCTTCCAATGTTCCACCAAAAATCATGGCCATAATGATCAACCAAACAGTATTAAGCATCTGGGCCATGCCCCCTCTAGACAAAAGAGAGTCGAGTGCAGCATTTCCCGACTCAATCGAAAAACCACCAAAAGCAGTCTTGATCAGCAAAGAGTAGTAATTCATTCCATCTTTACTCAAATTACTCAGCAACTCCTGCTGAAATAAAAGAGCAAATACCCCGCCTAAGAATGTTCCAATAACGAGAGCAGGAAGGGCCGGAGTCTTTTTGATCACCATAAAAAGCACAACTCCTGGCACAATAAAAAGATGAGGGCCAATGGCAAAAATTTCATCGAGCTTTTCAATAATAACTGCCACATCCCCCGTTGAAGCCGCCCCTTGCCCTTGATAGAAAAAGCCTAATATAAAAAAGAGAATGACGGCCAAAATGATCGCAGGCCCCGTCGTATAAACCATATGACGAATATGAGTAAAAAGATCTGTTCCCGCCATCGCTGGTGCGAGATTTGTTGTATCAGAAAGAGGAGACATCTTATCTCCAAAATAGGCTCCCGAAATAATGGCCCCTGCCACGGGACCAATCGGAATATTTAAAGCTTTTCCAATTCCAATAAGGGCCAAACCGACAGTTCCCGCCGTCGACCAGCTACTACCTGTGGCAATGGACACAAAAGCACAGACAATGCAGGCAACGGGTAAAAAGAAAGTGGGATTAATAATCTTCAATCCATAGTAGATCATGGCCGGAACAATTCCACTGATAATCCAAAGCCCAATAAGGCTGCCTACGACCAAGAGAATGATATTAGCCTGCATGGCCCTTCCAATAGAAGAAAAAATCGTATCTTCAATATAAGAATAAGGCATTTTTAAAAAGAAAAATCCCAAAGCGGTGGTCACTGCGGCGGCAATTCCCAAAGCGAGTTGATTAGGACCACTCGTTGCACTGTCTTTAAAAATCATGACATTTGTAATCAATAATCCCAATAAAACTAAAATTGGAATAAATGACAAAATGACACTAGGTTCCTTCCATTTGTTTTCCATAAAAATCCCTTTTTACTCATAAACTGCTATCACACTCGCCAATTCAGTATGCCTGCTCCAAGCTGCTTTTTCCAGAACTTAATGAAATCTATTGCCTTACGACACGAAGACGTTACACTGATAGTATGAACATTTTGATTTCGTTTTTACTTCTCTGGTCAATGCAATCTGCTTTTACAGCAGAAAGACACGCCTCTTTCTACAAACTCGAAAAATGCCTGGCGCAAGAAGAGCAAGAAATCCACAAGAAGAAAGATTTCAGCGCTCGTTACAAGCTCAATCAAAATCTTCTCAATCTACTCATCAAAATATCCAATGCCCATATAACGGATGAAAATCTACTAAGAGTTTGCCATGCGGAATCTCCGGCACACTCTTTTCTTTATCTTCTTTTCACAGATAAAGATGTTTTACGTGCGCCTCAAACCTCTGTGGCAGAGACTGCAATGGTACAAGCACAACTCAAGCAGTTTAAAGCGGAAGGGTATGAACTATTTCTCAGCTATATTAATCAAGTTCAAGCGAGCATGCCGACGGCCAGCTGCCTCACTAAATACATTCCACCACTCAAGCGCCTACTCGAACAAAACAAATTTCTAGCGCCTCTGGTTGGGCAAGAAACCATTTTCACCCCCAAAGAGTTACAAGAGACACTAAAAAAATTGAGTCACTTAAAGGCAATTCAAAAAAAATGCCATGAAGACGAAATCAATGAAAGAAAAGCAAGACTTAAGGCTAGCTAAAATCAGGCTCTTGTTCCCAAGCCGTTAAAATTTCAAGGCCATCATCGGTGACAAGAATAGTATGCTCAAATTGAGCAGAAAGGCTCTTATCACGCGTTACGACGGTCCAATCATCTTTAAGCACACGACAGTATCTTTTGCCCATATTGATCATGGGCTCTACGGTAAATACCATCCCAGGAACAAGCTCATCGCCAGTGCCTCTTTTTCCATAGTGCAAAATCTGAGGTTCTTCATGAAATTCTCTTCCAATACCATGACCACAATATTCATGAACAACAGAATAACCATTATCAAGGGCCATTTCTTCAATAGCTGCACCAATATCTCCCGTAAATGCTCCTGGCTTAATTTGCGCAAGACCATGATGTAAACATTCGTAAGTCACCTTAACAAACTTTTTCACTTCGGGGGCCACATTTCCAATAAAGTAGGTCCGATTGGTATCTCCATGAAACTTATTCAAATAAGTTGTAACATCAATATTAAGGATATCTCCGTCTTTTAAAATGGTGTCTTTATCTGGAATTCCATGACAGATCACCTCATTTTTAGAGGTACAAATGGATTTAGGAAAGCCGTGATAATTTAGAGGAGAAGGATAAGCACCTGCCTCAGTAATATAAGCATGGGCCAAAGAGTTGAGTTCTTCGGTACTCATTCCCACTCGCAATTTTTGTTCCAAAAACGACAAGGTTTGAGAAGCTAAACTGCAAGTTTTTCTTAAAATTTCAATTTCTCTCTTGGACTTAATATTGATCATTCTCTATCCTATGTATGAATCGGGATAAGGAAATTTAACGACTTATGGCCAAAATTTCAAGGAATTAAGAGAAGAATGCCCAATAACTTACTATTTTTCCCAGAAGAAATTGAAGGAATCGTCGCCTGCAGTGAGCGAATTGGGGTCAAAGACCTTATAGACGCCTATCCCCAAGGGCTCTTTCCCTGGCCTTACGACGAAAAACACCCCATTTTTTGGTACAACCCTCAAGAACGTTCCCTACTTTCTCCTGAAAAACTACATCTGAGCCGCAGCTTCTTCAAAACTCTCAAAAAAATAGAAAGCACCTCTCATTACATTATTGAGACAAATCTCTCTTTTCGCGAAGTGATCAACACCTGTGCACTGACCCGTCAATTTACTTGGATTACTCCAGAATTAGAAGAAGCCTACTGCCAGCTGTTTGAATCGGGCTTTGCCTATTGCCTGGCCCTGAAAGAAAAAACTGGAAAATTATTAGCGGGCATCTATGGGACATCCTTTGGAAATTTTGTCAGTGCCGAGTCCATGTTTTCGCTACAAACTGACGCTTCTAAAATCCTTTTGCTAGAATTACTAATGAGACTCAAAGAACAGCAAATACCTTGGCTCGATATTCAAGTCAGTAATCCATTTACCAAACAATTAGGTGCATTTGAAATACGACGCGAGCAATTTTTAAGTGAGATGAAAAGTCTTTTTCAACTGAAAGCTTCAGCGCTTTTTCTTCCGCAAAAGCAATGCCTAAGTCCTGAAAACTCTCTTGGCAAAAGATTTAAAGCGATTAAATAAGCTAAATAGCAATCCACGCTTATGAAAAATATGCTTTCTAATAATCATCGACTCAACTCCTCATCCTCCAATCCCAAAGACATCAAAACATTGGGAACTTGAGAAAGCCTTGCCCCCCGTAATGAGCAAAGTCCTAAAAACAAATGAATAGGAGCAGGTGTAATAAAAGAAAAAGATTGAAGAGAACCCGAAAGATACTTGGTCAAAAAGCCAATAGCACCATTGGGTCCTTCTAACACCACGATGAAGTCTCCTGTGGGCGAAACGTTTTTAGCGACATCCAAATTGAGCAGATCAGAAAAAGGAAGATTCTCAATAAGCTGCTTTAAAATATTCACCGATTGCTCAATTTCCTTAAGACGCACGGCCAAACGATCAAAAATTTTCCCTTCTTGCCCAACGACAACTTCAAAATCGAGTTCATCATACAATAAGTAAGGAGTTCTTTTGCGCCAATCCCAATTCAAACCTGCTGCGCGAACGAGTGGCCCTTGTGCCCCCCAGTTTTTGCTTAGCAAACGATCAATTTGTCCTGCATTCAAACTTTGAGCAAAAAAACGATCACGTAAAATGGTCAACTCAATTTCTTGTACGAATTTTTGACATTTATGACCAATATCCAAAATCTGCAACAAGTATTCTCGCTCGCGCGCAATTCCGGCATCGACCTTTTTTTTCATTGCATAAAAATCATCATCCCAAAAATGAAAGACAATTTTCCTCAATTCTTGTTCCAAAGAAAAAGCTTTGCGGGCGACCAAACTATCATAGAGCTCAGCAAGGAAATTCCCCATTAAACGCAAATGAGTCGTTATTCTTTCTACTTCCATGAAAACCATGAGAAGAGCTTGAAAACGTCGCGACAGCACAAAACGTCCTTGCTTCTCCCCCATCAAGCACCAAGCACTGAATAAGGTTAGCAAAGACTGAGGAGAGAGTTGCTTAAAAAGTGCCGCAGAATCGAGCTGCGCTTGCTGCTTAACCGCAGCTTCTATGCCGCGGTGATTGAGCCCCGTTAAGGCCCGTAATGCCACAATTTCATCATCATCTAACAAAAAATTCAGACGGGATAGATGAGCATTCTTTTGTAATGACGAGTAGGAAGGAAAAGTCAGTAATTCCCCAACCTCCGATAACATTTGCGATGATTTTTCAAAAGGCAAACTGGCCCAGAAAAGATCCACCCGATTTTTACCATGGCCCATATCTTCAGAGAAGCTTCGTCTAAAATCACGCACCATAAGATCATAGGCTGCAGAGGAAGGGACCTCGTTTGCATCCTCTAAAAACAAAGAACCCGTATTCCAATCAAAAAAAATCAATTGCCTTTCTAGAACCTTCAATAGACATAAATCGCGTTCTGCCGATTCTGATATTGTAGAATCAATATTTGTTTTCAATGAGCAATTTATCAAGTTGTCTTCTCCTCAAATTCCTGCAAGCCTTTTTTAATTTCAGCAGAAGTTAATTTACTTACTTTTATTGAGAAATCTTTTTTATCCATAGCGTTTTTTGCCAAATGATTTAATGGCGCAAACTCCTGAATATCCCAAGTAATTACTTGAAGACTCGAACTAGACTGCGTGATAAATTCCAAGACTTCTTGCTCCAACAAATCAGACATAAGGGCAGGCACGAAAAGTAAATCATAGGGAATGCGCTCTTGCCCTTGCACAAAGTCAAAGCGCGCTCGCAGTTCCCCGTCTTCACCGAGTAACTCCTCGAGCAGTCGGTTAAAATAGTTCCCCATAAAGGAATAAATATTCGCAATCTTCTTCTTCGTCATTATCTCGTTAACTTTTTATAAATAATGCGGTGAGGACGAGCAGCTTCTTCGCCTAGTCTATTGACCTTATCTTCTTCATATTGAGAGAAGTTACCATCAAACCAAACGACCTGACTATTTCCTTCAAAAGCTAGTATATGAGTACAAATACGATCGAGAAAATATCTATCGTGCGAAATAACAACGGCGCAGCCGGCAAACTCCATCAAAGCTTGTTCTAGGGCACGCAAAGTATTTACATCCAAATCATTGGTTGGCTCATCCAGTAAAATGAGATTCGCCTCTTGTTTGAGCATTCTGGCTAAATGTACGCGATTGCGCTCTCCACCAGATAATTCATTTACTTTTTTATGGTGAGCATCTCCGGAAAAATTAAATTTAGAAATATAGGCTCGCGAATTTACCTCGCGGTTTCCAAGACGAATAATGTCATTTCCTTCTGCAACTGCTTCTAAAATAGTTAAGCCGGAATCCAAATCTCTTCCTTGATCTACATAAGAGAGCTTGACTGTATCGCCCACTCTAAAACTTCCAGAATCAGGAGTTTCACTGCCTGTCAAAATGCGAAACAAAGTCGTTTTACCAGCACCATTGGCCCCAATCACGCCGACAATTCCGCCAGGAGGAAGTTTAAAGCTTAAATTTTCATAGAGAACTTTTTCGCCATAAGCTTTAGAGATTTTATCTGCATCAATGACAACGCCTCCCAAACGAGGACCTGGCGGAATGAAAAGATCATTGGTTTCATTGCGTTTTTCATTCGTTTCCTGCAGCATCTTATCGTAGTTTGCAATACGCGCCTTACTTTTTGCGTGTCTCGCTTTAGGCGAACTGCGAATCCATTCCAACTCTCTGGCCATTTCCTTTTGGCGCTTGGATTCCTGCTTTTCTTCTTGCGCTAAGCGCTTGTGCTTTTGCTCCAACCAAGAAGCATAATTGCCCTCCCAAGGAATACCTTGGCCGCGGTCTAATTCCAAAATCCAGCCCGCAACATTATCGAGGAAGTAGCGATCGTGGGTAATAGCAATAACTGTACCCTGATAGCTTTGGAGATAGCGCTCTAACCATAAAACAGTCTCTGCATCCAAATGGTTTGTTGGCTCATCCAATAAAAGAATTTGTGGTTCCTGTAAAAGCAAACGGCAAAGTGCCACTCTTCTTTTTTCACCACCAGATAGATTTCCCACTTTTTGATCTTGTGGAGGGCAGCGCAAAGAGTCCATAGCCAATTCTAAACGAGAATCGATATCCCACGCATTGCAGGCATCTAATTGATCTTGTAACTTTGCTTGCTTATCCAAGAGAGCATTCATTTCGTCGTCGCTCATGGGTTCAGCAAACTTATTATTGACCTCATCAAACTCTTTGAGAATTTTCATGATCGGTCCAACACCTTCTTCAACAATTTCACGCACTGTTTTTTCAGGATCAAGCTGTGGCTCTTGTTCTAAATAGCCAACAGAGTACCCTTTGGAGAAGCTAATCTCGCCAATGTAATCCTGATCGACCCCGGCAATAATACGCAAAAGAGTCGATTTCCCCGAGCCGTTCAATCCCAGCACACCAATCTTGGCACCCAGAAAAAAAGACAAAGAGATGTCTTTAAGCACCTGCTTGCGGCCAGGATAGACCTTGCCAACTTTATACATTGAAAATATAATTTGTTTATCGTTCATAATTGCTCCTCGCTAAATCTTTTATTCAGCTATTAAAGCAAATTTTAATTAAAGAGAAAAGCTAAGTTACTAAATTTAGTGAAATAGATTCTGCAGAAAAGAGATCATTAATCCCAAATAAGATCCCATAAAAAACAAGGCCATAACAAAAAATGAAAGAAAAGCCAGCACCCGCTCAAAAAATGAAAACCGCTCAGCTTGATAATCAACAAGCTGTCTTGCAATTTCATTGCACTGTTCTTCCCCTCTTCCTCCCCCTTGGCGAATTGATTCCAATAATGTCGTTAGTTGCCGTAAAATAAGTTTGGCACGACGCTCTTTTAGATGTGCCTTCAAAGAATCAATGGCCCCAGCATGCCAAGCCTCACCTAACGGCATTCCTACCCGAAGATAAATCCTTACCTTCACAAAACTAGTCAAAAGAGCTTCAAACTCTTCGAAAATTTTTATACGCGCAAAATGAATCCCCAGAAGCAAGACAATTGCTCCCAAAAGTTGCCAAAGCAAAAATAGCCTGGCCGTACTTAACTTCAACTCTCCAGCAAATTGGAAATAGGCCCAGGCAAAGATCATCCAAGTAAAAAAGGCCATCAGTAACATCTGCAACAAGCTAAGCCTTTTTCCTTTTTGAATCTTGCGTTCATAGCTCAAATCAACACTCAAAGCATCTTTAAGTGCCAGCAAATTTTCTCGCCAAGAAATGCCCCAGCGATGATGAAATTCCAGTAATTGAAAAAAAAGATTGGTATAAAACTTATACTCAGGTAATAAAAATTTACTGGAATCAAATTTGGGGGAAGCTAAAATCTCTTCTAAAGAAAGAAGCAAGGATTCGGCCTTCTCCAATCCCGTTGTCATGACACGCAAACGCTTCTCGCACAGAACGAGAAAAATGCAAAAGCAAACAATGAAAAATGAGTATCCAAAAGTTTTTAAAACCATCCTCTGGCATTATGCAAGACGAGTACCAACAAACAATCTAACTATACTCTAACAAAAAATAAGGTCCATTAATGTTAACCTTTGTTAACACATTATATTTATGTGAATTTTCATGAAATAAAACAAGGAGGCTTTATGAAAATTTTAGCATTTATTCTAAGTTTTTCAGCGATCTCTGCATTTGCAGGATTTAGTTCAAACCTTACCCTAACATCTGACTATGTTTGGAGAGGTCAAACTCAAACTGAACACGGTGCCGCAATCCAAGGTGGTCTTGACTATGCTCACGACATTGGTCTTTACGCTGGTGCTTGGATGTCTAACACTGCAACAGAAAATGAAACAGATCTTTATGTTGGTTACAGCAAAAGCATCAATGACGATCTTTCTTTCAAAGTTCAGTATTTGACTTACCAATATCCTTATACTGGTGGAATGAATACTAATGAATATACTCTTGGTTTGTCTTTCAAAATGATCGACTTCTCTTTTAACTACTCTGATGACATGTTAGGAACAGATACTTCTACAATGTATTTTACTCTTGGTGGATCAGTAGAAGTTCAAAAAAATCTTAGCTTAGGCATTAACCTTGGCTACTTCATGTTTGACGATGAAGAAAAAGCTGATTGCAAAAACTATCTAGATTACAAAGTAAGTTTGACTCACTCAAAAGATGGTTTTGATATTGCTGCTAACTACTCTGATACCAATCGCGAAAACTATGCAGGCGATGAGCAAGATGATGCCGCTTATTTCATCTCTATCTCTCGCGCATTTGAATAATCTTTTCATTATTCTTATAGAAAAGAGGGAGGATGCTTTTAAGCTCCTCCCTTTTTTTATGGTCTTATAAAACTGAGTAATTCATCTTTAGTAAAAGGCTTCTTGAGTACTGGGATCTGAGGATTATTCACCTGATCGCGATAGCCACTGATCATCAAAAATGGAATCTCCGGATAATCCCTTTGGACTATTTCAAAAAAATCCTCTCCCGTTAAATGAGGCATTTTATAATCAGAGATAATGAGATCAATTTGTTCTTTTTTCAAAATTCCAATCCCCGCTTCCACTGATGAACAAGTTAAAACAATCGCACCTTCCTTTTTTAAAAGTAAGGCAGTTGAATCCAAAACGCTCAGATCATCATCAACAAGCAAGATGGTAAACTCTAAAAGATTTTGTCTTTCATGGCTGCCAATGCAAAAAATATCTTCATGCTCTTGTGCTCGAGGGAAGGCAACAATAAAGGAAGTTCCTCTTCCTATTTGCGTTTCAAAAGAAATATCCCCTTGGTATTTTTGAACAATTCCATGAACCACGGCAAGCCCCATGCCATGGCCATTTGCCTTAGTACTAAAAAAAGGATTGAAAATCTTTTTATGTATTTCGCTGGGAATCCCTGGTCCAGTGTCCTCGATTCGCAAGCACAGGTGATTATTCTCTAACTTTAAAGAAACTCGCAGAACGCCCTCTGTCATTTCTTCCATTGCTTGATATGCATTCATACAAAGATTCATAACGACTTGATGTAAGTGCGTTGGATCGGCCCAAATCCCCGCTTCCATGGTCTCAATATTTTTTTCCACTTTGATATGTGAAGGAAAGCTTGATTCTAAAAAGCTACAGACTTCTTTTACAATGATGGCAAGACGTATAAATGATTTTTTTCCCTGTTTTTTCTGGGAAAATGTGAGTATTTGACCAACAAGTCCAGAGGCCCTTTCCCTCGCCTGATGGAGTTCAGCAAGATATTTTTGCCGAAGCTCTTTGACTTCTTCTCTATCAAGTAGATAAAGATAATTTTCCATACAAGCAAGAATGTTATTGAAGTCGTGAGCAATTCCTCCCGCAAAAACACCAATTGCTTCGAGTCTTTGCTTATTGGCAATATCTTCGGTCAATTTTTGATTTTCATCGAGAGCTTGTAAAAAGGTTTTTCGCAATTGTTCTAGACCTTCTTCCAATGGGCGAAAGTCATGCCAAAGTCCTTCTAGACTCTCTTTGTCCTCTTCCTCTCCCCAAACTCTTTTGCCGATTTCCTTAAAGCGAAGCATCTGCTCAATGATGCGCCCAAAATTTTTCCGCAGCACCCTAATGTTTCTCTGCAAAAGAGCAGTAATAAGAAAGGTAATGACAAGAGCAAGAAATAAGCTAATCCACAAAATAATGTGAAAACGCCCCCGCATTTCTTTGGTAATTTGATCCATTAACTCCGCTTCATCTATTTCAACAAGAATTGCCCAGTTCAAATCTGCGCTAATTGGCAAAGGTGCATAAGCAGATAAAACGCGATGATGATTATAATCCAAAAGAATTTTCGTTCCTTCCTGACCTGTCAAAGCTGACCGGGTTGCTTCGGTGTTCGCTCCATTTTCGACAACTGTTCCTAGCAAAGATTGCTCTAGGCCATGTGACTCGGGAGAGAGATAAGAATCAGAGCGCATTTTATAATCTTGGCCAACTAAGTAGCTTTCACCACTTTGTCCCATTCCGGCCCTTTCAGTCATAATTGTGCGCAATATATTGAACGGAATACTTTTGAC
>QKCN01000046.1 GCA_003245675.1 Bacteriovoracaceae bacterium | reverse complement strand
ATTCAGTTTTTCAAATGAAAGGGCCATGGGGGAGCAAAAATGAGAGGAAACAGTTTTGGCAAATTATTTTCGCTGACATCCTTTGGTGAGTCTCATGGCGAGTATATGGGGGTTGTGATGGATGGTCTTCCAGCTGGCCTTGAGCCTAAGCTGGAAGATTTACAGTCCTTTTTGAAGCGACGCTCGCCAGGGCAAGAGGGGAGTAGTGCCCGCCAAGAGCGCGATAGGGCGCAGATTGTGTCAGGTGTTTTTGAAGGCAAGACCTTGGGAACACCTCTTTGTGTGCTCATTAAAAATGAAGATCACCGCTCTTCAGATTACAGTGCCCTTAGAGATGTTCATCGTCCTGGGCATGCAGATAAAACAACTGAAATGAAATACGGTATTAGAGATTATCGCGGAGGTGGAAGGTCTAGTGGACGAGAGACTATTTCACGAGTGATTGCAGGATATTTTGCTTCTTTGGTTTTGCCGCAATTGGATGTCCATTTGAAATGCTTGCAGTTAGGGCATTTGGTTTCTAGTGATGAGCAAGAGCAAAAGAAGTACTTGCAGCAGCTCCAGCAAGAAGGAGATTCTTGCGGAGTCCATATTGAGTTTCGAATTAAAAATGTACCACCCGCTTTAGGGGAACCCTGCTTTGACAAATTAAAGGCTGATTTAGCTAAAGCCTTTTTATCAATTGGGGGCTGCGTTGCATTTTCTTATGGTCTCGGAGAGCGCGCTCCTGACTTACTGGGAAAAGAAATGATTAAAGATGATAATAACTGGGGAGGAATTGAAGGCGGAATTAGTTCTGGAGAAGATATTTTTGGAACTTTGACCTTTAAGGCGCCAGCTTCAGTTGGAAATATTTCCAAACAGGGACGTCATGATCCTTGTTTGTATCCTCGTGTCATCCCTGTTATTGAATCAATGGCAAAAATAGTCCTTGTTGATCATTATTTAAGGCAAAAGGCATATTTATGAACAATCGCTATATTCCAGAAGTTATTGAGGAAGAAAAAAGTTTTGAAGATTTGGTAAAAGCTCTTCAGCATATACCAACAGACTTTAAAGCGTTTATAATTGATCCCGCGCTGAAAGGGGTTATTGATCTTTCGCCTTTGGAGGATATTGGTCATTGCTATTATCTGTCGCAAAACGGTGGTGAGCATACCAAAAGTGTAGAAGAGGCAGAGAGGGCCGTGGGCTTTTTTTTAGAAAAGAAAATTCATCGCAATGCTGTGGTGGTGGCCATTGGTGGCGGCGCAACTCTTGATTTTGCTGGTTTTATGGCATCAGTGATGTTGCGAGGTATTCGCTGGGTTTCTGTGCCAACAACAATATTGGCCATGGTTGATTCTGCAATTGGTGGGAAAACGGCAATTAATATCGGAAATTATAAAAATATGGTGGGAACATTTCATCCCGCCGAAAAAGTTTTTTTGTATTTTCCTTTTCTCGATAGTTTGCCAGCACAGGAAGTTGAAAGTGGAAAAGGTGAAATCCTAAAATATGCCTTACTCAACAAGGACATCCATGACATGGTTGTGGGAGGGGCTGATTTAAAGCACCTCATTCGTGCGGCGATTTCGTATAAGCAAGAAATTGTGAAAGCTGATTTTATGGATCTCGGAGTGAGAAAATTTCTCAATTTGGGTCACACTTTTGCCCATGCTTTTGAAAGACTATTGTCTCTTCCTCATGGGCTTTCTGTTGTTTTGGGAATAGAGCTGGTTGTTTCAAAAATTTTGCAGGATAAGACTTTGTTGCGCAAAGTGGAAGAACTCAAAGAACGCCTGAAAATTGAAATTATTTATGATGAGTATTTGCTCAAGGAAAATTGGGACGAAATTGTGACCAGTTTGCGTTTGGATAAAAAGAGAAAAACTTGCGATTTAATTACAATGGTTCTTCTCGATGATGTTGGGAAGCCTGTATTAAAAGATGTATCGCTATGTGAGTTATGTCAGATCATTTAATTAAAGTTCATCCCTGTAAGGAACCGCTCTCTTTTGTACTTCCGCGTTCGAAGTCTTATGCCACTCGTTTATTAATTTTAGCCGCTCGTTCTGCCGAGCCTGTGACAATTAAAAATTTACCGGATTCCTCCGATGTTCGATTTTTGTTAAATGCATTTCCCGCTTTAGGTATAAAGGTTCAAGAAAATTCACAGGAGGTCGTCATTGAAGGCCCTTTTCCTTATTGTGAAAAGGTATCAGATGAGACAATCGAGCTTGAAACAGGAGATGGGGGAACTACTAATCGTTTTCTTGCTGTCTTGCTTTCTCTTGGAAAAAATCGTTATCGTTTAAATTGCTCTGTCGGCTTTAGAAAAAGGCCTTCGATAGAGTTACAAAACGTTTTAAATGAGCTGCAAGTTGATTTTGATAACTGGGTAGTGCAAGGGCCATGTCGTTTCCCTGTGCAGCTTGAGGTTGATTGCTCCGAAAGTACTCAATTTTTCTCTGCACTAAAGTTGTCACTTTCAGGCTATCAGTGTTCGCTGCGTGCCAAAAATATTCAAGGAAGTCATCGCTATTTAGAATTAACAGACTATTTGGTGGAAGAATTTTCACACAAGAAAGTTTGGGATGTTCCTTTGGATTTTAGTTCTTTGGGACCGCTTGTCAGTATGGCCATTTATGAGCGACGAGCTTGCTGTATTGTAGATCTTTTAGCCCCGGATCCTTTGCAAGCTGATTATATTTTTTTAGAGTTTTTGGAAAAGTTGGGAATTGAGTTAGCTTGGAGGCCAGAAGGTCTTTGCATTCATGCAAAAATGCAAAAGCTTAAGGCATTTGAATTTAATGGTGAAGAGTCACCTGATCTTGTTCCAAGTCTTGTCTTTTTAGCCTGTGGAATAGCAGGACAATCTCGTTTGTGGGGATTGCAGCGCTTAAAACTAAAGGAGTCAAATCGTCTTGATTGGATTTTACGTTTATTGACTCTATTTCAAATAGATCATGAGTATGATGCAGATCAAGATTTACTTTGCATAAATGGACAATTGCAAATTAAAAAGTCTGCACATGTTATTCATTGTCCCGAAGATCATCGTGTGATTATGCTTGCATGGAACTTTTGTCGAGCAGCAGGTGAGGGAAGACTTATCAACATTGATAATATCAAAAAATCTTTTCCTAATTTCTTTGAAGCCTACAAGTAATCAAGCGCTTCGGATAGGTTTTGTGAGCGCAGGACTTTACTTTTTTTATCTGGCCATTTTTCTAAAAAATAATGACCCAGTGCTTTGATGCGTTGAAGAATGGTGCTCTCGGGGAATTTCTCTTTTTTCATTTCGCTAACAAAGAATGATACAAATTGGTGAATTTGATTTCTGCGTTCTAATAAAGAAAATTCTTTTTGCTGGAGATATTCTTGGGGTAGCCAAGGATTGGCGATTGCACCTCTGCCAATCATGATTTCGGAAGAATAGTTACTGACATTACTGAGATCTTTAAGAGTGCAGATATCACCATTAACGACCAGTTCTGGAAAAATTTCGCGTGCTGTTTGAAAAAGCGCCCAATTGGCCCTCCCATGATAAAGTTGAGTACTCAGGCGGGGGTGCAGAATGACTTGATCGATTTTCTCTTGATTGAGAAGATTGAGCGTTTCATCAAGATTGAGATGATCAAATCCCGATCGGATTTTAGCACTGAGATGACCTTGAAAATTTTGGCGAATTATTTTCAGTTTTTCCGCTAAGAGCGGAAGCTCTTTGAGCCAGAAGGCTCCTCCTTGATGGGCAACAACTTTTCTTCCCGGGCATCCCAGATTGATATTTAGCCGTTTTATTCCCATCTGATTAATTGTTTGGATTTGTTGCTCAAGAGGTCCATGAGGGCCGAGAAGAATTTGTAAAACGGTTTTGTCCATCAGCTTTTGGTCTTCGAAAATATCGCTGCCAATATGGGCAACAAGGGTCTTTGTGGAGAACAAACTTGCAGAAGGAAGACGAAAGAATGGGGTAAAGACCCAGTCCCACTCAGGGACTTCGCGTAAAATATAGCGCCGCCAAATTTGGTCGCTGAGACCATCGAGTGGGGCAGAATAGAAATTAATTTCATTAGCTTGGGCCATGATAAAAGTTAAAATATATTAATGCCTAAGAAAAGAGGACTTATTTTGCCACATTGGACAATTATTTTAATTTTGATAAAATGATGAGGTAGTCGATCGCGTCTGTCGCGATTATGTTGTTAAAATAGGAGAAAACAATAGAGCCTCCATCTTATTTTAAAAATCCTTTTTCTTTCCTTCAGCAGAAGGAATTCAATTTGTTAATTGTATCGGAGAGTAGAATATGATCGTGCAAGTTCACGAATGGATGTTGTTATTATGCAGCTTTGCTTTGTCTGCCTTCTTTTCCGCCTCAGAAGCGGCTCTTGTTTCAATCTCAGTTGATCGCACTAAGCAGCTCATTGAGTTAGGTGGAGCTAAGGGAAGGGCCTTCAAATTTTTGTCAGAGCACCCCAATGATATTTTAACGACCATTCTTGTTGGTAATAATTTTGTTAATATCTTTGCGGCCAGTTATTCAACCTCCATTGCTCAGCGCTATTTTCAGAACAATGCCTTAGCTATTAGTGTCGGAGTTGTGACCTTTTTAATTTTGATTTTCGGGGAAATCATGCCGAAGACCTTGGCCCGAGCGACGGCCGAGAGAGTGTCCTATCCCATGATTATGATTTTGCGAATGTTGTTTTACACGCTTTTTCCTGTCATTCGTCCCCTAACTCTTCTGGTGGTTAAACTATTGGGGAAACACGCTCGTCTGACTGGTCGAATTGTGACTCAAAACGATATTGAGTACATGGTTAATAAAGCTGAGCAGCAGCAAACGATTGATGCTAAACAGCTAGATCTTTTGAACTCAATTTTAGAGTTTCCAACGATCAAGGTTAAAGACATCATGGTGCCGCGCCAGAAGATTGTTTCTGTGCAGGCAAGTTCTGGTTTTGCTGAAGTCATTAATGTTATCAAAGAGCACAACCACAGTCGTTATCCAGTATGTAACGGCGAAATTGATAAGACAGTGGGGCTTCTTCATGTGAAGGATCTTGCCTTTGTTTCCAGTGCTGATGTGACGAATTTTGATTTAACTCGTTACTTAAAGACTCCATTCTTTGTTTATGAGCACATGAGAATCCAATCTGTTTTTGACTATATGAATCGCAATAAGGTTCACCTTGCATTGGTCAAGGATGAAAATGGTCTTGTGGTTGGGGGGATCACTCTCGAAGATATTATGGAAGAAATTTTTGGCGATATTATCGATGAGCATGATGATGAGGAAGATATTGAAGAACATGACGAAGATGATATCAAGGATGGGGGAATTGAGGTTGAAGCTGATATTTTAATTCGAGACCTCTATAATGAGTATGATCTCAAAATTCCTCTCAATCATAATTTTTCAACGCTGCGTGGATTTATTTTGGATCAGCTAGGCGATAAGTTTCCTAAGGCAAATCATATTATTCACTGGGAATCTTATAATTTTGAATTGATTGAAGTTGTGAATAAGGAAATTTTGAAAATCAGGATTACCTATTGTCCTATGGCCTCAAATGATAATTCAGAGAATCCAGACGAAAAATGTGGAGCCGTAAGTGCCGAAAATTCTGAGAAAGCACTCAAAAGCGGATAGAAAAGCTCAAGAATATTATGCCGCATTCTTTCTTGTCCTATAAGAGAGTAAAATTGAAGGCGGAGGGAATATGCGTCTAGGACTATTATTTCTTATATTTATTTTTTCGCTAGGCCCTGCCTTTGCGGAAATTACATTTGAAGATGGAGTTTTTCCAGAGCTCATTACTTCTGCTCGTGGTTTAGGGATGGGGAATGCCTATGCCGCAAGGGTAGATGATCATCATGCTGCCTTTTATAATCCAGCAGGTTTAGGGACGTTTCGCAAATGGCAAGTTCATCTGTTTAATATGCACCTCGAGACCAATAAGACTCTTTGGGAAGCAGGTACAGGGGGGCAAGTTTCTAATGCCTTTTCTAATTTTACTAAGACATATAGTTTAGATGGTGTACGTGAACTTTTAAGTGATCACAAAGGTAAAATGAGTCACGCCCGCTATCACTTCTTTCCCAATATGACATTTCGCAATCTCAGTGTGGGCTATATGCTTGCGGTGCAAAAGCGTGCCACAATCGGAGTCGAGGACGATGCTAAGTTTGAGTACGCTGATCGTCGCGACCATGGACCTGTTGTTTCATTGAACATTCCTTTTATGGGAGGAGTGGTCAAAGTGGGAGCCACTCTTGTGTGGCTTATGCGCAGGGAAGCCATTGGAGAGGCTGATGCCGATCAGACTTTTGAATTGCGCGACAGTGATTACGATAAGGGGCAGGCTTATATTTTTACAGGGGGAACCAAATTGACTCTGCCAGTCTTTGGGCTTCCCACTTTCTCTGCCACTTTGCACAATATGGCCGGAAGTAGTTTTAGTAAGGTCTCGGATTCAAATGATACACCTGAAGACATTAAGCAAAATCTTGTTTTGGCATTTGGGCTAACCCCTCAAATAGGCAAAGCCTTAAGATGGCACTTGGAGCTAGATTATAAAGATGCTTTGGGTAAGTATGATCTGTCGACGACGCGAAGAGTTTCTGCAGGAATGGAATTAGATATTGCGAGAATCATGTTTGTCCGTTTGGGATATGGTGATGGTTTTGGTTCTGTTGGCATTGGAGTTAAAGCAAGAGAATTTCAAGTGGACTTGACTACTTATGCAGTAGATACTACTTCTTCAGAGTTCCAAGGAGAAGAAGATAGACGTTTTGTCTTTTCCATATCTTCAGGAATTTAAGACGACAATTTTTTAAGTTTTTTTTAAGGATATAATTTTGAAGAGACATAATCCCTATCACCTCTTTTTGGAAGAGTTAGAGCGTCCTGCTCGTTATATTGGCGGCGAATTTAATGAAATAGTAAAGGACTGGAGCCAGATTCAAGGTAAGTTGGCCCTTTGTTTTCCTGATGTCTATGAAGTTGGTATGGGCCATCTTGGTTTGAAAATTCTTTATCGACAAGTTAATGCTAAAAATCATTTGCTAGCAGAAAGAGTTTTTTGTCCTTGGATTGATGCTGAAAAGAAAATTAGAGAAAATAATTTGTCTCTTGTCTCTTTGGAGACTCAGGCTCCATTGAACGAATTCGATGTCGTGGGCTTTTCTCTTCAATATGAGATGACTATTTCTAATATTCTGACGATGTTGGATTTAGGCAAGATTCCTTTACTTTCACAAGAGCGTGCAGAAGAGCATCCCATTGTCATCGCAGGTGGACCGGTTGCTTTCAACCCTGAGCCGATGGCCGATATTTTTGATGCCTTTGTTATTGGTGATGGCGAATTTTTGACGGTTGAGATTTTAGAGCGCGTGACTCGCTTACGCCAAGAAGGAAAAACTCGTCGGGAGATTTTATCCGATCTTGCGAGTTTGGAATCTGTTTATGTTCCTTCTCTTTATGAGCTAGCTTTTTGTGAAAAATCTCAAAAATTTTACGTGCAGACAGATGATAAAATTAGAGCACGTAAAGAAGATCTTTCTAATTTTCCTTTTCCTACACAATCTCCCATTCCTCATTTAACGACCGTCTTTGATCGTTTTTCTCTTGAGGTGGCCCGAGGGTGTACCGAAGGATGTCGTTTTTGTCAGGCGGGAATCATTTATCGCCCAGCACGCGAGCGAGATCCACGAGAACTCATGCATACCATTGAAGCAGGAATTCAAAAAGGGGGATTTGAAGAAGTTTCTTTGACCTGTCTCTCTCTTTCCGATTATTCTGCTGTGACACCCTTTTTATCGGAATTGCTGGATAAATGCAGTAAGGACAAGACGAAAATTGGAATAGGGTCTTTAAGAGCCTATGGATTAAATGAAAAAATCTTCGATAAATTGGCCAAAGGAAGAACGGCCCCTTTGACTTTTGCGCCAGAGGCAGGCAGTGAGCGCTTACGAAAAATTATCAATAAAAATGTTACCGAGAAAGAAATGTTGGAAACAGGACGCATTCTTTTTGAGCGTGGATGGGATCGCATGAAATTATATTTCATGATTGGACTTCCACTAGAAGAGGATAGTGATATTGAGCAAATTGTGGAATTGGCCAGCTCTGTACGGCAGGTTGGACGTCGTCACGGCATTAAAAATCCTACTGTTACTGTTTCAGCCTCTACTTTTGTTCCTAAGGCTCATACCCCCTTTCAGTGGCATGGTATGATTTCTGAAGCAGAGACGCGTCGCCGGCAAAACATCATTTGGGATCAGGCGCAGAAATCGCGAGTTGGATTCAAGCGTCACTATTCTAAAATTTCGTTACTCGAGGGGATTTTTGCGCGGGGAGACCGTCGCCTCAATAAGGTGGCCATAGCGGCTTATTGTAATGGCAGCCGGTTTGATGGTTGGGAAGAACAATTTAATTTTGAGGCTTGGGAAAAAGCTTTCCAAGAATTTAATTTAGATATGGAAGGACTGTGCCAGGCGATTCCAGAAGATGGGCATCTGCCATGGGATCATATTGATTCTGGGGTGACTAAAAATTTCTTGTTAAAAGAGTGGCATAAGGCATTACAGCAAGAAATGACTTTTCCTTGTCTTAAATATGATGGCGAGCTTATTAACTGTGATAACTTAGAGAGTTTGGCCGAAAAAGAAAATGATACATTGGTATGCCACGCTTGTGGTTTGAAATGTAAGCTCAAAGATATTGTTGAGCAGCGCAAGGAATTTTTGCAGGCACTCAATGCAACCAAAAAAGAAGAATACATTCCGCCAGAAAATAAAAAAGCATCTTTAATTGAGAGAAGAAGTGATGATGTTGTCTCAGGTCACTGGTACCGCTTTGCTTATTCTAAGGTGGGACCTATTTCAATGATTTCTCACCTCGATCTTCAAAAGGTGATTCTGCGAGTTTTCAAAAGAGCAGGATATGATTTTGTCTATTCCAAAGGATATAACCAACGCCCTCATTTTGCAGGGGGAGCTGCTTTGCCTCTGGGAATCAGCTCTTTATCTGAATTTTTTGATATAGAACTTCAACAAGAATTAGCACCAGATGGACTGGCCCAATTGCAGGCCGTTACAGAACGTGGCTTGTATCTAAATGAGGTCACCCAAATTGAAAAGCAAACACCTTCTTTAGGAAAAGATATTCATGCATTCTTATACTGGGTGCCTCTTATGCAAGGCGATGGGCAGCTCTTAGTTGAGCAGTTAGGAAGTTGTGAAACGTTGGAAATCAGCTCTTTTGTTAAAAGTAAAAAAGCTTATGAAATGAAGGACGTTAAATCGTTGTTGCTTTCTTTTTGGCAAGGGGCTTTGCAATTGCCTGAAGAACAGTTACTCGTTATTGACGAGGTTTCACCATGCCGCAATTTGTCTGGCATATATTTTAAAGTCAAAGTTGATAATAGTTCTTCTATTCGGCCTCGAGAATTGGTTCAGTTGATCGAAAGGTTAGGGGGACAGGCTGGGCGTCCAATTAAATTAGAAGCTTTTTTTCCGGGAAGAGAATGAAGCGAGAAAAATTAAAAGCTTTGGTTTTTGAAGATGATCTGCTCTTTCGGGCTGCCGTTTCTTCTTACTTAGAGGAAAAAAACTTTGATGTTTTCGCCACTGACTCCAAAGAAAAGGCTATTGCTGAACTAAAAAAGCAGTCTTTTCAGCTTACTGTTTTAGATATGATGATCGGTGATAATTTAGAGGGACCAGAGGTCATGCAAGCCGCAGTGGCTTGCGGTGCCTACACCGTCGTATTTAGTTCTGTCGATGATGATGACGTTATTGAAAATAATTATCTTATTGGTTGTGATGATTATTTTTTGAAACTGGGATGGGAAAATGTCATTGATCGTATCATTGATAAAGTGCGTTTCCGTCATCAAGATGATTTACGTACTTTTCTAAAAAAGAAAAAGATGCTTATTGCTGATCCCTTTTATTATGAAAATATTAAGCGTTGTATTGCTGCTTTTGTTGAAGGCAATAATTTATTGCTCGAAGGCGAAACGGGAGTCGGCAAAACCTGTTTGGCACAATTGATTCATGAGTATACTTCTCATGAACAGGCTCCATTTATTGCCCTCAATTGTTCTGAGATTCCAGAGTCTTTATTTGAGAGTGAACTTTTTGGTCATAAAAAAGGTGCTTTTACAGGTGCTGATAGGGATAAGAAAGGATTTTTGGAATTGGCCAATGGTGGGACTCTTTTTCTCGATGAAATTGGCTCTTTGCCGCTGCAGATGCAGGCTAAGTTGCTCAAGGCCGTCGAAGAAAAGTCGTTTTATGCGGTGGGATCAGAGTTTAGAACTGAGACTCAATTTCGCCTCATTTGTGCAACTTGTGAAGGTTTAAATGCCAAGATTGCGCAAGGTCTTTTCCGCAAAGATTTATATTTTAGAATTTCTCATCTGTCTTTTGAAATTCCCCCTCTACGCAAGAGACCAAGAGATATTGAGCTTTTCATTGATTCCTTTTTATTGGACTCTGCGCGAAGAATTATTTTGCGCGCGGAAGCAAAGGAACTTTTGCTGACCTTTGAGTGGCCAGGTAATGTGCGTCAACTTGATAAAGTTATGACTGGACTTGTGCGCGAAGGAAAGGGCATCATTGATCTCGAAGATATCGGTCCCTATTTAGGAGCCATGCGCAGCTTGTCGGAATCTTTTGAATTGGATGAAATTACCCGCGATAAAATCAAAAATTTGGGTTTGAAAAAATATCTGAAAGAGTTGGAATTAGCTATTGTCTCGAGCTTCTATCGGGAGAATAATGAAAAAGTTCGAAACACGATTCGAGATTTAAAAATATCTCCATCAGTCTTTTACAATATATTAAAAAAATGAGGAAAAAATGAAAATACTCACTTTGCTATTTCTTTTAGTCTCCTGTGCCACGCTCACGACCGAGGAAAAAGAAGTTCAAATTGTAAAAAGTATTCCTTGGGCCCATTGCCAGAAAAAAGCAGATATAGAGGTTAAGCATGTTTTTCTCAATTCTTTGCTCGTGGAAGTGCGTAAGCGAGCTGTGGAAAATGGCGGAAATTATGTAAAAGTTTTGCGTGAAAGCAAGAATTTTCCATCTTCTTATATTGTTGGAGAAGTCTATTCTTGTTTGTCTCAAATGGATAATGGCGAGGCGGGAGAAGACGCTTTAATGAAGGCATGTAATGAAGCGGGAAATGCTTTAGCGTGTTTGGATTTGGCCCATGCTTATTGGGCAAAGCAAGAAATTGAAGACTTTTTTTTCTATGCCAAGAAATCCTGTGAATTTAAAAACCCGCTTGGCTGCGATTATTACGGCTTAAGTGAGAAGTGGAAAGAGGCAGAGGAGTTGAGGAATAAGTTATTGAGTAGTTGCGACTATGACGACAATGCTGTCTCCTGTCAGCAACTGGGGAAAGCTTATCGACAGATGAAAGATATTAAAAAGGCTGTAGTGTATTTTCAAAAAGCTTGTAAGTTAGGAACTATTTCCGCTTGTAATGATGAAAAATCCTTGTTGCAAGAGGAAAAAATTAAGGAAAGAATTAAGACGTCATCACCATCTTGGCGCGAACCTGATGTGACAACGATCAAAGAAAAATTGGATGCAGTAATTCGTATATGGTTAACTCTTTAAGTGAGGTAAGTATGGGACTATTTGAACAAGTAAATGCAGATATTAAAGATGCAATGAAGTCAAAAGACAAAGAAAGATTAGAGGTTCTGCGTTATTTAAAAAGTATGTTGATGGAGAATAAAACATCTAAGAATCCCGTAGGGGAACAAGATGTACTAATTCGTCATTCAAAAAAAATGAAAGATGCTATTGATACTTATCCTGCAGGAAGTGAATTACAAACAAAGGCCATAAAAGAAGTGGCGATTTTGGCAACTTATTTACCTAAAGGATTAGAAGAAGATGAAGTGATAACCATCATTAATGATATTATTACTTCGCAAGGAACTCCCAATATGGGCAGCATTATGCGAGAACTAACTCCTCAAATCAAAGGGCGTTTTGATGGAAAGCGTGCTAATGACTTGGTCAAAGCGGCTTTGGGGCAGGCTTAGTAGCTCCTCAAGTGTTTGAATATTTTTTTCACCCAATAAGTGCCCCACTTCTTTGTAAATAAAGGTGGGGCTTTTTGTTTTTCGTATTTCATGCAAAGACTGTGCTCCAAGGCTTTTCGAGAGTTTATTTCCCTCTTTATCTGTGATCAGTGGGTGATGGAGAAAAAGTGCTTTCGCAAATGGGTGTCCGGGGAAATAAGATGCCAGCCAGATTTGAGCTTGAGAGGAATCGCGTAAATCTTCTCCCCGAATGATGGTATTGCAATTGAAATATTGATCATCGACAACAGAAGCAAATTGATAAGAAAAAATTCCTTCCTTCCTTTTAACCACAAAGTCTACGAGACGGGAGTGAAGTTTGGCGTTTTGTGTATTAATGCGTAGAGATTTTTCTTTGATATCATCGGCGATACAAATTTTGCGATCGTGTCCATTTTGGGTTTGGAGGCGTGAGCAACTGCAAGGAAAAATTAAGCCTGCTTCTTGTAAGTTCTGCAATGCTTTTTGATAAAGAGGAATGCGATGGATCTGAGAATATTGCTGTTGAAATTCTTGAATTGAAAAAGGTCCTTCATCCCATTCTATTCCCAGCCAGTCGAGGCTTTTGAAAATGTCTTCGAGGTATTCTGGGCGAAAGCGTTGATTATCTAAATCGTCGATGCGCAAAAGAATTTGGGCATTTAATTTTTTAGCGAGAATATATGTTAAGACAAAGGAAAAAGCATTTCCCATATGGAGAAACCCGCTGGGGGTTGGTGCTATTCTAGTTTTCTGTTGTTCCATTTTTCATCAGTAAGGGCGAAAGATTTGTTTCATTGTCTGATGAACAACTGAGTTCGGCAATGGCCTTTTTGAGGAGAACGGGGAGAGCTCCATTTTCTTGAGATTGGATAAACTGTCCCATGATGATCATATCTGCTTCTGTTGTTTTGAGGAGCATTTGTTGTTGCTCCCCATTTTCTGTCGAGCAATACTGAGGCTCCGAGATGGCACTATTGGTACGACAAACTGATGGCCGATCTTCATAAATAATACAGCTATTATCTTCTCCTAAAAATACACACTTTCGTTGAGAATGACTGAGTTTGAACCACTCACTTGCTTGATGCGCATATTTAGCTTGATTCTCTAGGCGGTAAAGATCTATTTCATGTCCTTGCACAATTTTGTGAGCGAGCAAGTGTGCTTCATCCATTGTTACAGATACTTGAGTATGACAGCAAAAAGCACAGCCTTTTTTACAGCTGAGGTGTTTTTGTACTACGGGATCACTGAGCACTGCGTCCATTTTTTCATCGACCATTTGATGGGCAGCGCGGGCGCGACGTTTGGCATCTCTGATTTTTTTGAGCTTCTTGATCGCGTCTTTGGTGATGCGCATCAGCTTCGAATCTTTTTGATGCTTCATAAATGTTTGACTGGCCATTGCGGGGTAGCTCATGCAACTCCTTATCCAAATCTATTTATAGATTTGGATTATTTATAAATAATTATAGCTTATTATTGATGAGGGAAACAATTCGTGGAATAAATTGCCTGTATTTATGCGCACAGCATATAAACATCTGTTTTTACAAGGGGCGATTAGGGCGACTTTGCTAAGATGCAGTAGCGATGGGCCAATTGGATGACCAGCTGAAGTTGTTTGGGGAATTCTGTTTGTTCTCGACCAATGGCCGCTCGCATGCGCAGCTCTACATCATCACAAAAAGAAACGGACTCTGCTCTTTCCAAAAAATACTCAAGATAGCTCATGCCAAATACTAGGTCATCAAACTCTTCTTCTGAGAGTGTGCGCTTTGCTTTTTCTTGGCCGTATTTTTGTTCCATGATTTTCAAATGACTCTGACAGTTCTTGATGAATTCTTGTGCGGAACCATTTGGGGAGACAGTATTCAAATGCCAATCTTGTGCCCAAAGCGCAAAAGAAGAACAAAATATGATAAAGGCTAAAGCGCGCATTCGACCTTCTCGCTCAATTGCTTTTCGACCCTCTTGGCATCATCCAACATATCCTGATAGTAAGTGGCAACTTCTTGGCGACGACTTTCGTGTTTACTTGGGTAATGGGCAGCAAGATAGCTTCCAAATTTTTCCTTAAAGTAATCGTGTGAGACCTTCACTTTGTCTAAACCATTCCAGGATTTTTGCGCAATAAATTTGAGGGCCACCCCCTTGATTGAAGGGCCTCCGTTATACATAAAGATGGTGAGCGCAGCGATGATTTTTTCTCTATCTTCTGAGGGAATGCTGGCATGGCCGTTAAAAGAGCTAGCGAACATTTTGGTGTAGAGATCTTCTGCCTTGCTGCGATAGTGTGAGTGAAGAATCATGCCATAAATAAAGCTTTTTAGTGGATTGGCCGGAATTTGCGCACGATCACATTTTCCCACAAAGCCATTTTTAGGAACTTCAAAGGGCGAACTCAGGGTTTTGGGAATGAGTGAACAGTATTCATTTTTACCAATGAGTTTTTGAAGGGCCTTGCCATCTTTGCGATTGCGGGTATGACCATTCAACTCATAGCGCTCGCCCCAGATATCGTTAACTTCTGCAATCCCATCGGTGGTGAGTTGGGCAATTCCTGTTGTACCTTGGTCATTGGCCACATTGATCATAAAACTAGACTCATGGTTAACCACCATAAAGTATTCACGCATTTCTTTTTCGCTAAACTCTAGACAATTGGCAGCTGTCTTAAACGAACGATAGACAAAGTCTTGGTAATTTTTGGAGAGGCAAGGACGCTCTAGTGGTAAATCAGTATTCCCATTTTTATCTACAGGTCTTTCTTTTTGCGCCAAATAGAGTTTTTTGGCCGCACGACAAGGTCCATGTTGGTCACAGCTTTTATTGGCCTTCTTGCAGTCGGCGAGTTGAAAGTCGTATTCTTGTTTGCGTTCCGAAATGGCGCCAGCAGCATTTCCCTTGTAGGAATATTGTGGACTGCCGGAGCTACAGTCGACATAATGGCGCACCGTTGTGGCATATTTCGGCGAAATAAGATTGGCCGATTTAACAATGGCGCGATTCATACTCGTTCCCATGCAGGAGTAGAGGGGATCAACACTGATGATGAGATCATTAAGACGCTCAGTGGGAGAAGGCAAAGGTAATTCTGAGCGACAATCGGACGTTAGGTCAGCTCCATAAAAGGAGGGGTTGGCATTTTTGAAATTTTTGATTGTGCTTTCCAGATAATCATTGCCGTTTTTACACTGCATCGCCCCCCAAGCGGGGAGTATAAATATAGTTAAAAAAGAAATTTTTAAGAGGATTTTCATCTCTATATTTTTACTATTTTTGTCGATATTTTGCCATGCGGAAGGAACTACCGTTGTAAATTATATTTGTTTCATTCGTAGCGTAAGGCTTCGATAGGACGACAGCGCGCCGCTCGACGGGCCGGCCAAATTCCAAAAATGATGCCCACCGAAATGGAGAAAAAAGAAGAGATGGCAATGGCCATGAAAGTGACTTTGGTGCTCCAGCCGAAGAAGACGGAGATAAGCATGGAGATACTGGCGCCAAGCAAGATGCCTATAACTCCCCCTGAAAAACTGATAAGGATAGATTCGACCAGAAATTGCAAAAGAATAGCCTTATAGGAAGCTCCAACGGCCTTGCGCAGGCCAATTTCTCTCGTTCGCTCCGTTACTGAGACGAGCATGATATTCATGATGCCAATACCACCAACAATAAGAGAGATCGCCGAGATTATCGCCAGTAGGTAGGAGAGAATTCTCGTCGTTTTAGAAAAGGCTTCTTGCATATTGGCCATATTGCGAATGTTGAAACTATCGATATCATCTCCGGATAGTTTTTTGCGTTCAATAATCAAGCTGGAAATACTTTTTTCCACTTGATTCATATCCGCCTCATCCATCACTTTTACCTTGATGCGGCCAAGATGTTTTTTGCCAAGCAGGCGTTTCATCGCGGTGTAGAGCGGAATAATGATGACATCGTCTTGATCAAAGAAGCCACTCGAACCTTTATCTTTTAAGACACCAATCACTTGAAAGCGCGAGCCATTAATTTTGATGTATTCACCTACAGGGTTAAAATTTGCGTCGAATAATTCTTTCACCACCGTCATTCCCAATACGGCAACGCGGCTGCGTGAAATGTTTTCGTCTTGGTTAAAAAAACGTCCGAACTTTATGGAAAAGCTGTCCACTTCGAGGTAGTCGACATCTGCTCCCGTCACACTCGATGACCAGTTTTTATTGCCATACACGGCACGACCTTGACCATTGACAATAGAGCTTGCCGCTTTAATACCGGAAAGTTTGTGGGCAATTGCTTGAGTGTCTTCAATATCTAATTGAGTGACTTTTCCCGCATCCACGCGCATGGGACCGAAATGTTCTGCGCCGGGGCTGACGGTGAGAACATTTGTTCCCATGGCCGAAAACTCTTCTGAGATGGAGTCCTGGGCACCTCTACCGATGGCCAACATGGCAATGACTGCAGCTACTCCGATGAGAATTCCCAGCATGGAAAGCAGTGATCGAACTTTATTGAGTAGAATATTATTAATCGCAATCTGGATATTTTTAAGCACAAAAGAAAAAGTGATTTGGGGAACGGAAACATTGATGTCAATAGAGTCGGTTCTTATTTCACTCGAATGGAGATTACCGGTATCCGAAAGTATTTTGCCATCGCGCATACGTATTACGCGACTTGCAATCTGCGCCACACTTTCTTCATGGGTGACCATGACAATGGTCATTCCTTGGGCATGGAGCGTCTTGAGTATTTTTAAAATTTCTTCTTCACTGTTCGAGTCCAAATTCCCCGTGGGCTCATCGGCAAAGAGCAGCTTGGGATTGTTAATGAGGCTGCGGGCAATGGCCACTCTTTGCTGCTGTCCCCCGGAAAGTTCGTTGGAGCGGTTGTTGATGCGATCAATCAGACTAACGCTTTTTAAAACATCTTCTGCTTCTCTGGAATTTTTGCTGCAATAGTAGAGGTGAGGCAGGAGTACATTGTCGCGCGCTGTTGTTTTTTTGAGAAGATTGAATTGTTGAAAAATAAAACCAATGAGCTGCCCGCGAATATTAGAAATTTCATCTTCGTGGTAACTGGCAATGTTTTTATCATATAAGTAATAGCTCCCCTCATCGGGAATATCGAGTAGACCGATAACATTGAGCAAGGTTGATTTGCCTGAGCCGGAAGGCCCCATGATGGCCACAAACTCACCTTCGCGAATTTCAAGAGAGAGATCTTTGAGGGCGTAGATCTGTTGTTCTCCAATGCGATAAATCTTGCTGATGTTTTTTATATTTATCATAGCTCTTAATTACGCTTTCTTCTCTTGGGGGGAGTTGGCATGAAGGGATTACTATTGCGTGTCTCTTCTTGTTTTTGTACTGATCCTTGACCTTCTACGAGGACGATTTGTCCTTGCTCAACGCCTTCCACGATCTCTAGCTTGGAACCATCTTGGATGCCTGTTTTAATGGATTGGCGAACCAGCCTCTTATTGTTTTCTACGTACACATAGGCGCCTTGGGTATCGTACTGAATCGCGGTTGCCGGTAAGTAGAGGGCCGCCTCTCTTTTATTCGTAAAAAAGATAACTTCGGCACTCATTCCACTTTTCATAAAGGAAGGATTTTCATCTGATGAAATATCGACTTCGTAAACGGTTACGTTTTCTTCGGTCGTTGCTTCAAAGGCTATGTGATCCACCTTGCCAGAGAAATGATCTTGCGGGTAGGCATCTAGTGTAATTTGAACAATTGTACCCTTAACAACCTTTGCCACGTCTGTTTCATCCACGGCCGCATTGAGGATAAGACGGTCTGCAATGACGACAATAACATCCTCCGCTGTGACTGTTTGACCAGGTTCTACCGAACGCGAAATAATTGTACCCGAAATCGCAGCAATAATAGGGGTTGGCTTATATATGGTTTCCCAGCGTTGCAGCTCTTCTTTTCCTTTGGCCCGAGCGGCATCAATAAGTGCCACGCGATCTGTTGAACTCATCCAGCCAATAATTTTACCCTTTTGAACTTCATAGCCTTCTTCCACTAGCATTTCTTCAATCCTTCCCGAAACGGGAGGCTTGGTCTCTAAGCGGTTTTTAGGTTTAACAGTCGCTGTTGATGAAATTGTTGTTTGGAGATCGCCTTGCATAACTTTTATTCGCTCAAAGCGCACTTGTTCATTATCGCCTTTTCTCAGCAGCAGAAAAGATGCGGCGATGAACAGCACGAGAATGGCAGATGAGAGTGCGATATATTTTTTGAGTGTCATTATCTCTCCTGAGTCTCTGAATCAGTTTCACTATGTCCCAGTTGTTGAAAAAATTGAGCCTTGGCCAATAAGACATTTTTTAAGGATAGTAAAAGATTCTTTTCGTAGTTTATGAGTTCATCTTGTACGAGATCCCAATTGGTATAGCTAATCGTTCCCTGTTGATATTGTTTGGTGACGACTTCTGAGCGCAGGCGCGAAGCGTCTAAAAACTTGCGCTGTACTTTAACGGCATCGTAGTTGTCGACATAGTTACTATAGAGAGAATTGAGTTGTGCCGTGAGAACATTGCGTTTATTGCTTACATTGTATTCTT
>QKCN01000087.1 GCA_003245675.1 Bacteriovoracaceae bacterium | reverse complement strand
CTTCTGATGGAAAAATGTACTTATTTACAATTCAAAACAAAGGACTATTTTCTCTTCTTTGGAACATAAAAAAAGTATATGATGGCAGCTTTATTCACCACCCAGACAATCGCCTGATTTATCTCGAAGAGTTTGAGTGCCAAAACAACGAATTTGCTCCACAAGTTGAATTCGATGGAGATCCCCAAGGAGAACTACCCTGCAAGATACGTTTAGATAAAAAAGGATTGAGGTTAATAAGATGAGTTCCAAAGAAAAGAATATCGTTACACTTTTAAGGTCTTATTTCCCAACCTCCCCCCAGCAGTTAAATACACCTCACGAAGCGGACTCTGAGATTATCTCTCTCCACGGGAAAAACTATGCCTTTAACATTGATGATTATTCACTCGAGGAAGACTTTTTTTCAGATTTTTTCCCCAAGCGACTTGGTAAGAACTTAATTACGGCAACACTAAGTGATCTACTAGCAACAGGAGCTACACCGCTATTTTTTTTGCATGCCATTAGTTTCGACGAAAAAAGAAGCTCAAGTGAAGCAGAAGAGTTTTTCCAAGGAATGAGTGAGGCCTTGGCGCAAGCAAACTGTCACCTACTAGGAGGAGACACATCCATGAGTGAAAAATTTCACTACACCGGTGTGGCATGGGGAGAGGTTGAAACCCCCTTAATGAGATCAGGAATACGGCCCACAGATCTTTTGTATGTATCTGGACCTTTAGGGGCTGGAAACCGTCAAGGACTACTAATGCAATTGCTACAAAAAAAGAAACTTCCCCCTGAGCAGCAATACCTTGAATTGGCATCGCCCATCTTCCCTTATCGTGGCACTGAATCAAAAATCATCAATTCTTTTGCCCATGCCTGCATTGATACAAGTGATGCTCTCGTTCATGCTCTTTTTGACCTACTCCGCGTGAATCCTAATATTTCCTTTGACATTGAAATTAATCAAAACTTTCTTGACCCTTTAACTCAAAAAGTGGCTGAGCTAACTCAAGTTCCTTGGCAAATATTCTTACTGGGTAGTCTTGGAGAATATGAACTACTATTTTCCATCCCGCCAGAAAGACAAACCGCATTTGAACAAGAAGCCCAAAAACATAATTGGCATCCCCTATTGCTGGGACAAGCTGTTTCCGTCCCTCAAAAAGAGTCATGTTTTACACTTAACAAAAAAGAGCTCTATGAAAAAGAAATACCTGATCCTCGCAATTTAGGAACAGATGAATACGTCCAACAATTATTTGCCTTCACCTTGAAGAGATTCTATGAAAAATAAGATTTTCTCTCCACTCATTTTAGGGAAGCATCGCCTAAAAAATAGAATCATCCGCGCAGCGACCTATGAAGGGATGGGAAGCCCCGATGGAATTCCCCACGTTGAGCAACTAAGCAAACTCTATTGTGATTTGGCAAATAACGACATCAGTCTCATCATCACAGGCTTCAACTATATATCTCAGCAAGGACGCGCCATGCAGCCACATCAATGTGGCATAGATGCAGATGACAAAGTTAAAGCATGGAAACCCATTGTTCAGGCGGTCCATGATGCAGGGGCAAAAATCTGCATGCAAATTGCTCATACAGGACGTCAAACCATTTCAGAAGCAACTCACGATTTGGCACGGGCCCCCTCGGCGGTCACATGCACCTATTTTCGCCAAAAAATTCAAGTTTTGAGCGATAAAGAGATTGAACAAATTATTCAAGATTTCATTTGCGCAGCACAACGTTGCCAAGAAGCGGGATTTGATGGCATCCAAGTACATTGCGCTCATGGGTATCTCATTCATCAATTCCTTTCGCCGCATACCAATCGTCGCAAAGATCGCTGGGGACAAGATAAACTGCTATTTGCAAAGAAAATATTAAGCGGAATTCGTGAAAAGATCGGACCTGATTTTTTACTACTGATAAAAGTTAGTGCTCAAGATGATAGATTATTTAGCAATGAGCTTTGCCAAAAGTTTTGCATTGAAGTTGAAAAAGGAAATCTCGCCGACGCCATTGAAATTTCTTATGGGACAATGGAATTTGCCATGAACATATTTAGAGGAGATCTTCCTTTAAGCCTAGCCTTTAAGCACAACCCCCTTTTTGCAAAATACCCTCGCTGGGTTCAATGGCTCTGGAAAACCTTTTATTTCCCTTTCTACCGCAGAAGAATAAAGCCTTTTACCCACAACTATAATTTATCCGACGCAAAGAAATTGCAGCAGCAACTAAAACTTCCACTCATTGTAACAGGAGGAATTCGAAGCTTAGAAGACATGGATAAAGTATTGGACGCGGGCATCCAAGGAATTTCGCTCTGTCGCCCCCTGATTTGTGAACCAGATTTTCTAACTAAACTTAAAAGGCAGCATCAAGTAGAATCACAGTGCACCAACTGCAATATTTGTACTATTATGTGTGATGGCCATCGCCCTCTTCGCTGTTATCAAGCAAAGACATGAAACAACTTATAAATATCCTCCACAAACATTCGAGCAAAGCACTCATATTCATCGGAGTCATGACGATCCTTGCGACAATTCCTCTACTTAAACTAGAGATCAACAATGGACTTGATGTTCTTTATGAAAAAGGAAATGAACAAGATCAAATTAATCAACAACAAAAGAAAGACTTTGGAAATATTGATGAATTAGTTGTCCTTTCTTATCATGCGGATGATATTTTCTCTCTACACGGACTTAAATTCATCAAGCAAATTCACAATGACATCGAAAACATTCCAGGAATAAAATCATGCTACAGCATCGTTAATGCCCCCTATTTCTGGCAAGAAATAGATAACGAGGGGAATGAAATAAGCCATTCGGACCCTCTACTCGAAGAGCCCCCCTCCTCTCAAAAAGAATTAGACGAAATAAAGAATAAAGCACTTCAAAGCACTCTATTTCAGCGCAATCTCATCGCGCCAGATGGAAAAACGCTCGGATTTAACATCGTCTTTAAAAATAATCAATCCGAACTAGACAAGGAAAAAATTGTTCGAAAAATAATTAAGCAATACCAATCATACCCCCACCCAGAACGCTTTGCATTTACAGGAATGCATGTTTTCATGGAATCAGCAGGACGCTACATTAAGAAGGACATGATCACGTTTACTCTGGCAATGATCGCCCTCATGTTTGGTATTATGTTCATGCTCTATCATAATGCACTAATCAGCCTTAGCATCTTATTAAGTGCAGGTATTGCTAATGTTTTGACCCTTGCCATACTTTCGTCACTTGGGCAAAAAATCAGCATGGCAACAACAACCGTCCCCGCCATTATCAGTGCCCTATCCATCGCGTATTCTATTCATATCTTCTGTGCATCGAAAGAAGAGCTCCCTCATGTTCTCTGGGCCAACTTTTTGGCCATTTTGACATCGGCCCTTGGATTTGCATCTATGATATTTAACCCTGTTCCAACAGTGCAAGAGTTGGGGATATTTCTCTGCATGGGTTCTCTATTCACGTTGATTACAATCTTTTTACTGACAACTCCTTTAAAGCTACTCTTTTTCCCCAAAAGACAAGGAACAGTTCTTATCACTCATTTCACTCATGCTCTCAATAACTGGATAAAAAACCATCAAGTTACAATAATCATTTTAACAATTACCTTTTCCACCATCACCTTTTTCATTTTTCAAATGAAACTCGACACCAACTACTACAAATACTTTCGAGAAAAGTCCACGCTCATCCAGCATGTTGACTTCGTCAATAAAAACCTATCTGGCCAATATCCACTGATGCTGTCCTTCCACTCACAAAAAGAAGACATTAAGTCCCCCACAGTACTTCTCTACATGCAAAATCTTGGAGACTGGCTAACAACATTGAATGGCATAGATAAAGTCACATCACTTGAAAGCATTCTCCGAGAATCTAAAAAAAGCATAGGGGCAGAAAATCAAAGTTGGGAGACATCGCCAAGACTTATTGCAGAATCACATATGCTTCTTGAAAGCGTTGATCGCACCCTTTTGCGCTACTATGAATCTTCTGATGAAAAATCGGCACTAGTATTTATTCGCACGAATACAATTAGTTCCTTACAATACAAAAAAATCACTGAACAACTACGACAGTACCTACAAAGCAACCCTCTACCTAACATTAAATTCTCTATTGGAGGGACGTATCTTAACACAGTCGAATCAGCAGACCGCATGAGTCAAGCACAACTCCGCTCATCCCTATGGTCTGTCATGGCAATTTTACTGATTGTTTTCATTTTCATGAGAAAACTATCTCTTATGCTCTATGCCGGCTTAGTTAACATTCTCCCAATTCTGTGCATTTACGGCATTCTTGGACTACTCCATGAGCCTCTAAATCTTGGGACTTCGATTATTGCGGCAATTGCCTTTGGATTGGCCGTTGATGATACAATCCACTTCATCACTCACTATCAAAACCATCTCCGTGAAACAATGGATGTTGAACGAGCACTAACGCAAGTGTTTCAAAAATCAATTCCCTCAATTAGCTTCACCTCTCTGGTTCTGGGAATAAGTTTCCTTAGCCTAGGCTTGTCGAACTTTACCCCCATTATGCAATTAGGTATCTACACCTCTCTAACGATGGTTCTATGCTATTTATTTGATGTCATTTTTTTGCCTTGCTTACTTCGAATTTCGACCCAGCGGAATAGGAGGGATATCCGGAGTACGATGCCCCTCTAATATTGAAAACTGCATTTGCCTCAATTCAATGACAACCTTTCGACTAGCCTCATCATAAACAAAAACATCAAAAACATTTCTGTCCAAAGGAAGAATTTTCACAAATACCTCAGAGACCTTTTTAACCTTTTTTAAATCGACAAACACTGACTGCACAGATAACGGAAGAAGCAGTAGTTGGTGATAATAAAGTCCATGCAAAGCACAAGTTTGCAACACTCCATCAAGAAGAGCAGGATTCAAATATAAATCTTCTAAACTTTCATCATCAAAATAAGTTAAAGAATTAAGAATACCATGCTGTCGTAATAAAACTTCATCGATTCCATGACAAATAATTTCAAAACGGTTATGAAAATGAGGCCCATGAGGCAAAACACCATCGTAGAGGGCTTTTCCAATTCTCCAAGAACCATCTCTCTCTAAGAAACGTTTATCAAAGGGATTTCTTTCCTCCTCCCTTAGAATTGAACGTTTACTGAGACGCCCTTCGATGAAAACGTCCTCCTCTTCATTTAGCATACAAATGCGATCTGTCTGATCAACATTATCAAGTTCATAAACATCCACAAATATCTTCCGACTGCGCTTTTTGCGCAAAATAATCGCACCTCGAAGAATAAAATCCTTAAATAAGATAGAAGAAATTGTCTGATCAGTTTTCTGCAAAAAATTACAAACCTGACAAAAAAACTCCATCCCCATAACAAATGGAAAAAAGGGCATATTCCCTAGACAATGACTTTCCAAATAAGGATCATTTTCCAAAGACAGAATTCTTTCATAACGGGTAAACTTCTCTTTTTGCGAAATTTTTTGCATGACGGCTCACTCCCACAAGACTAGAATTAGAGTATACCTGAAAAGGCAGAAGGAGCCAATATGAAGGCATTACTTTTCATCTTTATCACAACGATTATTTCTTCTCATTGCTCTGCTCAAGAGAAGCTTGACGGAAAAGCAATTGCCCAAAAAGCGTACAATGTTGAAGATGGCTCCTCTCTTCAGGCAACAATGGAAATGACCATTGCAGAAAAAGAAGAAATAACAAAAACAAGAACTCTTCTCATTAAACGCAGAGACTCGGATTCCGGAGATCAAGTTAGAATCGAGGTTTGTGAGCCCCAACTCCTAAAAGGAACAGCGTTTCTAGTCTGGAATCAGCGCAATGAATCTAATTCTCTTTGGCTCTATCTTCCCTCACAAAAACAGGCACGTCGCCTCTCATCCTCAAGCCAATATCAATCATTCATTGGCAGCGACTTTAGCTATGATGATTTAACTAAAATAAATCTTAATGATCACAGCTTCAAACGACTCTCCGATCAAAATGGAGACTATGTTATTGATGTTTTCCCAAACGATCCCCACAGCAAAGCCCCCACCAAACGACGCGTCTGGATAGACCACAATAATTTCATGATCAAAAAAATAGAACTCTACAAAAAAGATGAATTAATTAAAGTCTTCGAAACCCTTAAGCTGGAAACCATTGACAACATATTGACTATCACCCATAGCCAAATGAGAGACCTCAAGGAAAACAGGCAAACCAATCTTACTCTTAAAAATATTTCCTACAATAAGGAAATCAAAGGAAGTTCCTTTCGAGCCACTGCACTGACCAAAGGAGGCTGCCCCTGAAAAAGTGCATTACCATCGGGTTAATCGTCTATCTACCAACAATAAGTTACGCATGGGAATTTGACTATAGTGCCCTCCTTGCCCAAGGAGAAACGAAAAACCTTGCCAATCTTCAAAAAATTCAAGTTGAAAATAGCCGAGAGTTGACAAAGACGATTTACTGGAAAACAAGCCTGCGCCTCTGGCACGACTTTGAAAAAACAAATGACCAACAAGAAAAATACGAAGTTCGAGAGTTCTATTTTGAATATCGTTTAAATGAAAATTTAAATTTCTTGATTGGAAAAAAAATCAACCTATGGGCCCGTAGCGACGAAATGTCACCACTCGACTTTATCACTCCAGAAAACTATAGTTACTTTTTGCTATGGGATCGCTCTCAACGCGTGACTGGAACTTACAATATTGAAGCAAGTTATTACTGGGAAAATAACAATCAAGTTCAGCTAATTCTATTTCCCTACAAACAAACATCAACATTCGCCCCACCAAGTTCCAACTGGCATCCCACCCAGTACCCACTATCCTGGCACGATCACACAGACTACCGACAAGTGGAATTAGCGGCAAAATACTCTAAAAATTTATCTCAAACAGATCTTGATCTTATTTACTTTAGAGGCTATCACCCATTTGCCCAACCAGCTCTCGAGTCATCAGGCTTTCTAGCAACAGATGAAATACATAATACCTATGCACTCGCTCTTGCTCAAGCTTTTGAAAACCATAACATCCGCTTTGAACTCAGCTACCAAGACAAAGGGGCTTGGGTAAATCAAAAGACATTACAAAAGCAGGTGGATAAAAAAATTGAAATAAACCTAGGAATAGATTATTTATTTCCCAACGACCTCTACGTGAATATCCAGTATGTGCACCACGACTTCCTCCAAGAAGATGGGCCAACTGATAGCTACTGGCTAGTACAAGCTCAAAATTCATTTTTTAATGATTCACTCAAAGCATCTATAAAAGTTGGATATTCGGACAAAGGAAACAATGGGACATTAGTCAATCCTCAACTGGAATACCAATGGGCCGGACAATATCAGCTCCGCCTAGGAGGCTTTGTATTTGCAGGAAACAATCCCTATGGACTATTCTCCCAGTATCAGAACAATGATTTAGCATACCTTGAATTTCATTATTTATTTTGAGGGTTGTACCAACAACTTGGTCGCCCCCCCCCTAAGACAGAACGAACCAATGTCTCCATACGACAAAGAGCATCAGAGTGAAACACATAAATATCCTTTGCAGCATTGGGCGATGTTTCATAGAGTAAAGGAGCGCTATCTCTTTTTTCAAAATGAGCAGCAAGTCTTGCAAAAGACTTCACGGCCAGTAAGCTGCGTTGGCAAATAAGTTCATCTCCCTCTGTAAGACAACTCCTTTCAATGAACTCAAATTCTTGCGTCGTCAAAAAGAGCTTCTGTTTCTCTATTTTTCGCAAATGCTTTTTCTCAGAATCATATGAGAAGTAATCATGCAAGCATTGCCCGACAAAAAAATCAGCCTCCCCTTCATTGGCAATCATGATTGAAGAGAAACGCTTTCCCCCAAAAAAACGAAACGGCAAATACAATTTCTCTCTTTTCCCTTCGCCAAGTAAATGCCCTAGCTCATGACAATAAATTAAAGCTTTCACATCCAAATCAATTAATTGCGTTGGAAACTCTCTTGCTTTGTAGTTAATGACAATAGAATTGTCAGTGGCTCCCCTGACCTTTGTTTCAGTCCCCCATAATACTCTGGAAAAATCTAAATTGCGCTGATACTCTTGGAAAACTGCAGCATCATAAAGCTCATGAAGACGCCTTTCAAGAGTCGATGCCCAGCAAGGAGCTATTGCGATCAATAAGATAATAACTGTTTCAAAACAAAGTTTCATCCAAACTCCCAAAGTTTCTTTACTTCAAATATGATGCAAGGACATATTTCAAAAAGTTTTCATCCGGATGACCATAATAACCATACTTTATAGCAGCAGGAAGATAGCGAAATAAATAAAAGCCAAAAACTCCAGACTGATGCTGTTGCATAAGATGATGCGCCTCATGAGACATCGTCAATAAAGACTCAAAGCCACCAGAACTCATAGATACATTACCTGGCAAAGTAATAGAGGCACTAATCATGGTTGGCAAAACACCTCCAACTCGATAATTTGAATCTAGAATAAGTTGCCGATCAATATCGTAAACTCCGCCACGACCCACTTCATTTTGAAAAGCATTTTCTGCTTCTAACATGTCATCAATATCTTCACTTTCAAAATCTCGCAAAGGATAATAACGAGTACCCAAAAACCAAATACCCACAAGCGAAAGACCTGCTCCAAAGGCGCCACCTTTGATTGCACCTTTCCAAACATTCTCTCCTGTGACACCAGCAACGACAGCTCCTTGCACAGAACGTTTAACAGCAGAAGCACTAAGCTCTAAGATTCTATTTTTCTTTAAGCTTTCAGCATCATAACCTTTTGTCATCGGCTTATTCAAACAGTAAGGAAGAAAATAATAGCCAAGAGCACTAATACTTGCCCCAGTAATTGCTCCAACCTTAACGTCTTGCCCTGTAAAAACACTTTGAGTTGCTCCTTCTGCGGCTCCAAGAGCAAGAATGTTATAAAGTCGTCCAGGCGTAAATCCAGCCCCAAGCAGAAATGCGGAGAGGACATCTGCAGGAGCACTTTTAAAAAACTCTGACCACTCTTCATCATATCTAAAAGTCTGAACCGCCTTATGAACAAGTGAACGAGTTGATAAGGCTAAAGACATATTGCCGCTTGTTGCAACAAAGACAACTGCTCCGGCCAACAAACTGGTATATACTTCGGATCGTCCCAATTTCCTCAGCAATCTCTTTGAACGAATGCGGAAGGCATCTGCAAACTCAAGATCAAAATATTTAACCCTTCCCTTGCGATCAACTAAATGAGGAGTCTCTTTTTTATTAATCCAAGGATGCTCAGGAAATAAAGTTTCCAGCACAGTATACTCTTCAAGCATATCAATGCGACGAGGCTTTTCCCCTTTAATAAAGTTTAGACTCATTACTTCATCATGTGTTTGATTATAGCTCTGTAAAGTATCTTGAATTAACTCAAAATTCTTTTTTACCCAATGACGCACCTGAAACAGATACTCATCATCAGCTAAGTTAATTGACTGCAACAATGTGTATTCAGCCAATATTTTCTTTATCTTCTCCCAGTTTTTTTGAATAAAAATGGGGGTTGCAATTAAAAAACCATTTATTTGAGGGACCGTAACTCCCTCTCTAGCGAGCTCTTGGGCCATATATGCAAGTAAAGACTGCTTGTGAGGGAGACGCTCCACGATGTTAAAAACCTCAATACCATGATCAAGATTATAATAGTTATTTTGCTCGTTTTTGTTATCCGGATAAGATTTTTTTACAACAAGACCGTCCAATTTCTTAATCCGAAAACCTAGTGGCTGATACTTTTTAGTCTCAGAATTCAGCTCTTGCAAAAACTGCTTATTTACCAACTCAAGATAGTTTTTAAAATAAGCCTTCTTAATCTTACGAATACGAGCTTCTGAAATGCTTTCCATTTTTGAGACAGTTAAATCTCTTGTTACAAAAGGTTCAAAACGAATCTTCTTAATCGTTGCAAGTAAGCCTGCAGCTTCAGGGTTAGAAACAATAGCATTGTAACGTGTAATTCTTCGCAACAACCCGAGATCTTTTACCCTTTTCAAATCAATCGTCTTATATTCAGGCAATAGAGCATGTCCCGTACTATTATAAAGTTGAATATAAAGCTTCTTATCTAAGCTTTCAAAAAAATCATCATCATTTTCTGCAAGCTCTTTCAACTTTTGAAACCAGTCATAAAAATAAATAGGACTTTTGACAAGAATTGGATTTAACTCTGCTTGATATTTTGCAAAAGTCTCTTTATTCAAAACTAATGACGCTTTGTCTGCAACATCACTGAGAGTAAGATCAAATCGATAATGAACGGCTTCTTCATGAAGAAGAATATTTATCTCGTTAACAGTTTTAAACTGCCCCAATAAATTTTTAAAAATTGGATCTTGCTCTATTTTAAAATCACGTGCATAAGCCGAAGAGATTACAAATAATAACAAGAACATGGCCAATTTTCTCATAAAAATCCTTCTAAAAAGTAAGATCAATGAGTCTATTTGTGCAAAAATGGAGCCAATATACTCATATAAAATCAGCAACTTGGCGTCCGTATAAAGTTTCAAACTGCACATATGGCCATTAAATAGACAGTCACCCATCAAAAGAGCAAAGCACTTGCTCAATTTAAATCTGAATATTCCGATACCCTGACAAAGGTAAAGAATATGAATTACAAAGTATCCAATGAAATTCAAGAATTAAAACGCGATCTAGAATCTTATGCCCAGTCTTCAGAAATAAAAACAGTGCTAATCCTATCAACATTCAAAAGTGAACTCTATTCTCAATTTGAAAAGCTAGATTTCATAAATTATCCGAAACCTGTCGTTGGACTATTTTTTCCCAAAATTTTTGAAAGCGATAAGCTCTACGAGACAAAAACAATTGCCATTGGAATGAACTCAGAGCTTAATATTCAGCACGTAAATAATCTTTCGACGCCCCAAAAAGATCTTGAAGCGGAAGTCAAAAATTTTCACATAAATGAGAAAGGGATCAAAACTGTTTTCTTATTTTTTGATGCATGTGCCACACGCAATGAAGAATTAATCTCTCATATTTTTGAATTTTATGGACTAGAATGCAACTACTTTGGTGGTGCTTGTGGAGATTCAGATTTAAATCCCAAGCCCTGCATGTTTACCAATCAAGGCATGCTACAAGATACATGTATTGTTGCCACGCTCTCGGCAGAGAGCGCCATCTCTGTTGAACATGGCCAAAAAGCAATTGCAGGGCCTTATCTTATAACAAAAACAGCGGGGAAGGTCATCGAAGAAATAGAATATCGCCCAGCACTTGAAGTCTATAAAGAAATCCTTGAAAAACACAGCGGCCAAGCAATAACACAAAATAATTTCAATGACCTTTCCAAATATTTTTCATTTGGCATGCCTCGTCTTGATTCCAAACATATTATTCGAGACCCTATTGCCTACGGTCCAAACAATACCATAGTTACTGCGGGGACGATTCCTGAAAACTCATTCATCTATATTATGCAAGGATCAAACCAGTCTTTACTTAGTGCGGCTCAAGATGCAACGGATAAAGCCAAACATGTCGAAAGGCTCCAAATGAAACTCGTCATGGAGTGTTTGTCTCGAGAATCTGTATTAGGAAAAGAATTTTCTGACGAATTGAAAGTTCTATCCAGTAATGGACAGATCCCAATTGGTGCTTTAGCCTTAGGGGAAATTGCCAATACAGGCAAAGAGTTTTTAGAACTTTATAACAAAACAATCATCATTTGTAGGATGTAGAAGATAATGTTAGGCAATGAGCAACTCACCGTTCTTTTTGATTTATCGCTTTCACTTATTAACGAAGATTCTGGCTCAATTAATCTCAAAACAGTTCTTCGAAGAGTTCTTCGAGTACTTAACTGCAGCAGTGGGCGTGTGTATTCTTATTATCGTAGTTCTAGCAATATCTTCTTAGAGCTCAATGAACAACTTCCGCTTTTTGATAGTGAGATGGACCAATTCATTGAGCGCCAGTGGGGAACAAGAAAATGTATATCGACTAGCGAGTTTAATCATTTGCGAAGTAAGTGCCCAAAAATCATTTCTGACAATGGCGTTTTTTATCACTTATACTGCCTAAGAGATTTTGGTTTTATTATTCTAAAAAGAACAAACTCGTCTTTGGATGAACTATTCAGTAAAACACTCAATCGAATTTTTGACAAACTGGCACTGGCCATTGACCGTTCTCGCCTAAAGGAAGAAATGAAAAGGTCAGAGCATTTCACCATGATTGGAGAAATCACCAGTGGAATTGGTCACGAAATAAAAAACCCTCTAACCGCGTTACTACTACTTATTCAAAGAGTTCAAAGCTCGAATAATCCGCTTCCCCCTGAAAAGTTAAAACAATATATCGATAAAATGCAAACCTCAGCAACTCGAATCCTTGATATTATGAATAGTCTTAAAGCTCTTTCTAAAAATCAAGCCGAAATCCCCTTTGACAAAGTTTCTATTGCATCTCTCATACAGGACTGTCAATTTTTCATTGATCATTCTGGTCAAAAGAAAAAAATTAAGTATTCCTTTCCCGAAGATGTTCCCCAAAAACTCTATGTCAGGGGCCGGCAAGTTCAATTGGCTCAAGTGATCCTTAATTTAATTAAAAATTCACAAGATGAAATTGAAACAGATCACTCTCCGTGGATAAAAATTGAAGTCCTTGAAAAGGAGAACATCATCGAAATTAAAGTTGTTGACTCTGGAGCGGGAATCCCTCTTGAGGTACAACAAAAAATGATGCTCCCATTCTTCACGACAAAGTCAGAAAAAGAGGGGACAGGCTTAGGGCTTAGCATTGGACAAAGAATACTCGAAACCCACGAAGGCTCACTCAATTACGATGCAAGCGCAGAGCATACGACATTTTCTCTTGAATTACCTAAATTTCTTCCAGAAATTTCAACAAATGAACCTTAGAGATTGGTTTGAATAAAGTATTGTCAAATCCCAAGGAAAGAAACTCTTCATGCGATTCTCTAATTGCATGGGCGGTTAATGCAATAATCACACTGCGCGGCGTTTTGTTTTCTTCTTGCCATTTCCTGATCAAAGGTACAGCAGTCAAACCATCCATAATGGGCATTTGAATATCCATGAGGATGATATCAAAATGATTTTTTTTAACCATCTCGACGGCCTCTGCCCCATTGTCAACAATTGTTAAACGATACCCCTCTTGATTCTTCAAAAAGAGTTGCATTATAGCCTGATTTTCCTTTGAATCATCGGCCAATAAAATAGACAAACGTCTAAAATGCTTAGGACGAACTTCCTCTAAAGCAACTCTTTTACTGATTATAGAGCTGGCTTCTTCCAAAGGGATAGAGATTGAAATGCTAGTCCCCACTCCAATTTCACTCTGTAAGGAAATCTTTCCCCCCATCGCTTCGACAAGTTGTTTGCAGATAGAGAGCCCTAGCCCCGTTCCACCATATTTACGAGTTGTCGATGAGTCAGCTTGAGAAAAAGGACTAAAGATCAAGTCATGTTTTTCCTTAGGAATACCAATTCCGGTATCTTTTACTTCAAAAACGGTTTCGCCACAATCACTGCAGTGAACCCAAATATTGATCTCTCCATGGTCAGTGAACTTTACGCTATTGCCGATGACATTCAAAAGAACCTGCTCTAGTCTCTTATTGTCACCAAAAACATATTGGCTAACATTATCTTCGATATTCACCTTCAAATTTAATCGTTTCTCTACAAGTTGATTATTTAAAACTTTAATGACCCCGTTCACAAGCAAAGGAAGATCAAAAGAGCGCCGCTCAAGCTCGAGTTGTCCCGCTTCAATTTTTGACATGTCGAGAACATCACTGATGAGATTCAAAAGAATTTTTCCTGATCTATCTGAAATCTCTAAAATATCTTTTTGTTCTGGAGTTAAATTATCTTCCTGCAGTAGTTCAATCATTCCCAAAATCGAATTAAGAGGAGTTCTGATTTCATGGCTCATATGTGCCAAAAACTGCGTTTTCGTTGCATTTGCTTTTTGCAAATCAGAAACCATATTTTCTCTTGCTGTAATATCCCGATCTATTCCTCGATATCCCAAAAGTTTTCCACGACAATCAAAGAAGGGACGCCCACTTGACTCAATGACAACTTCTCGCCCATCTTTATGGCGATTTATATTGATCAGATGTTCAAAAGACTTTCCTTTGCGCACAAATTCAAAATATTCCTTTCTTACCTTTTCAGACTCTCTTTCAGTCATTAAATCAAAAGCATTTTTCCCCATTAGCTCTTCTGGCCTATAACCTAAAAGCTTTTCAACCCCAGGACTAACATAAAGAAAATTAGCATCAGCATCTATTTCCCAAATCCAATCGGCCGTTGTCTCTACTAAATCACGAAAGCGAACTTCGCTGCGAGATAAGGCAATCTCATAGCGGATAATAAAGCGGTATAATAAAACAAAAACAACTCCGGCTAACAAGATAAAGAGAAAAGTCAAAGACATGAGAATGGTACGGCCTTTCTGATGAACAAGCTGACTCCCTTGATAAAAAGAATTTGCCTTGGAATAAGCAAAATCAATTAAATTTTCCATGTGAGTATGTAAAGCACTAATATAAGCGCCCTCTTTCTCCAAACTAAGACGGGAAGCCTTTTCTTTTTCCCCCTTCAAAATATAATCACTAATTTTTTGTCGAATAGTCCACCATTCAGCAAAAGCCTTTTCTGCATCTAAAATAATTTGTTTGTCTCCAGACAGACGACTTAGAACAACTTGAAAACATTCATTCACCTTGTCTCGTAAACCCTGAATATGGCCAATTGCTTTTTGTGAATCTTCTCTATTTTGGGCCAATGCGAGGTCACGAATATAACGATGCATCGAAACAATATGAGCATGGATAAGCAGCACTTTATTGCTAATGGTTAAAGGCTGACGATGAATTTGTTCAGTGAGTCCAAATAGTTGAGAATTGCTCCATACGGCAGAAACAGAAATAGCCACGAGCAGTCCTGCCAGAAGCAAAAAGCATAAAAGCAAAATATTTCTCATCTTATTTTGGACTTTTGCCACCTTAAGATACCTCCAATAACCTGTTAGCTAATTATCGGCGAAAAAGATCGTAATACTAAAGATCATACATCGATAATTTTCTTCAATTTTTGTTAACAGACCATTTTCATCCATTAAAAGCACCTGTTCAAATCAGACAAAAATGTTGTAAAATGCCCTATTAATTAGCATTTAAGAGAGGAGCGACGATGAATTGGGAACAAACACAAAGTATTTGGAGAGAAACTTTTCAAAAGGCTCCCCTGCAACTCGAAAAAATGAGAGATATAAAAGGTGTCATTAGTGCTTTCAACGCTAATATTGATGCTGTTATTAAAATCGACTCCTCACGTTTCTCCAAACTCCTTTCTAAAATTGAGACTCAACCTTCACACTTGCTGGAATCTGGTGCAAAACGCATTGCTTGTCCAGAAGACTTACTACGTGGCTTTATCTCTTGTTTTAAAGAAGGTAAGGCCGAAGAATGGCTTATCCAAGATGAAGAAACCTTTAAATGGATACAGGCTAATGTTGGTCATGATAAGTATCAAATGGGTGGACAAGGAGGCATTATTGCGAATGCAATGGCCGTATGTGGTGTGCCTAATGTTTTTGTCCACTGCGCCTCGCTTCCTCAAGAGCAAGCCAAACTATTCTTGAACATGCCTTCAATCCAGTCCGCCAATGAAAAAGGTGACCTTATTGCTGTTCAAAAGATTGCAAGACAAGATCTACCACTTATTCATTGGATTCTCGAATTTGACCACAGTGAGTCCATTCAGATCGGACAAGAAACAATTATCTGTCCAAAATCCAATCGTTTTATCGCAACCTATGACCCTAAAAATTTTGAGCTTTTTCTAGATCCCTCATTTATTAAAGCTATGCAGCGAGCAGAGCATGATGTCGTTGTATTGTCGGGATATCATATGCTCCAAACACAAATCCCTGGTGGAGGAAGAGGAACGGAACGCATTGATGCAAGTCTTGAATACCTCAAAGAGTGGAAGAGAAAAAACCCCTCCTCCATTCAACACCTAGAAGTAGCCTCCACTCAAGATATCGAAATACGGAAGAAAATCATTAACTCAGTTGCCAAAGAAATGGATAGCCTCGGACTTAATGAGCGAGAAACCATTGATGTTCTCGAGGTTATTGGCGAGAATGCTTTGGCCCAAGAATGTGAAAAAAGAACTGATAGCGTAAACCTTTTCCAAGGAATTCAAAAAATATTTGAATATACAGATGTTTCTCGCATACAGCTTCACATGTTTGGTTTGTATCTTACAATTCAAAAGAAAAATTTTAAATTGACTCCTCTGCAAAATAAAAACGGAATGGCCCTTGCGGCAACAATAGCGGCAACCAAAGCTGGCACTGGAGATATCGACACCCCTGAAAAATTACTATGGTCCAAAACAAAAGATGTCTCTCCCATTGGACTAAAAGAGTTACATAATCTACAAAAGTACCTAACAGAAAAGTTTGGCGATAACAATATTCTTACTTCTGGAGTTTTTGAGACCGGTCAATTTGACATAATTGCAGTCCCAACGATCATCATTGATAAGCCTATCACCCTGGTTGGAATGGGCGACACAATTTCATCAATATCCCTTGTAGGTGCTCGCTGAGCGCCTACCTAAGGCTTATGATTTTTTTACAAATTCAGACTTTAGGTTCATTGAACCAAAACCATCAATTTTACAGGCAATGTCGTGGCCATCTGCGGCATCTCGAACAAGACGGATATTTTTCACTTTTGTTCCAACCTTAATCGAACCTGAAGCACCTTTCACTTTAAGGTCTTTGATTACTGTAACAGAATCTCCATCTTGCAATTCATTCCCATTAGCATCACAGATTTTTTCTGGATCATTACTGGAAACAGTAGCTGCAGTAGGATCCCATTGGTGGTTACAGTCTGGACAAATCCAAATATCCCCATCGGCATAGGGATAATCATAATTACACTGGGGGCATTTGGGTTGATCACTCATAAATAGTCCTCTGCTAAAAGTTTTTTGTAGTGTAGCAGATGATTATACGTGTGAAAACATCTTCCCCAATAAAAAAAAGGAGCTGCTAGGTTGCAACTCCTTTCTGTATTTTGCCTCATTTAAATTTTAAATTAAGCTGCCCAGTTTTTATCACTGCCACCATCGGGCTGAGAACTAAATCTTTCCTCATTCAACTGAAATTCATCGACTAATTCACTGAGCTGTCCAGTCAATTGAGCTATTTCTTGAGCTCCACTGGCAAGTTCTTCAGAAGTTGCGGTTGTCTTCTGCACAACTGAATCAATTTGCCCAAGTGCAATTTTAACCTGACCAACTCCTTCAGCTTGGCTTTCTGAAGAATCTGCAATTTCAGCAACAATGGTATTAACCTTCATCGCAACTTCCACAATTTCTTCTAAAGCGGCGGCCGTTGTTTGGGCGATATTCATCCCCTCTTTTACCTTTGAAGCGGAATTCTCAATAAGGTCCGTTGTCTCTTTTGCCGCTTGTGCACTTCGAGCTGCAAGATTTCTCACCTCTTCTGCAACGACAGCAAAACCTTTTCCGTGTTGTCCTGCGCGTGCAGCTTCAACTGCAGCATTCAGGGCCAAAAGATTGGTCTGAAATGCAATCTCATCGATGACCTTAATAATCTTAGAAATATCTTCACTAGAAGAAGAAATGTCCTCCATGGCAACAACCATTTTTTTCATTTCTCGATTTCCATGATCAGCCTTATTCTGCGCCGTTTGAGTCAATTCACTTGTCCCTCGAGCATTTTGTGCATTCTGAGTAATTCGATGGTGAACGTCTCCCATTGAACTCGATATTTCTTCCAAAGAACTTGCCTGCTCTGTTGCTCCCGATGCCAAATCCTGACTGGAGCTAGAGATTTGATAGGCACCCTTATCAATATGCGCGACTGATTCTCGAACCTGTTTCAACGCATTTTCCAGCGTAAGGGCCGCATTATTGATATTATCTTTAAAGACTGCAAAATCACCTTGAAAATCACCATGCATACGTGTTTTCAAATTTTTCTTAGAAAGATCAGTCATGACATCCATGGCCTTTGTCAAAGGCAAAGTCACCTCTTTTAAAAGCTCTGATAATCCATCTAAAATAGGAAGGAACTCAGGTGAAATTCCTGAAGTATTCACTTTCTCCTTCAAATTCCCTTTTTTTATTGCCCCAATGATTCGAGAAAATTCACCGATAACATTCCCTAATAAATCAGAAATGCCTTTCGAGATAAAAATAGACATAAGACTTGCAATGATCGTTGAAACGATAATCAAAATAACCAAAAAGCGTGTTGCTTCGCTTAACTCGAGATTAACTTGAACCTTTTCGGCATCCAAACGATCAAAAATAACATCCTGCAATTTATCTAGTGGATCTCTCATCTTTTCAAACAAGATATTAACATCTTCAGTCTCTTCACGAATTAACTTTTCTCGATTCTCATTTTGTAAAGTCGGAATAGACTTAACTAATGCATCTGCCTTCTTTTTCCATTCTGCGCGCAGAGATTCATGTTCGGAAATCAATTGAGAAACTTTTTCATCATTATACGCTAAATTCTTTTTGAACTTTTCCCAGCGATCGAAGACTTGCTGAACGTTATCATGGTAATCTTTTTCAAAACCAGCAAATCGCTCAGATGAAGGCGCAGTAAAAATCAAACTCCGTTCTGCGACAAGAGCCTGTTGCAAATCTCGATCCAAAGATAAAATGTAATTAAGAGATGGGATATCTTTCTTCGTAGCTTT
>QKCN01000047.1 GCA_003245675.1 Bacteriovoracaceae bacterium | reverse complement strand
ATATAGATATTGATAAAATAAAATTGAATTTTTTTATAAATATTTAATTTGGTAAAAGGATTCAAGGGCAGCAATAGTCGCAAACCAGTGTCTAAAGAGGTGTTCCAGAAACGACTTTTCCCCAGTTGATATTTCAACCCTGCTGTATAGTTGTTTTTATTATTAGTTGTATCTTGAGTCGCAGGAGTATTACGCGATTCAAACATTTCATCTTTTTCTTTTTCAATTACTAAACTGAGTTTTTTACTAACTCGAGGGAAGTGAACGCGAATTCCAAAATCAATGAGGTGTTCGGTTTGCTCGCCTTCTTTTTGAAAGGCCGTATAGGATGCTTTAATTTGGCTTTTATTCTTGCTGCGGTCATAGTACTCATCTGCAAAATACATATCGAGGTTGTGATTGAGACCAACCCAGTTTTTAGAAATAAAAGATTGGGTTTTTTCTAAGTATTGTACAGATTGCTTAAGAACGGTTGCTTTTGTTTGTCTTTCTTTTTTGGGGCGAGGAGTTGTTTTCTTTTTGGCGCTCTTGGTTTTTTTGGTTTTTGAGGATGTCTTGCTTTTTCGCAGTTTTTTCTTTTGATAAGAGCTGGTTTCACTAGCTGACCAGCTCGCCGCTGCGGATAGGAAAAGTGCTAAAATGAGTGAAATTTTAAGTAACTTCATTTTAAAAATTCAATCCAATGGCCAAAAAGGTTTTTCGCTTAAAATAATCAACCGTGTTAAACTGATAACTTGCTTTGAAGAGCAGCTTTTTCCCATAGCGATAAAGAAGCCCAAATTCTGCAAGCAATAGGGTTTTATCTTCGATTGTTTGCTCTGTTTTCCCAAACCAAGGCTCATGGTGTAGGGCCGTCTTGGCAAAGCCAAAAGATGAAGAGACAAAAAGAGGAATCCAAGGTTGAGTAGGAAGTAATATGCCCGCTTTGGCACCGAGGGCCCCTGCTCGGAGCTCATCATTGGTTGTATAGGATTCTTCGGCAATGAGTAAATTGGCGAAGGCGTGATAGGGATAATTCCAACGCTTAATACTTTTTTGGGTCACAAAGCCAATTTCAATGCTGAAAAATTTTGGATTAATAAGATGGGGGGTATAAAAAGCGAAGCCTTGATGCCTTAGCAGCAAGTTACGAGAAATGGCTCCTTGAGCTTCGAAAAATGTCACTCCCAAAAGGAGGGAAGCGAGTAGAAGTCTTTTTAAATGCATGGGGGAAGTATAGAGATATTTGAAAAGTACGGCAAGCGATTAAGGATAATTGACATAGAAATTACCTTTCATTTGTTTTACACTTTTGGCGATTCTCAAATCGTTTGGAGGTAAAATGCGCTCATTATCTTTACTGGTCACCATTTTGTGTTTAAGTTCTTGCAGTCTTTTGACGCCTAAAGTTGATGCGAAAAAGTTGGCTGAAGTCGAGTCTTTGGCCAAAAGGGAAGCTTTTCAAAGGGTGAAAAAATTAAATGCTACTAAAGGAGAAGGGCTTCGTTTACGGGGGGGCCAATGGGTGAAGCGCTTGGTGCGTTATAAAGATAATTCAGATATGATACTTGTAACTACTCAAATTATTCACGCTACTCACAAAGAGGTTATTTTAGAGGTCTCTAGTGTTTCTGCATCTCAGGATGGGAAGGCCACACATGGGCAAATAGCATTTGAAAATTTCCCTCGGCGAGTTTTGTTGAAGGCATCTTCTTCGGAGATTGAAAAAGTATTAAAAAATGTGAAAGTCACCCGCTCATTAACGAAATCTTCTGATGGTATCGTTCATGAGGCACCGGCCGCAGCTTTGATGATGAGTGGAAATTTGGCCCAATCCTATGTTAAATCAGTTCCCCAAAATTCCGCCCTGCGGCAAAAATGCTCAAGCCAGTGGATTCAGTCGACAAACTGCTGGGACTATGAAATTTCGGCGAGTTTTATGGGCATGAACCATAAATCTCAGGTTTGGAGTCATAGTTCTATTCCAATTGATGGTCTTTTGCGCATGGAAGATGAAAATACCATTACGGAGACCATTGCCTATGGTCTTACTGGCGCTAAAACTCTCTTTTAGTTAAGCTCGACTTGCTTAAAATCTCTAAGGAGGAAAGAATCTAATATTTTCTTGCCTCCTTTCACTTCCTTCTAATCTTTTGATATCATCGCTTCTAGTGGCAATGGATGCTGCTTTTTTTGAGACAGGATGTTTTCATGTGGCGTTATCTTCTTTTTTTCGTGGTTCTTCCTTTCATTTCTTTTAACATTCAGGCCATGAGCTTAAATGATTTTGAACGAGTGGTTGCACGTAATTTGGAATATCGTAGCCAATCTGTTCAATTTAATGATTATTTAGTGACGAAGCTTAAGGCCACAGGGCATTTGACCGCACAAGACCTTGTTCAATTAAAAGAACAAATGAGTACAAGAGTAAAAGAACAGAAAGCTCTGCTAGGACAAATGCAAGAAGATGCAGAAGGTTTATGGTCATACTTTTTCACAGGAACTTTTGTTGATTTTCAAAAGGGAATGAGGGCCCTTGCTTTGGGAATTCTTTTCATCGACAACTATTTGCTTGCGACAACTCTTTATGAAAAACAGCCCATCTTGCGTAGGCTTTTAAATGAGAGAGACTCTTCTTTTGGGCAAACGCAAAATGCACTTAGTTCAGTGACGAAAGAGTTCTATTCGCGGACAAATAATATGGCCAAGCTTTATGCTCTTGGCGTTTACAAAAAAGTAAAAGCAGGTTCAAAAAATTGGTTTACCGATAAATATATGAAAGTCCTCCAATCTGTGATCGAGAGTTCTTTTTATTGGAAAGAAGTAGCTCATTATAATGACATTCGTTTTGTCGAAGAAGAGTTAAGGCTTTTATTTACGGGGCTTGATCGTCTTTGGTGGGGAAGTCAGGATGTTGGTTTTAGAGTGTGGGATCGTTTTGTTTTTGGTGTGAGTAAAGCCTTTGGAAACTCGGCTGGAGAGATTCAGTGGCGCAAAGGCAAACTTTGGGAAAATGCAAAAGTTGCTCAACAAATGAAAGATGCTTTCCAACCTCTTGATGTGGTATTTGACAAAATTGGAGCGAAGCTTACTGATAAGGTGATTCCTGGCTATTGGGGGCATGTTGGGGTTTGGTTAGGAACTGAAGATCAGCTTAGAGCATTGGGAGTATGGAATCATCCTAAAATTGTTCCTCATCAGGCAAAGATTAGGGCAGGGAAGGGAATTGTTGAGGCCCTACGCAAAGAGGGTGTCACGATGAATAATGTGGAGCACTTTCTCAATATTGATAGCACGGCAATTATGCGACGTTATGATCAATCAGATGAGGAAAAGCGGGCAGCTATTTTGCGTTTAGTTTCTCAGATTGGGAAAAAATACGATTTTTCTTTTGATAGCGAGAGTGGCTCATCTATTGTGTGTTCCGAATTGGTTTTTTGGACCTTTATTGATGTCGATTTTTCTTTGTCGCGTATGTTGGGGCGCTGGACTATCGACCCTGATGCCGTTGCCAGAGAATCTTTTCCTGGCGGAATCTTCGAGCCAATTCTTCTATATCATGATGGAAAAGAGCTTACAGGAGATTTGCGCGAGCAGATGCAGAACTTAGTTGAACGAGATGTAAAAATAAGAATAAAGCCCGAATCCACAAGGGGACCCGGACTTTATTTCTCTCAATCTCTCTAGAGGGCAATTAAGCAGCTTTCTTTTTCTTGCTGGTTTCTTCTGCTGCAGCTTTTTCAGCTTTCTTAGTCTGAGTGTGCTCATGTTCAGTCAGAGCTTCTAGCTTATTAAAAGCTTTCCAGAAGTTTGCTGTCGCGTGTCCTTCAGATGGACCAATACCTTGTACTGTTGGATACTCTTCGCAATAAGCAATATAGTGAGTGCCTTTAGCATTCATCTTATATTGGAGAACCACTTTATCAATATCCATTTTTTCCTCCTTTCCCATTGCTGGGCCATTCTAAGCATTACAAAGTACTTCTCGGCAGAAAAACCGAGTGCTTTAGTCGGAAATTGGGTTTGGTTGTAAATTCAGGAGGATAGAGCTTTATTCTGCGAGATAGAAAATACCAAAGGCATTAACTGTTTCATTTTCCCAAAAGAAAACATTATCGCGAATAATCTTAAAGCGGTGATTGATATTATAGCATTCGTTGGTGATACCTTTCTCATTGCAGTAATAATAATAAGGCCCCATGTCGCCGCACATGCCTTGATAGCGCACGTAAATGCCTTTGAGGATTCCTCTTTCATCATAGAGACTGCGAATGCGTTGAGCGCAGAGTTCTTCGCGACTATATTCTATTTCATAGAGACCACTGTCCAGACGATGAGCTGTGGCCATGAGGTTAGAGGAGACAAATAAAAGGCAAAGAGTTAAAATTAATGTTTTCATAACAAAAGCATAGGCAGAAAAAGAGCAAAAGAAAAGTGCTAAGGAGAATTGTAAGATATATGCAGAAATGGTTTGTTTATATCATTGAGACGAAAAAGAAGCGTTTTTATACAGGGATCACAACGGACCTCGAAAGACGTTTTCAAGAGCATCAGTCAGGGGTGAAGGGTGCTAAGTTCTTTCGCTCAGATGTTGCCTGTCGCATTGTCTTTTCGGAGCCGCATGAGGATAGAAGTTCGGCATCTAAGAGAGAGGCTGCCATTAAGAAAATGACGAGAATTCAAAAAGAAAAGCTTATTGTCGAGTCTCGTTAAAAAAGCTCTGTGCCTCGCTATAACTATCTGGTGTATTTATATTAAAAAGCGTTCGCGTCCATTTGACCGTTATTTTTCCCTGTATAAGCAGCTTTAAGGCCCTTGGTATTATTTGTGAATGTTTTTCAGGATTAATGTGGAGGAAGAGTTCGATCATTTCTTTAGGAAAGCTGACGAGGGCAATTCTTAAATCCATTTGTTTTGGGAAGTTAATTGCACTTCTATCCAGTCCCAGATTGATTTTTTTGATATTAATTCTCTGTATAAATTCAGAAATAGCTGAAGAAGGGAAGACGAGATCTCCCACGGTTAGAAGGATGTGAGAGGATTGGGCCATCTGGCGAGCCTTTTCTAGGTCTCCAATGAAACCATCTTTTTCTTTGGCCACAATTTGTACTTCAAAGGGGAGATGTTTTAATTTTTCTTCAAACAGAGACACAAATTGTTTTTGTGTGATGCATACCAGTTGTTGACAGTGAGGGGCCATATTTTTGAGAGTGCGTTCAATAAGTGATTCTTCGCCCAAGGGGAAAAGGTGTTTGGGAAGACCTAGCTTTTGGCTAACTTCTTGTAAGCGTGATCCTTCACCACTGGCGAGGACAATTCCTGTAAGTTCATTTTCTTGTTTCATAGTATTGAGTCTAGTAAAAGCGAAATGAGGAGTAAAGATAGATATTTCACTTGAAGCTCAGTCGGTAGTTTTCTAGTATGTAATTATGGATACAGACCTAAGATCATACATTCAAAAAAGAGAGCATTTCTGCTTGCAGAACTCAGAGACACCAGAAGAACAGGGCATGCGTTTGGATGTCTTATTTGAGCTCGATTCTTGGAATTTAGAGCAAAAGCTTGCGTCTCAATATCAGGGATTTAAAGAGTTCCATTCTACAACCAAGCAGGCTTTGCATAGTGAGACTGAAACATGGGTAGGACTTCATCCCCAAACTTTGCAGACTCCCTATTATGAAATTTTAGACATGTTAGAATCTTTGCCTGCTAGAAGGATTCAAAAAATTGTGGATCTTGGGGCCGCTTATGGGAGAGTGGGACTTGTCATGCAGGCGGTATTACCGCAAGCGAGTTTTTGTGGATATGAGATTGTTGAGGAAAGAGTTCGTTTGGGACAAACCTTATTTGATCACTTGGGGTTAGTGCAATGCTCTTTGAAGGGACAGGATATTTTGAAGGATGATTTTTGCTTTCCCGATGCTGATGCTTATTTTATCTATGATTTTGCAGGTCCTGAACTGATGAGAAATATTTTAGATAAATTGCAGCTTATTGCGATGGAAAAAGATATTTTTGTGATGGCCCGCGGACAAGGGATTCTTTCTCTTATCTGTCAGTCCTATCCCATTTTTACTAATTTAAGGAACCCTCTTTTTGGAATTAATTGGGGCGTTTTTGCCAATTTTGAGTAGAATAGAATTATGAAAGATTTAAAAAAAGCCTGTCAAAGAGTATTCGATCGTGTCTCCAAAGAAAAAATCAGAGGAGAGCTTGCTTCTTATATTCCTCCACTAAAAAAAGTTGATCGCAATTATTTTGCTGTTTCTCTTATTACTGTTGAAGGAGAGGAATTTCATTTTGGAGATTATCAAGAGCGTTTTTCCATTCAGAGTATTTCAAAATTATTTGTCTTGGCCAAACTAATGTCTTTTGTAAAAGATAAGAGCTTGTGGAAACGAGTGGGGCGAGAGCCTTCTGGAATGGCATTTAATTCTCTTGTGCAATTGGAAATGGAAAAAGGAATTCCACGCAATCCCTTTATCAATTCAGGGGCTTTGGTTACGACAGATATGCTTTTAACAAATTTGGGAAAAGAAAGGGCTTTGCAAAATATTCTTGATTTTATTTTTGCCTCTTCTGGTAAGCATGTTCGTGTCAATAAAGAGATCGCCAAGGCTGAGCAACAAACTGGCTTTCGCAATCTATCCATGGCCTATCTTATGAAAAGCTTTTGCAATATTGAATCAGAAGTGTCAGATCTATTTGAGCTTTATTGCAATCATTGTGCTATTTCCATGAGTACACAAGATTTGGCCAGAGCATCTTTGATTTTTGCCAATGGAGGAAAAAACTTAAAAGGAGATGCTATTTTGCTCCCACGCCAAGTAAAGCGCATCAATTCCATTTTGCAAACTTGTGGTGCGTATGATGATGCTGGCGAGATTGCTTATCGAGTCGGTTTGCCAGTGAAAAGTGGAGTGGGAGGAGGGGTTCTTGCTATTTTTCCTCGACGCTTTGCCGTGACAGTCTGGTCACCACCTCTCAACGAACATGGAACGTCAGTTAAGGGAATGAAGTTCTTGGAATTATTAACAACTGAGCTAGGTGAGTCAGTCTTTTAGGGGTAAAGATTTTATTCCATTTAGAAAAATTAACGACTGAACTTATAAAAATTAACCTCCAAACATTTTAGTACCGCAAATGGTTGGACGAGTAGTTGGCTGATGAAATTAGAATTACAGCAAACTATTTTTCTATTCAAAGAATCAAAAAAGAAAGATCTTTTATTCGGTCAAGTTGCTTGGATGACTTCTATTTCTGCTTTTATTTTTTCCTTACTTTATTTTCAGTTTGGGCATCCTCTGATGGGAGTGGCCAATATTTCTCTTGGGATATCGCTGCTACTATGTCTTTGGGGCATGAAGGTTTTTCAGCGCAGTGATTTTATTATCAATTTGGCCATTACTTTGGGATTTTGCTTTTTGACTTTTATGTCTATTTGGCATGGTGGGATGGCATCTCCGACTCTCATTTGGCTTTTGTTGGTTCCCGTTTGTGCTGCCATTTTTTCGTCTTTTTCTGTGCTTGTCTTTTTTTTGCTGCTCAGTGCTTTAGAACCCGTCTGCTTTTTGTTGTGGGATCTATTTGCGGAAAAAAAGATGATCCCAATATTTACGGGCAGTGAGTATCACTTGTTTGCAGGAATTTCATTTGTTTTTGTTGCTCTTATTATCTGCTCTTGGATGTTTATGCTTGTGCGAGCTATTGCTCTTGCGGTGAAGGAGGCTGAAGATAGCCGCAGTAAATTAGAAGAATTAATTCATATTATGTCTCACGATATTGGAAATCCTTTGGCCACTATTTTACTTTTTTCAAATGTTATTAAACAGCGTCATCTTGATCGAGAAGGCTGTGGTCGTTGCCGTAAGTATGTTGAAACGATTGAAGAAAATGGGAATGTTATTCATCGTATTATTAGTAAGGTAAGAACCTTAAATGCTTTGGAGTGTGGTAAAAAGTCTTTGGTTTTATCTTCAGTTGATTTGCGGCGTTCTTTTACTGATGTAGAGAAGATTTTAAAGAGTCAGCTAGAAAGGAAAAATATTAAGCTAACCGTTAATGTCCCTGAAGAGTTCCCTCAGGTTAAGGCCGATGAAGAACTTTTGTCTTTAGTGGTTTTTCAAAATTTAGTAAGTAATTCAATTAAGTTTTCTCTTCCTGGTGATGAAATAAAAATTTTATGTGAGCAGCAGGAGAAGAAAGTCTATATTCATGTTGTTGATACAGGTGTTGGGGTTCCTGAAAATATTATTCCCAATATCTTTTCAATCAATGAACAAACTTCGCGTTTGGGGACAGAGAAAGAAAAGGGAACGGGCTTTGGTATGCCTCTTGTTAAGAACTCTGTGATGCGAATGGATGGAGATATTCGCATAAAGAGCCGGGAAAAGCGAGAGGGCGTCTCTGATCATGGCACAGTGGTTACAGTTATTCTCAATTGTGCCTCATAGTTCACGATATTCTGCGTCAATAATGTCATCTTTTGGGGAAGAAGGGGTTTCGCTCGCTTGAATTTTTTCTTCTCTGCTTTGAAAGTTGTAGCGAAATGGCATATTGGGAGCTTTTTTTAGAATAATCATTTTTTCCCCTGTTTCTCCAGAAATCGCAATGATCCAAGATAGGACAACCAAGATTGGATTTTGGTTGCCATAAGTAATCGTTGCTAAAATCGCTACGAGAAAGCGAGGTGCGATAAAAAAACCAAGCCACCAAAAGATTCCACCAAAGGGGACTGACGAAAAGAATAGCGTTAGACGAGGAAAGATTGCGATAAAAAAGAGGAAAAAGAGGCCATGATTATTCCAAAAATTTTCATTTTGATAGGGAGAGAATACAAGAGCAAGAATTCCCAGAATCGCAAAAATAATAAAGAATATTGAAAATTGACGAGCTTGGCGTCTCATAAAAAAGCCTCCCTTTTTCAAGAGGGAGGCTCGCATGGACGCTATAAAAAATCAATTATAAATCCCCGCAACAACCATATTCGATGATGTCATTTTGATTCAAAATGACTTGATAGGGATAAATCTCATCAGACATCCCGTCATTACAGTCAGTGTGAGTTATATAAAGCTCTATTTTTTCTTTTCCATGCAGACGACTTGCTTTAATTTGAAAAGCATGGGCCGGAGCGCCGATGGCCCCTTCAATCCTTGCATCCCAGTATTTAATTGGTGTTTCGAGATTAGGATCATCATAGCTGATCACATTTCCTTGAATGAGAACTCCCCAGAATGGTTCAGTCCCGGCACAGCTCATATGGCGCTCATTTTTAGGAGATGCGTAAGCACTGAGTGACATGATGAAAAGCATAAGAAAAGGCGCTATTTTTTTCATGGTTTCCCCCCCTGAACGTTTTTAGGGTTCTACACCCAATTTCGAGGAGGGGACAAGCATGACTGTAAAAAAGATAGAGTTAAAAAATTTGAGCAAAGACACTCATGAGCGAGCCCTTAATCTTGAGGGCCTCTTCGCTTTTTAGCTCGTGTTTAACTTCATCCATGTAGATATTGCGCTTAATTTCAATTTGAATATTATTAACCTGCGCTGCAAATCTTTCGTTAATAAAAACAGTGACATGTCCTCCAAAGTAAGGATCGTTTATGCGAGCAGTGTGTCCCAATAACTCAAATAGATCTTCTACTTTTTTAATGAAGCAGAGTTCACAAGACTTTCCTTTTAGATCAGAAAGACAAAAATCAGGACGAGTTTGAGCTTGATCGGGATTTTGCTTTAAGTGAAAGGCTGTGGGGGCAGAGGGCATACTGTGCAAATCAATCACTGGAACGATTTTTCCAGGATTTGCTTCTTGCAGCTTTCGAATGATTGATTCTAATTCGTTGTAATAGGGGTCGTAGTATTTTTGGGTCAACTCTTCTTTTTCTTGTTCAGTTGGCTCCATTTTGACGATTTGAATGCCCTGAGTATTTTGTTTCCAATTGAGTAGGGCAAGATCGCGTTTGCGGTTCAAATCGACGGCGGTACGATGGATATGAGAAATGATGACTGCAACACCCGACTTATTGAGGGCCTCGATATTAATGAGATCAAATACGCGATAATCGACATCTTGATCGAGGTGTTTTTGATCTTCAATGAGAAAGGGGGCAATCTCGGCAGGAATTTTCTCCCCTGAATGAACAATGGAAATAACGCCCTTCCATTCTACATCAGCAGGCGGAAGGTAAGTTGAAAAAATTTTTTTTTGGGTCATTACTTCACCTCTGCAGGGAGCTTCTCACCAAGTAGTCCTGCCATAATATTTTGAGCAGCCAATGCCGCCATATTTGTTCTGGTCTCATGAGTTGCTGAACCAATATGTGGAGTGATGAGTACATTAGCATGTTTCAATAATGGTGATTCTGGAGAAAGGGGCTCTGGCTCTGTCACATCAAGGCCAGCTCCTGCAATTTTCCCAGACTTGAGTGCTTCATCTAAATCTACTTGATTCACGACCTTTCCGCGTGCCGTATTGATAAAGATTGGAGCTTTTTTCATTTTGTTAAAAGCATCTTTATTGAAAATTTCTAAGGTCTCAGGAGTGAGTGGACAGTGAACTGAAATATAATCAGCTTCTTGTAGTAAAGTATCAAAGTCAACTTTTTGTGCGCCTAGTTTTTCTTCTGCATTTTTTTTCGGACTGCGAGCACAGTAGAGTACTTTCATATCAAATCCGCGCGCACATTTATAGGCCATTGCTTCTCCAATTTCGCCCATTCCAAAAATTCCCAAGGTCTTTCCTTTGAGGTCTCTTCCTAAAAAGCCAGAGGCGAGCCAACGTTTCCATTCTCCATTTTTTACATTGGCAAAGGCTTCTGGTAAGCGGCGTGCTACGCTCATCATCAGGCTCAGCGCCAATTCCGCAGTGGTTTCGGCCAGTGTATTTGGAGTATTTCCTACTTTTATTCCCCGCTCTCTTGCTGCCGCAAGATCAATGTTGTCGAAGCCCACTGCGTAGTTGGCGACGACCTTTAGTTGTGGACAGGCTTCCATCAGTTCTTTGTCGATTTTATTGGAAAGCATTGAGATGATTCCTTGGCAATCTTTGGCCATTGTGAGGAGCTCTTCTCTTGTCATGGGGCGATCTTCTGTGAACTCGATGACTTCAACACCTTGTCCTTCTAAAATTGTTTTAGCACTGCTGGGGATTTTTTCAGTAATAAGTACTTTCATATTGTATCCTTTTTAGATTTCAAAAAAGTGAAATGCTGGCAGATTGAGATCTTGATCTTTGTTTTTTTCAAGATTAAAAATCGCTAGTACTTCTGTACGCGTCGTAGGGAGGACATTGAAAATAACGAGATCAGCTAGACGCATGATGAGGTACATTCCTTTTCCGGCACCACCTTTATCTTGGTTGTCGTTCAAGTTTTGTGAGCTATCTTGGTAGAGGGAGCTCACATATTTTAAAATTGTACTTTTTGTTAAGCGGCCGAAGGGATCAGTCATCGAAATTGCAACATTGACGCCATCACAGCCATAGCGGAAGGTTCCTTGTTGAGCCTCTTCGAGTTTGATCACTTCCGTACGAGCGAGATGGTTGAAGAGAGGTTTGCCTGAGCCGTCGGTTGGCGCATCGTATATAGCATTCATCAACATCTCTTCGGCTACAATATTGATGTTTGTAAGAAAGCTACTGCGGACGCCCATGTTTTTGAGATAGGCATTCATATTGGAAATATGTTCTTCGCGTTTGGTGCTGTTATTGACTTTTTCTGCAAAGATTTCAGTTCCCCAGTTAAGCAGTTTTTCTGGACCAAAAAAATCAGTTGTGAAAATTTTTGTGACAGTGGTTGCAATGCTTTTTATCGTCAGTGCTCGATCAGTAATATCTTTAGATATAATGTGTTTAAGGTAGGGATACTTCGGTAAAATATCAATATAGGAAGAAATTTGATCAGAGCAGAGTAGCACAAGGATTGCTAACGGATTTTTGTCATGGATAATAGGTACTTCTTCCATAAAGTCGGTAGAGAAAAAGATAAGGTCATATTGTTCTTCATCTAATTTTTGTAGTAGGTCTTCTTTCTTTTTGACGATATCGAGTAAAATACCTGTTCCGCCAAGGGCCATTTTAGAGATTACGTGTTGTTTGACGACTGATTCTGCAAGAAGAACTTTTTTACTTTTTATTTTCTTTTCACTTTCATAGAGCGCGATAAAGGGGGTGAGAAAATCTTCGATGGAGCTGATGCGATTTTCGATTTCTTTGAGCAAGTTTGCTTGTTCTTCTGGTGGTTGATTGGCCGCAAAGCTTACTTTGAGGCGAAACTCGGGTAGCTCCGTTCGGGCCAGCTCATGAATTTTTTGTAGTGCCATCTCTTTGGTTTGTGATGACTCTTTTAGTTGCATTTGCCCCGCTTGGAGCGCGACGTATTGTTTTTCTAACTCTAATGATTTTTCTTCCAGACTTTTTGTTCGTTCTTTGATCTTCTCTTCTAGGCTTTCATTGTGCTTTTTTAAATCATCTTGCGTTTTTTGAAGTTCTTGATTTGTTTCTTCAAATAGTTTGGCCTTGTGATTTGTTTTTTCAAGCTTATCTCCGAGTAAGAGGGAGAATTTGCGATAAATCATTGCCTCTACTTGTGCCTTTTGTTGGGCAGGAAGTACGTCGAGAAATTCCATGCGCAAACTCATTAGCTCTACTGGTGTGACTGCTTTTACTGTTGCGGAACATTTTGTTTTAAGGATGAGTGACATTTCTCCAATGAGGTCACCTCTTTTGTGTAACAAGGTAACATTTTTTTCATCAACCAAGACTTCGGCCATCCCATCCATAAGGATAAATAGAGTATCGTTTTCTTCGTCTTGGGTTAAAACATTTTCTTGAGGAGAAATGGTGATAGGACGCAAGCAATTTCTTAGATAAGAAAGAGTTTCTTCAGTAAAGTCACTAAAAAAGGAGACTTTCTTAAGAAAATCCAAATCAATCATAAAGCCAGACATGGAAAACCTCTTGTATTTTTGTTTGCATAAATGATAGTACCAAAAGGCTTGAAATGACAGAGTTAAGGATTGTTTATTATGGAAAAATTGGCACTTCTTTTTCATGGACTTAATAATAGGCCACAAGTGGGTAGTGAGTATTTTCGCCTAAAATTGGCCGATCGAGGGTATTTTCCCCTGCAAGTAGATTTGACGCGCTCTTTCCATTTAGAGAAAAGACTCAAGCAGATCAGCGCTCAAATCCCTCAGAACGAAAATGTTAAGGAACTTTTGGTTATTGCAAACTCCTCAGGTTGCCTTGATGCTCTTTTGTTCTTTTTGCAAACTCCTGAGGGGAGGCATTGGGCAGATAAACTCAAAATTCATTTTTTCTTTTTTTCCCCCCCGTTTATTTTGAAAGCTTACCAAGCTTTCTGGTTAAAAATCTTTTCCAAGCTAGCTTTCAGTTTACCTCTTCCTTCCTTTGCCCCCATTTGTCTCAAAGATAAATTATTCTGTGGCACTAAGGAATATGCCTATATTTGGCAGGCTTTAGAAACCTTAAAGAACTCTGCGCTAGAAGGTTTGTCCAAGTCGTCTTTTGAGTTTTGTTCCGATCCTCGTGACATTATGATGGATGCAGAGGCTTCTTGGAATTTTGCCCAAAAGCATTTAGGGGTGGATCGTTGGCATAAAGTCAGTATTTCAGCTTTTCACCATCATGCTGTTTTGCACCCCTCTTCTTTGGGGGAGGACTGGGAAGATCGATTGCTAATTTCGCTAACTAGTTAAAATAATATGGAAACCGCCTTTTTTCCGATGAAAGTGCTCAAGTATTCTGTGAAATACCCGATTAATTTAGTGGAACTTAGGTCAGCGACCTTTAAGTTTCTAAACCCCAAAACCCAAACCTCGAAACCCTTAAGGCCCGCTTACCCCGCGGGCCTTTTTATGTCTAGGATGGACGGTATGTCTGCGAGAGGCAGGAGCCGGAGCAGACGATGTCTAGGATGGACGGTATGTCTGCGAGCTTCGACGCCGAGCAGAGCCTATTTCGGATGGGAGCGAGAGAGGGTACATTCCAATCAAACCTTAGTCCCACTTTGCCACCTTTAGTGCCATTCTGGCTCCAGAAAAACCTGTAATTTCAATTCATTACTTACAGCCTCTTGTAAAAAAACCTCAAATGTATGAAAACAGAAATAGAGAGATTTTCCCATTCGTGGGGTTAGAGGAGAGAAAGAGATGAAATTGTGTTTAAGTTTTGCCTTAGCCTTGGGGTCATTGAGCCTATTTGCGTCTACTTTGCCAGATGAAATTGATTATATTAGCTATGGCGATATCTACGAGCAGAAGAAGGAAGTTTCTGATGCTAAGCGAGAGATCGTTAATGGATTGCTCAGTGATATATCTTATACCGAAGGTGAAATTCGCGATAATCAAAATAAAGTTGCAGATGCTCAAAGAGTTATTCGTGACTCGGAGTTGGAAATTGCAAATTTAGAAAGACAAATTGAAAACTTACTTAATCACAATCAAGCTTTAATGAAAGAGATTCGCATTGCAGAGCGTGAGCGTGATGAATTGAGTAATCGTATTCCTTCATTGTCTCACGCGATTAGTTCGGAAGAATCAAGTTTAAGAAGAGAACAAATGCAGTTAGACAGCTTAGAAAGAGAGCTACGCAATAAATCTTCTCTTCGCTCTTCAGCTGCTTCTGATCTGGAAAGATCCCGCTCCAAGTTGCGTAGTTTGGAATCAAAAAAGTCTCAAGCCATTTCTAGTTTGAGTAATTTGCGTTCACAACGTAATGAATTGGTTAAAACCATTAATATCAATGAAAGCAAAATCCCTCGTTTGCGCTCTCAAATCTCAGACGCAAAATCTTCTTTAAATGATCCCAATCTTACTGAGCAGCAAAAGAGTCGCATCCACAGTCGCATTAGTAGCTTGGAAAGCAGTCTTAGCTCTGCTCAATCTGATTTAAATTCAGCCCGCTCTCGTTTACCTCAGGTGGAGAGCAGTATTTCACGAACTGAATCTGAAATTTCTAGCTATTCTTCACAAATTAATTCGGCCCAAGGGGATCTCAATCGCTATCAGAACCAATATGATAGTTTGGACCGTGAATACAACACCATAAATGCTCGCGTAAGGCAGCAAGAAGATGTTGTACGTTCTGTGCGTTCAAATATTCGTCGCTTGGAAAATGAATTATCCAATGCTCGCAGTCGCAAGCAAAGCTTAGAGAGCCTTATCTATCGCAATCAAAATCAAATTGCAGAAAATCAAAGAGTTCGTGATAATAATCGCGCACAAATAAATTCGCTCAAAGATTTTATCAACCAAAATCATCAGTATATTGCTAATTTGCGCTCACTCATTTCAGATCTTCAATATCAGTTGCGCAATTTGCAATCAGATTGTGCAATTGCAGAAGATATTGCTCAAACGGCAGAGTCGGCAACGGCCTATGCTTTAAGAGAGTATGAGGCGCGTGAAAGTCTTTATGATAACTATTTGGCAGAGGCAAAAAGTGTTGCTGCCGCTCAGGCGATAGCATCGGCCAATACCAGTGGTTCTGATGCAGGAGCAAGTCTTGGTCTTTTTGAAGGTGAACAAAATGGTTATGCCATTGGAGAGCAAACAGGACTTGTGGATGGACTTTATCGCGGACTTTTGCGTGGTAAGCTCAAAGGAAATGTGGAAGGTTATCAAGAAGGAAATACTTCAGAAGCTTCTTTCGAGGAAGGGCGGGCTGCCGGAATTTTGGTTGGCAAGCAAAATGCGCGCAATACTGCAATGAGTGAAGATTATCCTAGAGCTTTCCGCTTACGCAAAGCTGAAATCCTCGATACCGAAGTGCCTATGGGCAATACTCTGAAGAAGTCACTTCTGATGATGGCCGACGTTGATAATGCTATTGAAGAACTTTGGCTTGTTGCTGGTGAAGATGAGTTTTCTTTGACGCCAGAAGAAAGAGAAGCTGCTTTAAACATCGAGTCTCAAGTTGATGACTATGTTCAAACCATAGCACAGCGTCTTAAGTTTTTGCTTTCTATTCAAGGAAATCTTTCTCGGCCACAAGATGTTCATCGCACACCTCAAGGATACAATGTGCTTTTAGGGGATCGCGATTGCTCTTTTGCCTATAAGCAAGTAGAAGACTTTATTGATGCCTGTGAAGATTCCTATGTGCGCAGTTTTCACTCTAATTATCAGCGCAGTCATTACAGTGCATATGCAGAGGCTTATGTGCCTGCATACGAAAGTAAAAAGATGCCTCGTTTTCAGGAAGTGAAAAATGATCTTTTTGCGGAAGGATATCAAAAATCCTACGACATTGTTTTCTTCGAAGCAAAGGCGAGAGGCTTAAAAGATTCGCGTCAACGTGGTTACAATCAAGGTTTGGGAGAGGGCTATAATGCAGTGATTGATCAAGAGCGTGAGCGCGCTTTTGGTTTAGGACAAGAAGCGGCAGAAGAATTTATTCGTACGCATGCTGTAGTTCGCTTGGCTTCTAATTCCCTTAGCCTTACTTCATCTTCGCCTGTCGGTTTTGTCAAAGATGGGATGATGGATCTCAATATTGCTCTCAAAAATTTTGGGGGAGTTGCAGGTAAGGCAAGTAATGGGAAAATTAAAATTTTGTCCTTTTCTAATAATTTGAGTTTGCTTGCTAAAGAAGAGAGTTTGATTCCTGTTGTCGAGGAAAATAGCCTCAATGTTTTTTCGGGAATGACTCAGTTTAAAATTTCCAATGCTGCTCAACCTGGAGACCGTTTCTTTATCGAAGTCCTAGGGACTTTTGATGATAATGATAACATCGCAGGAATTGCCACTCAGAAACAGATTATTGAGGGAGTCATTCTGGCCAATCCTGAGTTAAAAATTGAAGTGAAGTATGACAAATACACCCGCGCTAAAAGATTTTTAAGCAAAAAAGGAAATGTTGAAAGTGTCAAAGTTAAGCTTTGGGGTAAGAGCAGTGATGCGCTGGATGGCCAAGGCTATGAAATAGAGCTGGTAGAGTTAACAGATGGCCTAGTTTCTATAATGGATGGCCATTTTTCAGTTCCTCTTCTTAAAAAAGGTGAAAAATTTAAAGGGAAATTGAAATATCGCATTAATCCTAAGGCAAAAAAGGTAGGCATTTCGTTAGAGTTACGCGTAAAATATAAGGGTATGATAATTCAGCGCAAACCCTTGCAAATAAAAACAAAGTAGAGGCATTGTTTGCCGCAAATGAATGGTCGTTGAGAAAGTTTAAAGGAGGTTAGGAAGACGTCCGAAATCTTTTTGTCCAGGGAGGGGTATTTATGAAAATTTTAGTTAGTGTCTTTTTTCTTATTTCTGCAATTTCAGCACAGGCAGCTTTAACGGAACAAACGTGCAAACAATATTGGGATTATATTGTTGGTCACAATCAGATTCCGGCAAAATATCAGTCATTGATTGGAAAATGTGATGATGATTTTCGGCAAAATTTGCGCCGCATCATTTCGACAAATATTGATTTAGGTTATACCGATGCGCGTAAAGTGATGTTTGGTATTATTGATAACGATGCAGGGGAAGTTTGCGGAGTTTATTCTGGGATTTGTATCAGAACATCTGGCATTCCCAATGGTAGCGTTATGAATTGTGAGCATACTTGGCCACAAAGTCGTGGTGCTTCTGGAATCGCCAAATCTGACTTGCATCATCTTTATCCCGCAGATTCTAAAATCAATTCTCGTCGCAGCAACTATGAGTTCTGTGAAGTCGAGAATGCTCGCTGGGCGCAGTATGGAAGTGCTTTTGGAACAGATGCTGATGGTAAGACATGCTTTGAGCCTAGAATTGAACACAAAGGAAATTTGGCCCGCTCTCTTGCCTATTTTGCGGTTCGCTATGGCAAAAATATTTCTAAGACAGAAGAATATTTCGTCAAGAAGTGGAACACTGAAGATCCTGTTGATGAAGTAGAACAAGAACGCAATAAGCAGATCTTCAAGTATCAAGGCAACATGAATCCTTTTGTTGAAGTTCCAGATTTTATGTTCCTCATTTCTGATTATTAGTTTGAGTTTATATCGAAAAAAAAACCTCGCTTACTGCGAGGTTTTTTTTTATGGGAAAGTACTTTGTATAAAAGAAAAGGCCAGAAAAAACCCCCATTCTTTCTGGCCCTGGCCGCAAAGCATATCTTCCTTGAATTTTCAGCTTTTGAGAGTTCTTCCATGAACCCGCATAAGCATCATACAAATAGTTAATACTTTTTTGAATAATTTTTGGCCCAAAAAGACTTGCGGCCTTGTCGGCCCAAGTCAGATTATGAAATAATACCAGAGTACTAAGCTGAGGAGTTTTCTTATGCCGTTCAATGATTATCCTGGATTTGATACACCCCAAGATGACACTGTCATTTGGCACTTTATGAATTTTCCCAAATTTTGCTCATTACTTTCGCTAAGTTCCTTATTTTTCTGTCGTGCAGATCGTTTTGATGACCCTTGGGAAGGAGTTTGGCCCAAGCATTATTATGACACGGCGTATTGGAAAGATAAGCTTACTGCGGCTTTTCCCTGGATGACGCGGGAAGAAATGCAACAGCAAATTGATATAAATGTTTCTTATTTTGAAAGTTCTTACCGCGATCGTGGCCATATGGGTGTGACTTGTTGGCATGAAAATCAAAATGAGGCGGAGTCTTTCTGGAAGCTTTACTCTAATCCAACTTACGGTGTGGCCATTAAAACTCGTGTGGGACTGCTCAAAAAGAGTATAGAGCAGAGTCGTTGGAATGTTCATATTGGGAAAGTGACTTATATTGATTTTGAAAAGGCGATGACTTTTGATCAGCACGATCACCTTGCGGCCATTCGCATTAAGCGATTAGATTTTGCTCATGAGAAGGAAGTCAGGGCCGTGGTCTGGAAAGACCCTCGCTTGCGCGATCACGATCGCGATAAAAAAATATTTTCTGGAAATGGCGTTTATGTGGACTGCGATCTCAACACGCTGATTGAGTCTATAACAGTTTCTCCCATGGCCGAAGATTGGTTTTATAATGTAGTTGTCGATGTTGCCAAAAGATATGGAATTACTAAAGCAAGATGTCTCAAGTCTGATTTATACGAAAAACCTGATTATGTTTAATTCTTTGGATCAAGCTCCATGAGATCGTCACTTGCCAAGTCTAGATAGGCTTGAGTTGAGAGATCATTG
>QKCN01000070.1 GCA_003245675.1 Bacteriovoracaceae bacterium | reverse complement strand
GTGATTTGCACAATGTCCCTGAGCATTTAAGTGCTTGATAAGGCAGGCACGACTAATAAATAAGGGCAAGCTTTCCTTATCTTTGATCTGTATACCGATCCCATTTTTATCCTCAACCCAAGCATAAGCAAAAAGACAATCGAGCTCTGCTTGGTGCCAAAAATCAACTACAGATCCATTGGCGCTATAAAAATAAAAATCAGCAAAACAATAAATCTTATGGTTTTTCTTTAATGTTCGAATAAGACCCAAATGCGATAAATTGTTGATCCCCAGACACAAAGAGACATCTTGATGTTCCCTTAAATACTGATCCAATAACTTCTCTGCTTCCTGTAAATTCAAAAAAGGATGGAGACATAAAAAGGAAAAAGAACTGTGAACAGGAATTATTTTTTCCTGCAAAGCTTCTCCATTCCAAAAAGGAAGCTCTCCCCAAAAGAGATTCCTTCTTCTGGCCACAAAAGCACTAAGATCAGCATCTAGGGAAAAACCATTATTCTTTATCTGAAATGATGATCCATATTTTTGCAGCTCCTCGTCTAAAAACAAATACCACTGCTTTCTTATATTTTTGATAAAGGCTGGAGGCAAATAAACGGTTTTGACATCTTCTGCCATCAGCAATTTATTTAGCTCCCATGGAGCTTCACCTGATTGCATGAAGATTTTCCTAAAAACACCTTCCAAACTTTCCTTTTCGGCCAAAGGCCAACTCTCCACTTCAAATGTCAAAACTCTCTCCCCGAGCAAAGGCAAAGAGGATTTAAGCTCTAAAAATTCATTAGTACGTTTGACTTGCAAATCATATTGACTCTTTAGTGCGGGAAAAATCTTAATATCATCACTGAATTTCTTTTTTTTCTGGAAAGCCTCACTTAACTTATAAACCTCTTTTAGCTCATGCCACGGAAGTTGCTCTTTAAAACTGAGTAAGGTCTCCCCTCTTTGAAATTTAACATCCGCAATCAGTGCCGCGACCCCCATTTCATTAAATCCATCTCGCAAAAAAAGAAGGCGATCACCTCGGCTAAACTTCTCAGAACTTCTAATTCTAAGAGTATTTCCCTTTGTTCCGGCCTGAACTTTTCCAATGAAAATTCCTCGGCTCTTGGGATAATCCATATCTAATAACTTTTCATCTTGAAAACCTTTAGTCTTACGTCGAGCAAAACTTAACTTTATTTTCCTCTCCCAAAATTCAGCTTTTTCTTTATCGCCCTCCAGCAGCATACGATAATAAGAGACTACCGCTTCAACATAGTCCGCACCCTTTAAACGGCCTTCTATTTTAAAAGAATCCACCCTCATGCTTTGCAATTTCACAATATCCTCTCCGCGCCACAGATCGCGGCAGGAAAAGGGATATAAATTTTGGCCATCGCGTGTAAAGTGCGAACGACACATCTGGGCACAAGCTCCTCGGTTCCCCGAACGATCTAAGAGAAGACCAGATGCAAGACAAAGACCAGAAACAGAATAGCAAAGGGCCCCATGGATGAAAACTTCCAACTCCATATTGGGGACTTCCTTCTTTAAATGCTCTATTTCCAAGAGGCTTAGTTCGCGAGGAAGCACGACTCGAGAAATTCCCAATTGTGCAGCTTCTTTTAGCCCCTCAACCGAATGGACACACATCTGTGTTGATGCATGAATTTCCAAAGAGGGAAAATTTTTGTGAATAAAAAAAGCAAGACCAATATCCTGAACAATAACTGCATCAACCTGCAAAAGAGTTAGACGCGTAAGCACATGTATAATGTCAGGAAACTCTTCTTCTTTAATAACGGTATTGAGGGTTACAAAAACCTTTTTGTCGTGTTGTTTGGCATATCCCAATAAGCGAGCTAACTCCATCCAATCAAAATTAACCGCACCTCGACGCGCAGAAAACTGTTTTAATCCCAAATACACTGCATCAGCACCACTTTTAAATGCCGTAATTGCAGTAAAAAAATCACCTGCGGGAGCCAATAATTCCAAAACAAATCCTAATTCGCTGATTCCCGCGCATCCAGCGCTCCATCGGCATACATTACATCCTGTAAATAAAAAGGGGGCCCTAAAGCCCCCTGTTAATCTTTATCCCATTATTTTTGCCACATCTTCATCGGAATTGCCAATAGGCATGATATTGAAATTTTCCACCAGCACTTTGGCCACATTAGGAGACAAGAAAGCGGGAAGGGTTGGCCCTAGGCGAATGTTTTTTACCCCAAGATGTAAAAGGGCCAAAAGAACAGCAACGGCCTTTTGTTCATACCATGCAATATCGTATGCAATTGGCAATTCGTTGATATCTTCTAGTCCAAAAACCTCTTTTAATTTAAGCGCAATAACAGCTAAAGAGTAAGAATCATTACATTGGCCAGCATCCAATACGCGAGGAATCCCCCCAATATCACCAAGATTCAACTTGTTATAACGATATTTAGCGCAACCAGCAGTCAAGATAACAGTGTCCTTTGGCAATTTTTCGGCAACTTCAGTAAAGTAATTTCGCCCCTTCTGACGACCATCACAGCCCGCCATCACCACAAATTTTTTAATCGCACCTGATTTCACTGCGGCCACAACTTTATCGGCGAGTGCCAAAACCTGATTATGCGCAAAGCCTCCAACGATTTTCCCTGTCTCTAATTGAGTCGGAGCCTTGCATGTTTTAGCAAGTTCAATGACTTGAGAAAAATCTTTTTTGCCATCTCTTTCAGGAATATGCTGAACGCCTTTATAACCTACGACTCCCGTAGTAAAGATGCGGTCTTTATATTCTTCCTGCACAGGCGTAATACAGTTTGTCGTCATCAAAATAGGTCCATTAAAAGAAGCGAACTCTTTATTTTGATGCCACCAAGATCCACCATAATTTCCTTTCAAGTGTGTATACTTTTTAAATTCGGGATAATAATGCGTCGGAAGCATTTCACTGTGAGTATAAATATCAATACCCGCATTTTTAGTCTCTTCTAAAAGTTGCTTCATATCTTTAAGATCGTGACCTGAAACCAAAATACCGGGACGATCTCCCACGCCTAAATTCACTTCAGTAATCTCAGGATTTCCATAAGTCGATGTATTGGCCTTATCTAAAAGTGCCATCGTCGTCACCGCAATCTCTCCACACTCAAGCACTAAGCCAACCATTTGATCGACTTCCAATTCTTTAGTCATCGAAGCAAGACCTTTGACTAAAAATTTGTAAATGCTTTCGTCTTCATAGCCTTGCACCATGGCATGATGAGCATAAGCGGCAACCCCTTTCATGCCGTAAAGCAAAAGCTCACGCAAAGAGCGCACATCTTCATTGGGTGACACATTTAAAATGCTGACCTTCGCCGCCTGAGTCTCCAAATCAGTGATGCTCTCAGGATCAAAACTTAAGCAATCACAATCGCAATAATCAGAAACTTTTACTTTAAGTTCATCCCGTAATTTGATGGCATCAAAAATCATAGTATGAAAACGATCGTCATCGAAATTGGCATTAGTGATAGTGGCAAACAAACCTTCAATAATAGTATGTCCAACTCTCACGTCATAATTTTTTTCAGAAAGTACCGCGAGCCCCTTCAGCATATGGATCAGCAGATCTTGCATCCCCGCAGTACTCGCCTCTTTTCCACACATGCCTTTTACGGTACAGCCTTTACAGCCTGCCGCTTCCTGACATTGAAAACAAAACATCGACATAATAACTCCTTGGTTAATAGTTTAACTTTCCTATATTTCTTTAATGGAAATGACTGAACCTTGAATCGAAACAGTATGCTCCTCTACAATAAGGTCCACTTTTCCCGATAACTTTTTTGCTTCTTGAACAATATGAGTGAGTCCTCCACAGCAAGGAACTTCCATACGCAAAATGATAATTCTAGGAATTTCATGGGTTTTAAAAATATCAGCTAGCTTCTGCACATAAGGTTCTGTGCGATCCAATTTAGGACATGCAATAGCAATATTGCGCCCACGAATATAGCGCCAATGAACATCGGCAGAGGCCGTAGGTGAGCAAGTCGAAACGACAACAAGCTCTTTTCCACTCAAAAATGGTGCCGCCGGATTAATGAGATGAAGCTGAACTGGCCATTGACCCAATTCAGACGGAATAGCCTGAAAATCTTTACTAAAGCCACTTTGAGTGGTGGAAGCTATAGATTTTTCTTTTTGATCATCTTTTTTCTTTATGGAAAAGTTCATCAGTCCTGGACAACCGCGAGGTTTTTCTTTTTCAGCATGAACCTTTTGAGCTTCGTGATACTTTTCAACGGCATCTTCTCCAAAATTTGCACGTAAATGATTCACTGTTGCCATTTCATCAAAAGCGGCAGCTTCCCTTTCCTCAATCTTCATGGCACCAGTTGGACAATGCCCGATACAATCACCAAAGCCATCGCAAAAATCTTCTTTAACGAGCTTAGCCTTTCCATTAATTATTTGAAGGGCCCCTTCGGCACATCCCGTCACACAGTTACCGCAGCCGTTGCAAAGATCTTCATTGATTGTGATTATTTTTCTTTTTGCCATAAAGTACCTCTCATGTTGTGTTCACACAGATACTTTACGGTAATCGGGAAATTTATGACTTGATTTGAATCAAGTCTTTTTAACTTTCTGCAAGATTTAATAAATAATCGAAATTGAGTAAGGCTATTTGTCCGCTATCTTCTTGAATTATCAGAGATGTTTTCCATTTTTTTAACACTCTTGAAACAGTTTCTGGCGTAATGCTTAAAAATTGGGCCATTTCTTTTTTAGAAATATCCGCATTTAAAAAATATTTACCCTCATGGCGAATTGTATTCTTTACAAAAAAACGGGCCATGCGCACGTTGACATCTGCAACAGAGAGAAACTCCACCATTCCGACAAATTCTCTTAGGCGTTTAGAATAACCGGCCAGCATCTGAAGTCCTAATTCAGGATTCTCGCGAATCTGGGAGATCAAAATTTCTGTAGGAATTGCAATGACAAGCCCTTCCTTTAAAGCTTGGCAAGAAGCGGGATAGACTCCCGAACTAAAAGCAGCAGCTTCTGCAATCATCTCCCTGTCTTTAAGAAAATGCATAATGCGCTCATCACCCTGGGGAGTTAAGCGGTAAACACAAAACTTGCCATAAGCAATGAGGTAAAAGGCTTCAGCCTTTTTATCTTGCCAAAAAATATGATCACCCTTTTTGACACGAATTGAGCTTGCCGACTCGGCAAAAAGAGCAAGTGTAGGCCCTGATAAATTTTCAAAAAGAAAGAATTGCGTTAAAAAATTTAATATATC
>QKCN01000114.1 GCA_003245675.1 Bacteriovoracaceae bacterium | reverse complement strand
TTAATTTCAGTGGAGTGTGGATATTTCTATTTTCCAAAATTTGTTCGATGAATTTTTCAAAAGCGTAAAGAGGTCCAACGCTGCGATGAGATATATAAATTCCCGCAATAAAGCTCACCAGGCCAAAAGCAGCAGTGATGATTGTGGCGCTGAGTATATAATTTGCAATTAAATCGCTGGGAAAATGCGCTGTCTTTAAAAATGCAATAGAAAAAATAATAAGGCTGATTGCCAGAGTTGTGGCGATGGCGAGGAGGGTCAGGGCAAAAGGCAATTGCAATTTGCTATTAACTAAAATTCCATGACGAACACAGTTAGGGCGCCATAATTGATGACGATATTTAAAAACAGAAAATACAATAAGCAACGCTCCTATTCCCAAGAAAACATCGGCCATATTAAAGGCAAAATGCGGCGGAAAGAATATGAAATCGCGAACTTTTCCTAAGCTGATTCTGTCCCAAACATTTCCGCCGATGCCTCCAATAACAAACGAGAGACCAATGCGCAAAGGATACATGTCTAGGGTCAAAAGATATTGGACGATAATAAAAAGCAAAAAGAAGAAGCCAAATAATGTTGAAACACTGATAATGCGCAAAAGAGGGGGGAGTGTGGACAAGCTTCCCAGCCAAAATCCTGGATTATAAGCAAGCTCACTGGTTGAGAACTTTGTGAGTTGATCAATTGCGATAATACCGAAAGGTATTAGGACAATAAGTGAAAAATAGAAGTAAAAGGTTCTGCTCATTATACATTACTCCACTTCTCTTATCGGTTTTTAAATAAGCATTCTTAAATCATTAAAGACTGAAAAGTGAGGAAAGTAGGGTAATAAAAAAGGGAGCTTAGAGCTCCCTTCTATTAATTTGCATCAATGAGCATTATTTTGTAACTGAACGTATCTTTTTCAAAGTATTGATAGCCAACTAAGCTATGCCCTTTATCATTCTTGTAGACGTGCTCAAGACCTAAGTCATCCTTTACCCAAGTGAGTTTGGTATTATCTTTTTTGCGCAAGAATGCTAAGAATTTGGGAGAGACCTTGTAACTTTCGCGATAGGCATCGTGGAGTTTCCCTTTGTAGTAGAACTCAAGATCTTCCGTTTTGGTAAGCGTACTTTTGTGCTTGGCTTTGTCGCGCCAATTCTTTTCTAATTTTAGGGTTTCACTCAGAATTTCGGAAACACTTGGAGCTAAGAAGCCTGCTATCTCTGAAAGGTGAGGATAGATTGCTTCTATTTGGCTCAATATTCCAGCATCTTCATGGGTGAGAATCTTGCCATCAAGTCTATAGACGGAGAGCATTTGCTTTGTCTTCTGCTCATAAAGCATCCAGAAAGGAGTTGAAATATTATCTCCTTCGATCTGAAATTTATAAAGAATAGGTGCGGGAGTGAATTTTTCGCGAATGGCAAAATCTTCGTCACTTTCTCCTTCCTTTTTTACCACTTCAGAAGAAAGGTCAATTAAGTTCATTAGTCCAAGTTTGAAGTAGTGGCGTTTTGGAAGTCCCATCATTTGATATTTAAGGCCATATTCTAAGCTTACTCCGGCCGTAACAAATGCATCTGAAGAGGTCGATACAGCTTTTTCGATTTCGCTGAGAACGTCAAAATCAGCTTCGGGGAGGGGGAAAGCACCTACACCAGCTTTGGCATAGGCTTCAAGTATTTCAGGCACTTTTTCTTGAATTTCATCATGAGCAGCGAGACCCACAAAGTAGTTGTGCATGAAGCTTGTAATAGTAGCAAAAGGATTTTTAATTGTTTCTAAAACCGCACTAATAAAAATTTTATCAGCTTCCTCTTTGGCTATGCCTTTTTCGATCAGCATACGCTTCACGCCGAGCGATAGAAAGGTTACTGCCTCACCAATATCGTGTTCTTCTTTTTCTTCTACTGGGCCTTTTTGGGCATTAAATTTTTTATAGAATTTTTTTATTGTTTCTGCGTCAACGCGATAATCTCGAAGACCTCCAGGTTTTCCTCCTGTGAAGATAACGCCCATTTTGTCATCGTCGAGTACTGACAGGGCAAGATAATCTGCCCAAGCTTCGTTGAGCCCACTTTCTACACTGCGATTCATCAATTTTCCCGTTCCAAGACGCATATGGAAGAGGTAGTGGGCCATTTCGTGCATGATGACTGCAGGATCTGCTGCAGAAGGATTTAGCTTATAGTTTTGCAAAAGCTTCATGAGTAGATTGCGTTTTGCTGGCAAGAAAGAGAGCGAGTTGTCCCCAGGTGCATAGAAGGCATTATTTTTCATTGAATCGTAATCGCGATCAATATAGACTTCAAGGCGTTTTTCTGGAAGCAAACCGTAAACTTGCATTTCTTTGAGGAAACGAGATAACCAGTAATAGACGGTGGTTGTTCTAAGAAGTGCTTGGTTTTCTTTTGATACTTTTCTTTTCTTCTTTTCCGCGGTCTCAAATGCAAAGAGATAGTTTTCTCCTTCTTTTTCAGGAAAGAGTTCTTGCGGTTTATAGCAATCGTCTTGGCAAACTACTAGGTAGTCGTTTTGGAGAAAAACGGCAGGATAGGGTTGCTGATAGGCCTTATTGGGAATGTCCATCTCCATGTCTTTGATGGCCGCTGGGGGAATATGAAATTTTTTAGTTTTTTTCCAATCTTCGCGTTTTTCTAGTTTAGCCAGATCGTAGACCACGGGAAGCTTGAGCTTTCCCTCACTGGCAATGGCGCGCTCAGCCTTGTGTGTCGTCATCAAGCTGCAAGCTTGAAATCCTAAAAAGGAAATAAGCAGAGTAATTGTTAGAATAAATTTCATGTAAACTCCCTGAGAGAATTAATGTAAACAAAGATCCTTCTCTTATCGGAGTTTTGGAGAATTATATTAACGGACAGAATAGGGGCTTATTTTATTGAAATTATTAAAATCCATCGAGAATGCCATCAATATTATCGGCATTAAAATAGACTGCTTTTTGTTGTTCACTTGCAGTACCTCTTTGGCTATCAGGAAGTTGTTCGCGCAGCTTTTCTAAAGTCTGTTGATCTGCTTCTCCGCGACCTGCAAATTCGTATTCGATTATGCCAAAGTTTTGTGATTCTTTTTTGTCGTCACCGCTTCCTTGAGTAACAGTTAAATATCCTAGGGCGACGTTATTGAATTGGAGGAGGTTTTGTAGATTTTCTCTTTCATCCCTAACTTCGTTTCCAAGATTTGACGTCCGGTCATCCTGGATATCGTCCATAACAAGTTCCAGTTCGGCATCTCGTTCGCGGCGTATTGTTTCTTTGATTTTATTTGTGATCTCATCAGCAGTGCTTGCCCCTTCTAATTCTTTTTTCATTTCCTCGGTAAGTCTTCCTTCTTGTTCGAGATAAGCTGCTACTTTTTCTTTGTCGCCCTCTTTTCCCAGTTGTTCAATTTTATTCTCCATTAGCTGGGTTGCCATTTCGTGTGTGGCAATTTGATCGCTGTATTCTTCACTGTGATCTTCTTGATTCACTTTGAGAGCTTTACAAGCCTGACTATCCTTGTTTTCTGGTTTTTCGCACTCATCGGCCATCTTTTGATATTCAGCCATCTTTTGTCCAAGCTCTCCTTCCTTTTCATCAAAAATACCAGAGGAAACAGTGGTTAGCTCGTCAATGCTTTTGTCGTCTTTTCCATTCCCATAAACTTTATCAAAGGCAACACCTAGCTCATAGGCTGCACCATCCTTTTTTGCGAGATCGTCGAGTTGTTCTATTATGGATGTTGTTTGTGCAATTGTTTTTCTAAAGTCGCGTAAGCGAGTTTGAGTATTACAGGCGCTGGTGACCAACTTTTCTGCATCTTCATCTCCGAAGTCGATTGAGCAACTTTGAGTGAAATCTTTTGACTGTGTTGATGCACCTGTAGAACTAGGATCTTGAAGATCTGGTGTTTGTGTTATGTTGGAGCGATACTGGTGGGATCTATTACAAATCGTTCCGCTTGTCACGCTTGATGACTTTAGTCTGCACAATGCTGGAATTCGTTTTAAACATTCAGAAAGGAGTTTGGCATAGTTTGAGGCTGTATTCGCATCAATTGTAATAGAATCAACTTTTTTATTTGTTACTTTTTTCAAAATTGGGCCATCATCGAAATTAGTGTGGCAGAAAGTGGAAGCTTCGAGGAGAACATTTTTAGAAAGTTGTGCCTTATGCATTTCATAGAATATTTTGGGATCGACAAATTTTTCTTTAAGCTTTTTAGTATCTTTATCATAGCCTGTTTCTTCACCGTAAAGTGCCGTTTGCAATCGCTCTGAAAAATAGTCTAGCATTAGCGATCCAAGCTTTCCTTGTTTTTGTTTGAAGCGGGGAAGAGTATTGAGATTTAAATTTTCGGCAAGAGATTTTTGCGCGTTTTCATCCATCTCTTTCATTTTCGCATCAATCGCCGCGGAAATGCAGTCCTTAGCCTCTTTTAAATTAATTTTTCCTTCGCTGTTATTCTTTTTCGATTCTTCTTTGCAGTTCTTAGAGATGTCTTGAAAGCCAGGTGCAGACGTCAGTTTCTTCTCTACATCCTTGTTCACTTCTAGTTCAATAATTTGTGATGCCATTTCATCTGCTTCTTGTAAGTGTATACTTCCCTTTGTGGGGTCGTACGTTGCTTTCGTGGTTTCAGCAGCAATAGCGAGGGAACAAAGTAACAACAGTAATGTGATAATTAATTTATTCATAAGCACTATTATAAGCTGCTTTTGCTTTTGCGGAGAGATCGGTAAATTTTGATGCAAAATAGCTGTATAACGTGCTGTTTTTGGATTTCAGCAATTAATTTTTCTTATTTTTAATTGCCATTTCTTGTTGTCATTTGTGAATTTGCTCCCCAGACAAGGGGGGGGGGCGATCGATATTTTGTATGCTCTCTATCTTATATTTGCGATTTCCTTTAGTTAGATGTGAGTTTTTGAGCTAACTTATTGTTTTTGTATTTTGATCCGTATGCATATGATGTTTGTTTTCTAAGTTGTAGTTTTTTCTCGAAAAAATAAATGTAAAAAAAAGTTAAAAAAAAGTTGACACCGCCGATGTTATCTCGTAAATTCCATCTCACGCAAAAACGTATTGGGGGTGTAGCTCAGTTGGGAGAGCATCTGATTTGCATTCAGAGGGTCGCAGGTTCGACTCCTGTCATCTCCACCAAAAAATGATTTTTGTATTTTAGATAAAAGCTATTTGACAATTTAAAATGAAAAAAAGTTTTGAAGGCTTCGCTTTCAAGGCCAAGACGAGAGAAAGAAAAGACCCGTTAAATTTTGAGATAAAGGTCTTCGATTACGCAAATGGGAAACCATCCAAAAGATGAGTTTCTTAATCGACGCTACTTATAGTTCAAGT
>QKCN01000043.1 GCA_003245675.1 Bacteriovoracaceae bacterium | reverse complement strand
TTTCAAGAAATACTTTGTCATCATTGTTTGCATTCTTTTCCGATAGGTGATCAGTAAATCCCATAATGGCATTTAGTGGAGTTCTGATTTCATGACTGATATTGGAAATAAACTCGCTTTTGGCTTTATTGGCCGCTTCGGCTTGTATTTTTAATTCTTGCAATTCTTTATTGTTCTTTTTTAGTTGTTCTGCTGTTCTTTTTTCTTCCGTAATATCTCTTAGCGTGAACTGCTGATATGTTTTTCCATCACTTTGAAATGTCATTAAGTGAACTTCGGCATCCCAGATCTCACCATTACTTCTTTGGTGACGCCATTCAAAAATAACGGCCCCTTTTTTCTTGGCTTCTTCAATATAAAAAACTGCCTTTTGTTCTGAACTAGTTCCGTCGTATTGGATGGGACTTGAAAAATCAAGCGGGGTTTTACCTAGAACATCTTCTGGCGAAGAGCATTTGTATATATCTAATGCCGCTTGGTTACAGTCAAGATAGCGGTTGTTTTGAGAGTCCATTACAATAATAGGGTTTCTCGAGGTATCAAAGATCAAGCGACGAAATCCTTCACTGCGTTTTAAATCGACCTTTGTTATTTTAAGCTCTTCAATGATTCTTTCTTTTTGCAAATTAATAAAAGCTTGTCCTGAAAGTTGATTGGCCACGAGAAAAAGTAAGTCGGCAATTTGTTGGAAACGTTTTCGGGTCATTGAAGGAACAGCTTGAAAAGCTTCTAGTAATTCCTCTTCGTTGGCTCCTATTTTTTTTGCGTAGTCTCGCATTTTTTCGATGGTTAGTGTTTCGTCGCGGACTTGCCCGATTAGCCAATTGGCAAGATGTCTACCTTCTACAGATATGCTGACGCCAGCATCCCATAAGCCACCACTTAGGCAGGGTTGTACAATTGGTCCACTGGGATGATAACGTCCTATTGTGGCATCGGATTTATAGCAATTGGCACAGCCAAGTTCTGTCTTTCTAATTACATTTTGACAGAGATGGGTAAAGTTGCTTGGCTTGGTAATGGGGGCACCATTGACTTCTGTGATAATGGATGCAATTCCACAAGCATTGGCAAAATGATCTTGTAGTTCTTGAATTTCTTCAATGACAAAGAGATCTTGGAATGTAATTTTATCTAGTGCTTTGGGGGCCATCTTCATCACTTTTTTGGATAAATTTTCGTCCTCTTGATTCGGTATAATTGGCGAAAAAATTGAACAAATTGTGAAACTTTAATTTAACTTATTGAGGTTAGCAATTTCTGCAAGTTAGATGGAAGTCCCTCGCCTTTTGAGCGAGGAATCTTCTTTACTTAAAAATTAAATGCCTTTTTTAAGAAACTACTACAGCTGGTATCCATCGGTGCTCTATATTTATTCATTTCTTCTAAAGTGAAAAATGTAGGTTTCATATTTACTTGAACGTTCATCCCGCTCCCCATGCTATTCAGTTGTTGCAGTAGTTGTTTCTTCAGATCAAGGGTTGCTTGAAGTGCCGCCGTATTTGCACTCTTTGAGTATTGGGTAATAAAGCGCAGCTGTCCGTTAAATTTGTTAAAGTGAAAATTCATATCTTGTCCCATTTCGCGGAAGGATGATTCAACTTTTGCTGCAACTTCTGCGGTTGCAGTTTCTTGCAAAATATACTTTTGCATGGACAATAAAAGTTCTTTTTGAGAGTCAGGTAGAATGACCTTGTGCATATTTTTAGTTCCCATATCAAGAGCATTCCCTTCATACCAATGCAATTGCATATCATCACTTAGTTTTACGAGATCTTTAGACGGAAGCTTGTAGCTGACGCGATCAGCATTCCATAGGTTGGGAGAGCCTCCTCGTATCCATTTATTGGGAAGAGGTGAGTGGTCGCGAAAGGCATTACTTCCTAGTCCTGAACCTGGAGGATGAACATTGATGGTAAGGGTTGCCAGTTCATTGGAGCGATTGCTCATTTGATGATTACTCAATGCATTGAAATAGAGTGCACTGTTTGCGTGGCCAGATGCAGAGCTATTAAAATTACTGCTAATGAAAACGGCTGCTTGATCTTTTAAACCTAGTTTTTCAAGATAGATGGCCGTTCTTTGGGATCCCATTTGGGTAATGACATCTTGACTCACATGGAGGCGTACGACTTTGTTGAGTACGCCTTGGCTGGTATAGAAGGCATCAAAAATATCGGCCATCAAGAAGCTTTCTTGTCCCACAAAAACCATTTTGGCTCCGGGGTGAGCGGCTTCAATTTGTCCAATTAGTGCCGGGAATTCTTCTTTAATGAAATTATCGATAATACTTTTGGCTTTTTGATATTGAGGATGGTTTTTAAAAATATCAGGATCAATTTTATCTTTCAAATTGACTAGCTCTTCCATGCGAAAGCGTTCCATCGCACTGGTGGTGCCACTGATTTTTTGAGTCGTTACATGTATTTGGCCACTACTTGAGGAATGTATTGAATTCGTCGAGCTTGTAGTCGCTTGGGGGGCGCCAGTTGAAGCGACTGCACTAGCGTGTGCTGCTGATGATACTTTGGTTCCTGTGGTGGGGTAAATGCTAGAGCTGAGTTTTGCCGTATGATTGGTGTTAATCTTCTTGTCGAGGTGCGCTACTTGTTTGGCCATAATGATAAGACGGTCATTAAGAGGAGCCATTTCAGTTTTAAAAGTCATTTGATAGACCTTATTACCATTCAACCTTGTTCTGGCAAAGTCATCCATCAATTTCTCAGATATAGAGCTTGGATCGTTGAGATATTTAGATGAGAACTCAAGGTCCCAGGGCTCAATGTTGAGAACAATATCATTTGCTCCTCGGTTGATGACGTTCCCAGGTAAGTCATCAGCAATGGCAATAGGTGCTGAGTGGCTGATGCCAAGATTGCTTTTTAGTTTATTAATATCTTTTTGAGCACCAACCATAAACTTATCTCTGGAAATGTATTCGGCGCCCCATTCCTCCAACGTATTTTCGCCAATTTTTAATTGTTCAAAGATTGCCTGAGTCCGAGCAGGATCATTTGCCGAAGTTACGAGGAGCTTGACGCGTCCTTCTTTGATAAGTGGTTCTAGCTCTTGGAAGAAATCTTCCATACCTGGTCTTATCGTGACGTAGCCTCTCATGATGCCATTATCTAATTCATAGTGAATGACTTTCCCCGCCGCAGGGCCTGCATTTAGGCGAGCTTCATATTTGGCGTAGCTATTGGCATCGGGAGTATATTCAATAAAGCTAACTGCCTGATGATCACGATAGAGCGAAACATCAACTTCTTTAAGAACGGTATCATCTAGATCGAGCATGATGACAACTGGATCTGAATTCAGACCAGTCATGCGGTTGTGCCATTTGGCTTGATGTTCAATTGCCCCGACGCGAAATCCAGTATTGTTACAGGTTGCTTGGGTACATTTATCTCCAATTTTAGGGAAATTTGTTTTTACGTATTTTTGAAAATTTTCACCATTCCATTCCGTAATATAACTGGGGGCGGAGTCGGCACGCCAGAGTAGAGACCATTCCGCCTTGGAATTAAAAGCCGTTTGGATCTTTTGATTAAGGCTTTTGGGTATTGTTCCTTGATAACCAACGTCTAAAATAATTATTTTTGAGGCCTCGCGGATTTCTTTTTCGGAGACTCTCATAATGCCACGAATGTTGGAATCACTGACTTTGTCAGCTATGGCCCGACTGATATTCACTAGTTTAAGCCGTTTGGCAATTTGTAGTTTTTCCTCGGCACTGAAGTTGAGGGCATTTCCACTTTCTAAAAGACTCATCGCTTTATTGTAAATGGAGTCGCAATCACGTGAGAGCAGTCTTATTTGCATGTGAGGGTCATTTGCCAGTTGATGCAGAACTTCTTCGGCCGTGTAGAAGTCAAAAGCTTCCCGCACTTTAAGAAGTTCTCTTGGTGAGTATCCTGTGGCGCGGGAGAGTTGTTCCATGGCAGAGTTATTGGCAATATTAAAGCTGCCTTGGTTGACTGCCCTTAGTTTGGCATTAAGTTCTGGTGGCATATCTTGCATGAGTTCTTTAATTGCTGTTGGATCGGGATTGGTGTTACCCTCTAAAATCGTGCTGAGGTATTTCAATTCTTCTTCTGAAAATTGAATATTTGATATTTTCGTCCCTGTAAGAGTTATTGACGCCGCGGGACGATTTAGCTGGGTAAATTTATAGTCAAAGGGGTCGATGCGTAAATGGCTGAGTTGAACATTTCTCGCCGCTGCCACATCTTGAACCGCCTCAAGAACATCAGGTCTTCCTATTTCTTCAAAGATATATTTTTGAAAGGCGAGGACTCCTTTTTTGTTTGCAGGGTATTGGGAACCAGCCAGTGCTCTGATTGAGCCATCTGTTTGGTATTGGAGGGAACCAAAACTATCATGCCAGAATAATTTGCTCTCATATCCAATTTCATTCATCGCATAACCGCCAATACTGCGGTTGGGCCATACATGGATTTTTCCTTCAAGTGCGCTATAAAGATTAGGATTCGCGAGGAGTAGTTGACTTTGCTTTGCAATAAGCTCTTTTCCTGCTTGGGTATTAACTGGAGTCGCAGAGCTTGATGCTGCTTGAACACTGAGTCCAATAATATTAAAGCGTTTGAAAAATTGAGTTGAGTCGCCCCCCTGTGCCTTATAGCTTTCGTAGAGTGCATGTAGTAGTTTTCGAGGTTGACGACCTCCCGAGGGAGTGGAGATAGTATCGATAAAAATAACTGGGGCTTGAGCATTGGCGCTGCTACTAATTCCCAGACTGTCTAGATAGTCTAGTAGTAACTTTTGATCTTTCGGAAACGAATTTCCGCTCATGTTAATTCTTAAAATTTTATCCTCAATTCCCATGTGAAGATAGTAAGCTTCAAAAATATCAGCAATGGCCGCCGAATCCCTTCCAATAAATGCAAGCTTGCTATTTGGAAAGGTTCCGTCAATATAGGAGAGTAATTCAGGAAATTCTTTTTCAATGTAGGTCTGAAATTTTGCGGAGATTTGGGAAGGATCAACATTGATATCATCAATAACAGACAAGATTTCTTTTATACTCGGTCTATATTCTTGTTGAATGAGGTCATCGGGACTGAGTCCACTGGGGGTTCTTGCAATTAGTGAGGAGTAATTACTTTGTTCGGTAAAAGTACTACAGCTTAGGGCAATAAATAGGAGAACAAAGAGCAGAAATAGTTTATTTTGTTTCATAAAATTTATCCCATCGGTGTTTCTGGTAAAAGTAGACATATTCTTATCGGTTATTATGAAATTTTTATAAGTGATCAAACCTGTGAAAATCTCCTCTAACTTGTTGAAATAATAACAAATACCCCATTGGTTGAAATGTAAGGATGAAAGACTGTTATTATCTGTGATTGGAGCTTATTATGGGCGCGAAGAGAGGAGAGAGAATGAAGTTCATTGTATTTAGCTTTGTTTGCATTTTATCACTTCCCGTCTTGGGGGATCAGTGGCTAGCAGGGGATTTACACGTGCATTCTGTGCATAGTGGAGGTGATTCTTATGTGCGAGAACTTTCTTTGCATGCTCAAAAAATTGGTTTGAATTTCTATGCGGTGACTGATCATGATAACAAGATGAAAGGAGCTCCACTTGCTTGGTCAGAGATTCGTGAGCAAGATGTCGACGGTGTATCTGTGCTCTATGGCATGGAATGGACTAGTGGAGATAAGTGGACTAACAGTATTGGGCATTTGAACATTTGGTCGGACCGGCCATTTCTATATGAAAAATTTTGGAAATCAAATCTATTGCGTGATTTACATTTATTAGAGGAAGCTCGTCGAGAGGCTGGAGTGCTTTTATCGGTAAATCATCCACGAGCTGTTGGATTTTCTTGGGAACTCGATTATCCGCAACATTTTGATGCCATGGAAATCTGGAATGGGCCATTTAGTTTAAGTCGATCAAATCTGGCTTATCGCGATTGGAAGGAACGCTTACAAAACGATGAACATGTTCTTGCGGTGGGGGGAAGTGATATTCATAAAATTAAAAGAGATTCTCATACCCGAATGGGGCATCCCACTACTTGGGTGAGGGGAAAAAGTCATAGCTCAAGTCATGTAATGCAGGCTCTTTCGGAGGGCCGAGTTGTATTAACGGCAGATCCTTATATCCTTCCCCCTGATCTTTCTCTGTATGATGCTCATAGCGAGCAATTGCTCGGGCAAATTGGTGATCAGCTTTATACCCATGGACTTTTTTATCTTCGTTTAAAGCTCCCTAAAAATGCTTATTCGGGAGTTGCTTTCAAGGAGCTACTTCTCTATCGCAACGGAAAACTTTTAAAAAAGTTAAAAGTCGATGAGAAGAGAATTTTCGCTGTAAAAGATAGAGTTGAGCAACGTGAAAAGGTGTCTTATTTCCTTGAGCTTCGGGGTGAAAACAAGGGGGCCCTTTGGGGCGATAGTGATATTCTCGCCATAACTAACCCCATCTATATTAATTTTTAGTAGTTCGACGCTAATAAGAAAGTCGAGTAATTCGCTTGGTTTCTTATTAAAATATCATCTCTTCATTTTATTAAATTCCCCCATAAATGACTTAATGTTAAGTATTCTTAATCAGTTAAAGATGAATTAATGTTTAATATAGTGTTTAGTATTTTTAACTTTTTTCCGAAAGTAGAGCATCCATAATTGCATCAGGAGATAAAGGTAATGAAAAATTTAACGACCGCTAAAAAATTGAGTATTGGAGTTACGCTGCTATTGCTTTTTGTTTCAGGAGGAATGGGAACTTCTGCGTACCTTCAAGCTTACAACGCCCTTTCTAAGGAGATCAATTACAATGCTCCAAAGCTAGCGAGAGAAGCAGCTGTACTTATTCGAACTCATCTGGACTCTCAACTGAGTATCATTGAAACTGTTGCTGAAAATCCCCATGTGCGTGGAATGAATTGGGAAGATCAAAAGAAAGCCCTTAAATCGGAAACTGAGCGTTTGAATGTGATGGGAATGGGCATTGTGGGATTAGATGGTGTTGCCAAATACGTCGATGATAAGACTGCGGACTTAAGTGATCGCGCCTACATTCAAAAAGCATTAAAAGGAGAAGTCAATCACTCTGATGTCATTATTTCGAAGGTAACTAATTCTCCTGTAATGATGTTTGCTGCCCCCATTCGCAATGAGGCAGATCAGGTTATTGGAGTGATTATCATTCGACGTGATGCGACTTGGTTAAGTGAAGTTTCGGATATCTTGGGTTATGGCGAGAAAGGATACGCTTACATGATTAATGGTAAGGGATCTTTGATTGCCCATAAAAACAGAAAATATGTTTTGGAGCAGACAAACTTTATTGAAAAGGCAAAAAATGAGCCCCAATTTACGACTTTGGCCAATATGTTTACAAAAATGACAAAAGGTGAAAGTGGTTTTGATTCTTATCCTTTTTTGGGTTCAGTGCGCTTCTTTGGATATGCGCCCATTGCAGGAACAGCTTGGTCTGTTGCCATTGGAGGAATGAAGGATGATGTCTTTTCGGAAGTGTACCATATACGAACAGTTATGATTATTTTGTCAGTCATTTTTATCTTTTTGGGAATTATTTTCATGGCCTTTCTTGCCAAAAATATTTTGCGTCCAATTCGCAATACAGTGACTCAGTTGGAAAAAGTTTCTCAAAGTGTTGATCAGGGAAATTTGGGGGAGAGAGTGGATGCTGCCTCTATTGGGTTCGAATTTCGGCCTATTGCAGTAATGGTTAATAATGTTCTTGATACCGTTATTAAGCCCATTACCGAGGCAGGTAGTGTATTAAAACTTATGGCCCAAGGAGATATGAGCTCTAAGATGAGTGGTAATTATTTGGGAGATTTTGCTCTTTTAAAAGATAATATGAATGGCACAATTGAGTCTATGACTCGTATGTTGCGCGAGTTGCAATTAGCTGTAGCTCAAATTAAATCGGGGTCAGATCAAGTCTCTGTCGGCGCACAAAGCATTGCTCAAGGTGCGACTGAGCAGGCGAGTTCTTTGGAAGAAATTTCTGCTTCTATGAATGAGGTTGGAGGGCAAACCACGCAAAACTCTGAAAATGCCAGTGTTGCTCAAGTTCTCTCTGGTGAAGCTAAAGGTGAAGCTGATGCCGGAAATACTAAAATGGAAGAAATGCTCAAGGCAATGGAAGATATTAATACTTCCAGTGATAGTATTACAAAAATTATCAAGGTGATTGATGAGATCGCTTTTCAGACAAACCTATTGGCCCTAAATGCAGCAGTAGAAGCTGCGCGTGCTGGAAAGTATGGTAAAGGTTTTGCCGTGGTAGCTGAAGAAGTTCGTAATCTTGCAGAAAGAAGTGCAAAGGCTGCGAAGGAGACAACTGCGCTGATTGAAGATTCTGGAAATCGGGTTTCTCATGGAAAAACAGTTGCCGAACAAACTGCAGAATCATTGCAGAAAATTATGGATAAAACCATGAAACTGAATGATTTAATTGGTGAAATTGCAGTTGCTTCTGGAGAGCAAGCAGATAGTATTTCACAAATTGTGAAGGCCATATCTCAAATTGATATTGTTACTCAGCGAAATACCGCCTCTTCTGAAGAGTCTGCTTCTGTGTCAGAAGAGTTATCAGGACAGGCTGACTCTTTACACAATCTTGTTCAGCATTTCAAATTGGCCGATGATGGTTCTTCACGGGCAATGCCTTCTAAAAAAATGACGACACCCACCGATTTGAAAAAAGATAAAAAGGAAGCACCTGTGGTGAAGGTCGAAAAGAAAAAAGAAAAGATTGCAGCACGAGTGGAGTCAGTAAAAGAGGGAGCATGGGGAGACAATGGCAATATTGAAATTGCTTTAGATGATAAAGAGTTTGGGAAGTATTAAGCTTCTTATTTGATTAAGCAATATAGCGGGCAATGTGTCCGATCTTTATAACGAGTTGGTGGTTTTTCTTTTGCTGGAATAAACCACCAATTGTAACACCTTTATTATCTTCTAAATTTTGAACGATGCGGACAATATTAAAATAGGGTATGTGGTAAGTGTTTTGATCTTTTTCGCGTAGAACAGAGAAATATTCATCATCGATATGCTTCAATATAACTGATTCAATGTGAAATGCATCGTGAATATTGATGCCTATTTCTTGATTTAAATAATCGTTTATTAAGTTTTTCATGGACTACATTAAAAAACGTCTGCAGGGTGTTTGTCAATGTGCAGGTAGATTGGGGGAGGGGTTAAAATTTCTTTACGGTGTTTCTTCTAAGAAATGATTTCTTCATATTCAATGGAAAACTCTTTAAGAATTTTTTGAGCAACTGCTTTATCTTCATTTTTGATTTCCAAGCAATAGCCACAGCTAGAACTAAGATGACGGGGCACTGCGATCATTTTGTTTTCAATGTTCAATTCTTTAAGCTTGCGGTTGGCCCAAATCACATAGTTGTTGGAGAAAAAGAGAATGAAGCTAGTCATTAATAATCTCCTTAAGTGCTTCTATTGCTTGTTCTATTTCCATTTCCGTATTGAAGGGACTAAAACTAAAACGGATTGTTCCTTCGGGAAAGGTTTGAAAGGCTTGGTGGGAAAGAGGAGAGCACTGCAGACCGGCGCGCGACATTATTTGGTATTTATCTGCCAACTTCTGTGCGATTTCTCCAGCATCCATTCCTTTGATATTAAAAGAAATCACACCCGTTTGGATTTCCTCTGGAGATAGATAGAGTTGTATACGGGGAATATCTTGTGCCAGTTGGAAGAAGTATTGAACGAGGTCTTTTTTTCTGTTGTGACTCGCATTCACACCTCCACGCTCTTCAAGAAAGTGAATGGCCGCAAGTAAGCCTGCCACTGCCGGCATGTTAATTGTTCCACTTTCAAGTCGATCCGGAAGTCTTTCAGGTTGGAGTATGCTATCAGAGCGACTGCCTGTTCCCCCTGCGATGAGAGGCATGAGGCGGTTTTCGTCAAATGAATCAGAGAGGACAATAGCGCCAATTCCCATTGGTCCAAGTAAAGACTTGTGCCCCGAAAAGGCAAAAAGATCAATCCCATCGCGATTAAGATTAACGGGGATTGCTGCAAAGGATTGGGCTCCATCAACTACGACTGTGACTCCCTTTTGCTTGCAGAGTTGTCCGATTTCTTTGGTAAAGACTTGATGTCCAAAACTATTGGAGCAATGATTTATAATACAGTGATCAAATTGTTTATTTTGAAGATCGTCCTCGAGATTGGTCGAGATTGTTAGGGATATGATTTTGGCATCAGCAAGTTGCTTGAGGGGGCGAATGGTGGAGTTATGCTCAAAGCTTGAGGTGATAACGCGATCGCCTTTTTTTACAAGTCCTTTGATTATCTGATTGAGGGCAAAAGTCGCATTGTAAGTAAAGCATACGCGCATGGGGTTTTTTACGTGAAGTAAGCGCGCGACGCCTTCCCTGGCCGAGTGTAGGATGTCACCAGCTTGATAGGCAAGCTGATGACCTGAGCGCCCAGGATTTGCACCAATTTTTAACATAAAGTTATTCATGGCATCAACAACCATAGAGGGCTTAGGAAAGCTGGTTGCGGCATTATCAAAGTAAATGGTTTTATTTGGCAATTGCAAGGGCGTATTCCTCACCGTCATTTTTGAGCTGAACTTCAATTCCATATTTATCTTTCATCACTCTGATAATATTTTCTTTTGACACCTCGTTATCAACTAAAATGGTAAAGGAGGGATACTTCTTTAGAGCATCCACTGCCATGATAAGGGGTTGAGGGCAAGAGAGACCACGAGCATCAATTGTATTGTTTTCCATATCTATTCCTTAGTTGAATTTTTTTCTCATTGTAAAACCGATGATAATACAGAATATAATGCCTAAAATAACGGCATAAGGAGCAAACGTTGTAATACCTTTGGGAGAGCTTGCTAGTGAAAAGTTGTGGGCAACTGCAGCTCCGGCGAACATTCCTAAAACAAAAACGGCAGAATCATTATCTCCTTCACCGGCTAAAATCAGTTGCCGTCCAGGGCATCCACCTGCCAGTGCAAAAGCAAGACCAGATAGCACCATTCCCAAAAAGTTCCAAAGGATATTTGAGTGTGCAATTGGCTGGTTCTCTAGACCGAGGTTAAACTGGCCAGCAATGAGATTAAAAATTGTCGCACTTACGAGCATGGTCACAACGCCCTTGAGCAGGTGAGAATCTTTGATAATAAAGAGGTCTCTAATCGCTCCCATGGTGCAAAAACGGCTGCGCTGTAAAATCATTCCGAAGATAATGGCGGCAACAAGACCAATCCAGGGATTGACGTGCATAGCACCAGGCCCTTTACTGCTAAAGAAAATAGCACCTTGCTCCGCGAATTTTACTTTGAAGATAAAGAGTAGAAAGAGCACAATCATAAAGGAGGGAAAGATCCAACCAGTTTTATGTTCGCTCTTGTAGGCCCTTCCAAGAGAAAATCCATTATTTAGAAATAATGAAGCAATAAAAATGCCGGTAGTTAGTCCAAGGATACCAAATACCGCATTCAGATCTCCACCGGCTAAACGTAAAATTGCTCTCCAAGGACAACCCAAGAAAACTAAGGCGCCGATCATGGCAAACATTCCCAAGGCAAAGCGAATTAGGGGAGAAGAACCTCCGCGACTGATATTTTCTTTTTTTAAGAGGGAGATAAGAAAAGCTCCAATTACTATGCCAATAATTTCTGGACGCATGTACTGCACGACTGCTGCATGGTGAAGGCCAAGGGCCCCTGCAAAGTCTCGCTCAAAGCAAGCAACGCAAATTCCCATATTGGGAGGGTTTCCTAAAAACTGCAGTAAAGGGGCAATTAGGCCAACAACCAGTCCCGAAAGAATGATCCCTTTTGATGATGCTAGAAAGTTTTTCATGGTTTATATCCTTTTAGTTTTTCAATTGCCTCTTCAATTTCTCGAATATTTCCGGAGAATTTTTGAATGACCATTGTTTGCTGATTTTTTTTTCTGAGACCGTAATCATAGAACTGGTCGTAATAGTCTAAAATGATTTTTACGGCCTCCGCAATTTCACCATTTTCGATATGTTGAATGCTCGCTTTAAGACGATCGCCACCGAGTTTTTTGCTGATTTTATGACAAGCCTCTATTAGTGCATCTTTAGGGGCATCACCATAATCGCGCAGAATATTGCTGATGCGTTCTTCTTGAGAGACCTTGATGGCAAGGATCGGTGCTGCTTGTATTTTTTGAAAAAGAGGAGTGGGAATTCCTACTTTGCCAACTGTGCGACTTTCATTTTCTACAAGAATGGGGCGGGAAAGATCAAACTCCTTAAAAGCATCAAAAAGGTCATTTTCGAATTGTTCATTCGTCGGTTGCATTATTTCTTCATTGAGGTGACCAAAGGCAGATCCTTTGTGATGGGCAATCCCTTCTAAATCCAAAACTTGATGACCTCTTTGAGTTAGTTCATTGAGCAGTTTGGTCTTGCCACTGCCTGTACGACCGCCAAGAGCGATGACTTGATAATCCTGTGACCAAGCTTGGCGAATAAAGCTACGATAACTTTTATAGCCGCCTCGTAATTTTGAAATTTTAAAGCCTGCGGTATTTAAAAGCCATGCGAGTGATTCGCTTCTCATTCCGCCCCGCCAGCAATAAATGTGAAACTCATGGGTTCCGGTGAAGGAGCGTGCTTGACGGATAAAGGAAGAGAGTTTGGGGCCAACAAGTTCTAAACCTCGTAAAACTGCAGCGTCTTTTCCTGATTTTTTATATAAAGTTCCAACTTGGGCCCTTTCTTCATCATCAAAAAGAGGAAGATTAAAAGCTCCAGGGATGTGCCCTTGAGCAAACTCGGAGGGGCTACGCACGTCCAGTATTGGGCGGGTAAAGAGTTCTATGGGTTCAATTATGTTGACACTCACTGGAGAATAATCCTTTTTTCAGTTGGCGCAATCACTTCTCCAATGAGGTGAGCATTATCTCCTAAAAATTCCCTAACTTCTGATGATTTTTCTTTGGGGACGGAGAGTAGAACACCTCCAGAAGTTTGTGCATCAAACATAATCATTTTGCGACTGTAGTCAATTCCTTCAGTAAAGAAGACATCGGGAGAACTAAAGTCGTAATTTTTAAAGAGAGCACAGGGAAGACAGCCCTTTTCTGCTAATTCATACGTCCCTTCAAAAAGAGGGATTTTCTGAATATCAATTTTTAAGCTAACATTGCTTCCTTTGGCCATTTCCATGGCATGTCCCATGAGACCAAAGCCAGTTATATCTGTTGCTGCTTTGATCCCAAACTTTTTCATTGCTTCCATTGGCCTTTTATTGAGTACTTTAAGGCTCTCTAGACATTTGCGATAGAGGGGACTTTCGATTTGTCCCAGTTTATGTGCGGCCAGGATAATACCACTGCCAATGGGTTTGGTGAGAATAAGATCATCTCCAATTTGAGCTGCGCTGTTTGTGACAATTTCATTTGGTGGAGCAAACCCAGTTACGACGAGACCATATTTGATTGTCTCATCGTCAATAGAGTGGCCGCCAGCTAAAATGACTCCAGCCTCCTCCAATTTACTTTGACCACCCTTTAAAATCTCTTGGAGGATAGATATGTCCATTTTTAAAGAGGGAAACATCACCAAATTTAAGGCAAAGCTTGGCATTCCTCCCATGGAATAAATGTCACTGAGGGCATTTGTTGCTGCAATTTGTCCAAACTCAAAAGGATCAGAGCAGACAGGGGGAAAGAAATCGGTTGTTTGAATGACAGCTGTTTGGGCGTCAACTTTCCAGACGGCAGCATCATCACAAGTATCACTCCCGACTAGTAATTGAGGGTGTGTTCCTATTTTTAGTGACTGAACAATTTCTTGTAATTTTTGGGGTGGAATTTTGGCAGAACAGCCGCCACTTTCGACGTTAGCAAGTAAATCCATAAAAGATCCAATATCTAATGTTAATATGGGATTATTATAAGAATGATAGATAACTTTGGGAAGATTTCTATTAGGGGCAATTCTGGACACTTTTGTCTTTTGGTGCACTTTGTCAAGGATGCTTGTTTTTTGAGCCTTTTGTATTAAGATGAGCTCATCTTCGGGACTAAAGAGAGAGGCATAAATGAATAATATCCTTTTTGAAAAAGAATATTCCGTTAATAGCGTGAATATTAATTTCAATCAACAATTGGGACTATTTGGTCTTTTGGGAATGATTCAGGATATTTCGGCCATTCACGCCGACATTTTAGGAATCGGTCTTCAACAGATGAGAGAGCAAAACGCTTTTTGGGTTCTAACCCAGCAAAAATTGAAGATGAATAAATGGCCCAAATGGCAAGATGTTGTGAGGATAAAGACTTGGCCACGAGGAACAGATGGATTAAAAATTTATCGCGATTTTGAAATCTTTGTGAATAATGAAAAAATAGGAGAGAGTGTCATTACTTATATGATTCTAGATGGACAAAGTCGTCGTCCCCTTACCGTTAATATGCAGGAAAAGTACAATATTGAATGTCCTAAGGAGGTTTTAGGATTTGTTCCCGAAAAAATTCTTGTTCCTGATGATGCTTTAGAAGAAAATGCTACCAAAGTGAGAATTAGCGATTTAGACATGAATTACCATGTGAATAATACTAAATATGCACAGTGGATTCTTGATTCTATTTCGTTAGAAATTCATCGCAGTACAACTCTTTTAGAGTTTGATATTAATTTTTTGGGAGAGACATATTTAAACGACGAAATTAGTATTGGTGTGTTGACCGAAGATCCAGTTTCTCCGGTGAGTTCCCTTTTTAGAGGGGTGCGTAAACAGGATGGACGAGTGGTATTTACTGCTAGGATTAAAGGCTTAAAAAAAGCATTATGATAGAGGTGAGAGGGGGATCGTTATTTGAAACTTACTACCTTCTCCTTCTATACTTTCCACCGAAATGCTTCCATTGTTTTTATGGATAAAATCATGGCAGAGTAAAAGTCCTAAGCCTGTTCCTTTTTCATTTTCAGTCCCTAGGTGCTGCACCTTGTTGGATGAGTCGAAGAGTTGTTCCAGTTCCAGAGTATTGATGCCGATTCCATTATCAATGATGCTTAGTTGTAGCTGTTGGCTTTGTGGTAATTGCAAACTTTCTATTTGAATAAGACCGTTATGTTTGGTGTATTTAATGGCGTTGTTGAGTAGATTGAGCACTATTGTTTTAATCATGTTTGGATCGGCATATACCATCTCATTGTTCAATTGTCGGCAATCTATGTTGATATTCTTTTTTTTAGCCGCTTCGAATGTTGATTCCATGATTTCGTTGCAAAGGATTTTAATATTAAATGTCGAAGGATTGAATTCAAGTTTCCCTGTTTGCAGGCGAGACCAATCGAGGAGATTGGTAACGAGTTTGATAAGGATGTCGCAGTTACTATAAATGCGTTGGATGATATCTTTTTTTTCTTCGTCGGATAGATCATTGTATTCTTCATTGAGGATACCTGATAGCCCCTGCAGTGCTTGAAAAGGCGAACGCAGATCATGAGCAATAATAGAAAAGAATTTATTTTTGGTCTCTAGTGCTTTTTCTAGTTCAAGCTCTGTTTTTTTTCTTTTGGTTAGGTCTTTCAAAGAGATCACGCGAGCAGTGAATTTTTCACTCACATCAAGCATATGAGTTACTGTTGCCTCAATAAACTTTTTCGTTGTTCCAATCTGGGCCACAAATTCGGAGATGTTAACGGTATGCTCACTTTCTGCTATTAATAGATCGTTTGGAAGCCAAGGGAGAAGTTTTAATAAGGAATTGCCAATTATTTCATTTGGAGAATTTGATGCCTGATAATAACTTTGCCCAGGGATATCATAATTCTCTGCAAGCAATTTTCCTGCAGCCTGATTGTGATTTATAATATTTCCTTGAAAATCAATCATGAATATTGGTGTACTCAAACTTTCAAATACGGTTTGATATGCATTCTTTTCATTAACGAGGTACCTGTTTTTTTCCTGCATTTCCGTAAATATTTCGTCGACTCCTTTCTTTGCCCATTCATCGCAAAATGACATTTCGATGGTATCGAAGCAAGCGAGGAGATAGTCTTTGTATTCCTGTCGTTGCTCTACAGGAGCTTGTCGATCGCAGAGATCAAAATAGCTTTGGCGGTAATATTTCATTAAGCCTAGAAACATCGTGAGGGTAACTCCCCGCTGGCGGTGATTAATTGCTTCTGTTGTAGCAAACTCGACGAGAGGTCCTTGCAGGAGACGAGGGCCAAGCTGGGGTTTTTGAGATGATTGCTGGAGGTTTTGGATAATTGAATAAGTGAGTCCTTGGATTGAGAGTCTCCATGCCGCTTCTAAAGTTGAAGTGTATTTTGTGTACTGATGTTCTTTGGCATATGCTAATATCGTGTGCATAAGCCATTGTTCATTTTCACGTAAAAGTATTTCTAAACCTTTCACTTATGCCCCTTTTGGGAGAATTCCCTTGGCCATCATTCTAGCTTGGAGCAAGATTGGAATCTAGGCGGTAAACGTTAAATTTTCTTATCTTTAGATTTTTTTAAGCCAAATATGTCAAAATAGGAAGAGTTCCCCTAGACATCGTGCCTAGAAGAACTCTTCCCGGATGGGAAGTTATTTAACTGTCCCACTTATTGTTCGTGCAAGTTTACTGTTTTTTAGGCGACTTGCTTCATTTCCGCATCCTGTTGCTAAAATCATCATACAAATTAAAGAAATAATAGCTGCATATTTCATAATATTCTCCTTGTTCTACTTTTTTTAATTACTCTGATTCACTTTCATCGTCATCTGTTCCTACATCAATGACAATTGCCGTTTCTTCACTGAGATCAACTTCTTCTTCTGTTTCAACGCCTGAAACATCAATGTCGGTGGAGTCATCGTTCATTTTGCCAGCTTCTACTGAAATTTTGCAGGTAAGACCTTCCACATTCGAAGGGATGGATATAGAGTATTCTCCATCAACCAAGTCAGCATAGCAGCTATAAATCAGTCCATCATTGCTGCAGTCAAAGCTTAGTTTTACAACACCTTCACTTTGATCTCCCGATTCGCCTTCGCAGAGTTCATCTTCAACTGTCTCTACATTTGATTCCTCATCAAATTCATAGCTTGATGAAAGACTTTTAAAAAAATCGGCAAATAAGTTACTTTGATTTGCATAGCCCAATAGAAAAGCGAGCATAAGGAATTCTGGAGAAAACATTGGTCCCCTACGAAATGATGAAAAGTGATCATTGAGGGTGAGATGGGAACTCTCCATTTGTTTATGGGGGGGCCTTATTACCTCCGTGCTGCCCTCGTCCTCTTCACTCCATGTTAAAGGACTAAATACCATTGTCATCATAATGATGATCGTTCCTAGTAACTTGTGCATACGAACCTCCTCGATTGCAAAGAAAGAGTTTCTCTTCCACGGGAAAATTATAGGAAGTAAATGTTGAAGGAGTGTTGGGCCCATTCTGACAAATTCTCATTTGTAAAAAAAATATCCAAATTATAAAGGGTTGAGCTTATTGCACTATATTTAGCGATGACGGAGATATGTTTTCCATATTGCTTTAACATTTGTAGTGTATTCTTACTGTCATAAAACTCAAGGAAGAGGAGGAGCAAGAGGCTCCTCTTGTGAGAGAATGTATTGAGAAACAAGTTGGAGTGAAAGGCTCAAAGATGTGAGAAGAGTTGCTAAATGTCGGAAGGGAGTTCCTTTGGGCCAATTTTCTCAATTTATCAAAAATGTCTATCTCAGATGAGAATCGTTTGTAATTTAGACAAAATGCTTATCAAATGAGAAATACTAGACGATATTATTAGTAGGGATATTAATTGAATTGATTTGGAGTTGATGTTGAAAAATTTATTCTTGTTGGAAGATGATCCAATTTTAGGCAAAGGTTTAAAACTCCTATTTGAATTAGAAGATTTTTCAGTGACTTGGGAAAAAACTCTCGCAGCGGGAAAAGAAAAAATTCAAAAAGAACAATTTGATATTGCGATTTTAGATGTTGGCCTTCCTGATGGCTCAGGTCTGGATTTTTGTTGTTGGTTGAGAAATGAAAAGTATGAGTTTCCTATTATTATTTTAACCGCCCAGACTGACGAGGATAGCGTTGTCAAAGGTCTTACTAATGGGGCGAATGATTATGTAAAAAAACCTTTTAGTAATAAAGAACTTGTTGCACGAATCAAGGCAAATACACGCTCTTTGAAAAAAGATGAGATGATACTCAAATTAGGTCCACTCGTAATCAATGAAGAAACCAGAAGAGTGGAATATAATGGCATTGAGATTAAATTTAATCGCAAAGAGTTTGATGTGCTTTGTTTGTTTGCTCGAAAAGAAGATGTGGTTATCTCCAGAGAAATGATTATTGATCAGGCATTGAATAATATTGATGTTAATGATCGCACCGTTGATTCGCATATTAGTCATATTCGCACAAAATTACAAAAAGCTGAGGTCAAAGAACTTGTTTTGCAGTCTGAGTATGGCGTGGGTTATCGTTTGAAGGTCCTATGTTAAAATCGAAACTACTCAAAAAATATTTGCTTTTAGGCTTTGTGATTACTTTGATTTTTTTTGTAATCGCGATTGCTACAAACCATTTAATTATTAGTTTGGAGCGAGAAGCATTTAAAAAGCAAGATTCTCTCGCCAGAGATGCTGGCTCAAAGGGAGCTTTGCATAAAGAATCCTTTTTTCATGATGGACCTCCTCCTGACATGGAAGATGGGGAAGGTCCTCCACCCCAAATGGGGAAAGGACCGTCATTTCCTCCTCATGAGGACGAATTTGGACCCAAATATGGAAAACCTCCTTTCAAACCAAGAGAAGGTCCGCGACATACGGCCCATCTCTTCGCCATCTTTACAGTACAGATGTTGGCCATATTGCTTGCTGTTGCTTTCACGATTCTTATTATTTTCTTTCACTTTAAGGGCAGAACGAAAGAAGTCGAAAATGTCTTAGTCCGCATTAAAGAAGGAGATCTAAAGGCGAGAATGCCTGAAGGAATTAGCGATGAGTTTGGCATGGCCATGGGGAAATTTAATCTAATGGCCGATGAAATCGAGACTTTGGTGAATCGTTTGCGTGATACAGAGGCGACTCGTCGTGTGCTATTAAGTGAATTGGCCCATGATATTAGGACTCCTCTAGCATCAGCGATGAATCTTTTGGAGATTTTAAAAGGAGAAAAAAGAGAAAAACTTGATAAGGAACAAAAACAGGAACTTTTAGAGCTTTCTTACAAAGAAATTGCCTATATATCCCGACTTGTTGAGGACCTTCTTTTTTTAGGAAAAATTGAAGAACCAAGTTATCGTCGTCAAAACCGCTTAATTGATGTGCAGGATGTTATCAATGATGTCGTATCACAGATCAGTGTTCGCTATCCCGATATTAAATTCAGTTTAAATTCAGATAAAGTTTTCCCAGTCAATATGGACGTTATATTAGCAAGCCGTCTTTTCCGTAATGTACTTGAAAATGCATTCTCTTATGCTCAAAATGATGTTTCTATATACTTAAAAGACGTTGATGGGCATTTGTGTATTAATGTTATCGATGATGGGCCAGGTCTTTCGCTAGAGGCAATCGAAAGCTTTGGTAAAAAGAAGTTTTCACGACAAGAGCTTTCAGATAGAGGGCGCGGACATCGAATTTCTATTGGATTGGGTGCCGTTATTATGAGGGCCATTGTTGCTAGCTATCATGGCGATCTGCAAGTCGACAATCATCCTTCTAAGGGGGCTATTGTTAAAATTGAACTTCCTGTGATTGCTTTCTAAGTAAAGTATTCTTTTCTTTGTTAAGAAAAATTTAAATAAAGAATTAATT
>QKCN01000107.1 GCA_003245675.1 Bacteriovoracaceae bacterium | reverse complement strand
ACCATCTAGGATAACGGCCAAAGGCTTACCAATATTCTTTTCAGTCAACTCTCCAAAGCGCTTAGAACCTGCCGTTTTGAAAGTAAAACCAACATTAGGAGTTTGATTTTGTTGATCAATTTGCACACGAGCATCTTGTAAATCATCACCAGTTACTTGCGCTGTGTCCTCAACAATATAAGGAATCATCTCTTCTAGCTTATTTGTATTCTTATTGATCTTTCTAGAAAAAGCGAGCATATGTCCTTTAGGCAAATCATTCTTCAAGAAATCATTAAGACGTGCAATATAAACGGAGAAACGCTCTTTTCCCTGCTCAAACTTAATTCCAGCTTTCTCTGATTTTTTAAGCCAATCTTGAACATTCGCGCCAGCAATTTCAGTATTTACGATTTTGAATTCAAGCTTTGCTGTTTTACCAATCAATGCTTTTGCTCTTTCGATGTCTTTTACCCCAGGGAGCTGAACGACAATGCGATTTTTGCCTTGAGAAACGATTTCTGGTTCAGTTACCCCAAATTCGTCAATACGGTTACGAATAACCTCAATAGACTTGCTCACGGAGTTCGCTTCAATATCCCCTTTCATCGTATCGGTCAAACCGTACTCGAGAGTGTTTTTGTCTTGTCCAGTCAATCTCAAAGGATAAGCAAAATACTCTTTAATGCGATCTTTTGCTCTCTCGATATCCGCAATATTTTTCAATACAACAGTATGACGTGGATCCTCTTCATCGGAAAGGTTGATTGAACCAATAGTACAATCAATACCGTAATCCTGTAGGGAATACTCCACCTTGTTAATATAATTTTTGATTTCATCATGATAAACCTTGTTGAAATCAATTCCCAAAATCATATAAAGTCCCCCCTGAAGATCTAGACCAAGATTGATCTTTTTCTTAAAAGGATAAGAACTATTCTCTGGGAAATTAAAAACAGTGGGCACAACTGTGTAAATAGAAACCACAGTCACCACCATCAAAAGAATAAAACGATACCACCAATTTCTTTTCATACTTTCACCTCATGTGAATTATTTTTTTTCTTGATTATTCTCAGGCTTGGCCCAAAGAGAAGCAGCAACTCCCCCAATTTGTGAACGTAAAATTTTGATTTTAACGTTTTCCGCAATTACTAAGGTTACGACTTTTTCTGTCAAACCATCAATTGTTCCAATGATTCCAGACTTAGTATAAATCTCAACGCCTTTTTCCAATTGGTTTAAAAAGGCTTGCTCTTGCTGCATTTTCTTCTTCTGAGGACGAATCAACAAAAAATAGAAGATAAAGAAAATGACAATAAGGGGTAAAAATTGCATAAAGCCTGCAGCTTGAGGAGCGGCGGGAGCAGCTTCCTGAGCAACAGCAGAACTAATCAGATCGAACATGTGTAAACTCCTTTCCAAAAGAGAGGTAAGTAAAAGAAAATCAAAAGATTTTAACCCCAAAAGTCTACAACGAAGAACTCGTATAGTCCTCAAAAAATTTCAAATAATACTCCTCAAAACGCCCCTCTTTTATGGCACGGCGCGCCGAGCGAGTAATGTGTTGATAGAAGTAAAGATTGTGATAGGTAATGAGCTGCCCGGCCAAATACTCTCCAACATTGAAGAGATGGCGAATATAGGCCCTAGAATAGCGGCGACACACTTTACAATCACAGTTGGGGTCTGGCGGAAGTTGGTCCTCTTGAAAGCGCGCTTTCTTGATATTGAGAGGCCCAAGACTCGTCAAAAATTGCCCATTTCTGGCATTGCGCGTTGGCAAAACACAATCAAACATATCAATGCCTGCGCGAATTCCATTCATGATATCAAGAGGCGTTCCCACCCCCATAAGATAGCGCGGTTTAGTTGCCGGCATTTTAGGCGCAAAAGAATTTAAAAAAGAAACCATCTCTTCATTTTTTTCACCAACAGAAAGTCCCCCGAGAGCATAGCCTGGAAAATCGAGTTCCTGTAAACGCTCTAAACTTTCTTCTCGCAAATCCTCATAAAGTCCTCCTTGAACTATGCCAAAAAGGTTTTGGTGAGGTTTGAGTTCATAGGCGCGCGAACGGGCCGCCCATTTCATGGTTAGCTCTAAACTCTGGCGCAAACGATCTTTAGTGGCCGGAAGTTCAGGGCACTCATCAAACATCATTACGATGTCGGACCCTAAGGCCTTTTGAATTTCCATGGATTTTTCAGGAGACAACAGATGAGTTGACCCATCGATATGCGATCGAAAAACCACCCCTTCTTCAGTAACCTTCTTAATTATATCTTTCAAAGAAAAAACCTGAAAGCCACCGGAGTCAGTCAAAATGGCACGATCCCACTTCATAAAGCCATGCAAACCACCGCCCACACGCTCAATAAGCTCGTGCCCAGGGCGCAGATAAAGATGGTAAGTATTACCCAAAATAATAGGAGCATTCATCTCCTCTAAATCTTCCTGCCACATGGTTTTAACTGAGGCGCGTGTCCCTACGGGCATAAAAACGGGTGTAGGAATATCTCCATGAGCAGTATGGATTGTTCCGGCCCGTGCCTGGCCGTCAGTGGACTCTAAATGGAAAAAATTATCATGCAAACTCATGGGAAGCTAAGATATACTCTTTGCCAGTAATGTACAAATTTTTTAGGAGATTTTTATGAAGCAATTGCTACTTTTGAGCCTATGCCTTATTTTTCCTCTTTCACTCTGGGCCTCTCCAACTCTTCAAGACCTCTCAAAGTCAGATGTCGATAAGGTCGCCAAAGAATTCTCTGCCAATTTTGTCCATACAACATTGACACCCACAGGAACCTTGGGCCTCATTTTTGGCGTTGAAGCAGGCTTGATGGGGGGTATAACCAAAACTCCAGAAATCGATAAAATTTCGAAGTCTATTGATGACAGCACAGACGCCAATAGTATTCCCCACGCGGGAATTATTTTGGGAGCCTCTATCCCCTTTGGCCTGGCCGCAGAAATGAGCATGATTCCCAAAATTGAAGCAGACGATTCCTCTCTCAAAAATACATCCTTTGCCGTCAAATGGAATTTTGGACAGTTTTTCTCTTGGCCAATTGATGTCGCCTTTCGCTTTCACTTGGGCAAAAGTGAATTTTCTTACAAAGATGAAGTTAGTGGAATATCTACAGAGGTTAGCTATGAATCATCTTCAACTGGCTTTCACTTCATGGTGGGCAAAAAAATTCTTATGTTCGAACCCTATGCAGGACTGGGCTGGGTGAAAACCGATACCGATATTACTCTAACTAATGGTGTTTCTATCTTTGATTTCACCACGAGCTCTTCTTACAACTCTGAAAATTCAGGGGCCCATTTCTTAGTGGGCGCCAATCTCAACCTTTTTATTTTTAAACTGGGCGCAGAATATTCCAATGTCATGGGAGTATCCCGCACTTCTGGTAAATTATCTTTATATTTCTAGGTTCTAAGCTTGACAGGAGATATGAGCATATGCTCATATCTCCCTATGCGTCCCCCCAAATGCCGTCACATTGCCCAAAACCCTAAGGCTTATTACTTCAAGCCTCGCGGAATCCCTTTGACTGAACTAGAAGAAGTGGAGCTGCAAGCTGATGAAGTTGAAGCACTACGCTTGGCCCATACTGAAAAAATGTATCAAGAAGAAGCGGCCCATAATATGGGTATTTCCCGCGCAACTTTTGGGCGCATCTTAAACTCTGCTCATCAAAAAATGGCCAAGGCCCTCCTAGAAGGCCATGCCCTCAAAATAAACAATCAAAAGGAGAACCCATGAAAATTTGTCTACCTGTTATTGAAAATACCGGAATTACAAGCCCCATTAGTCAACACTTTGGTTCTGCACCATTGTTTCTCATCGTAGAAACCAACACTCAAAAGATCCAAGAAATAAAAAATAGCAACCAGAATCATGCTCACGGCATGTGTCAGCCTCTTTCCGTCCTATCATCTTATGAATTTGATGCCATTGCGGTAAGTGGAATTGGCATGGGGGCCCTTAATAAACTTCGCGCGGCAAACATCAAAGTTTACAAAGGAAATTGCCAAACGGTGAAAGAAGCCTTAAATCTCCTCCAAGAAAATAAACTGCAAGAAGTTGATAACACAATGACTTGCCAAGATCATCACTGTCATTAATTGGAAAGGATGAACATTGAATTTCGATCCCCTCGCCTCTCATAATGATTATTGCATAGCCTGTGGCAAAAAAAATGACCATGGGCTAAAGCTAAAATTTGAAAAACTCACTAATGGAGAAGTTCAAACTAGTTTTTCACCTTCTCATCTTTTTGATGGACATGAAGGCGTCTTACATGGAGGAATTCAAGCCCTCATTTTGGATGAGACCTTAGGAAAAATGGCAAGAACTGCAGCCTTGGTTCCAGATCTCTTTACGGCCAAGCTGGAAATTCGCTATCGCGCGCCAGTCTCTTCCACTTGCCCCATAACGGCCCAAGCGCGCCTCGTAAAACAAAACGGAGATTTTTTCTTTTTAGAAGCAGAAATCACTCAACAAGGCTCGATTAAAACGAAAGCAGAGGCTGTCTTTAAAAAATTATCTTAAAATCAACATGGCATCGCCATAAGAAAAGAAGCGATACTTTTCTTGAATTGCCTCTGCATAAATGCCCAAAGCCTTTTCTCTGCCAAGCAAACAAGAAACAAGCATTAAAAGAGAGGATTCTGGTAAATGGAAATTAGTAATCAAGGCATCAATGCTTTTGATTTCTTTGCCAGGGTGTAAAAAGATATTGGTGCTTCTTCCTTCGCTGGGGAAGAAAAATCCCTGAGCCCCATAAGAAGACTCCAAAGCACGCAAGCTGGTAGTTCCAACCGCAATTCGGAAAGATGAATTTTCTATTTTTTGAACATTTTCAGCTTCCACTTGATAAAACTCGGAATGCATTTGGTGATCGCGAATATCATCACTTTTAACAGGAGAAAAAGTCCCCATTCCCACATGCAAAGTCACAAAAGCGCGATCAATTTTTTTGTCATCTAAAGATTTAAATACGCGCTCGGTAAAATGAAGCCCGGCCGTAGGTGCAGCAACAGAGCCTTCCTCTTTAGCAAACAAAGTCTGATAATCAGCTTTGTCCTGCTCATCTGATTCTCCACCACGAATATAGGGAGGAATAGGCACAAGTGCATGCTGCTGCAAAAGACCAATTAAATTGTCTTCGGTAAAGGATACGCCAAAAGTTCCATCTTCATTAATTGAACAAACCTCAGCCTGAAGTTTTCCTTCTAAAAAAAGATATTGATCCCCTATTTTCTTTTTTCCACGACTTTTTACCAATACGGGATAAACCCCTGCCTGATCCAAAAGAGACAAAATAAAAACCTCGACCCTCCCACCTGTTTTCTTATTGCCCAAAAGGCGACAGGGAAAAACCTTAGTCTGGTTAAGTACCAAAAGAGAATTTTCGGGAAGATAGTTGGCCAAATTATAAAAATAATCGTGGATGATGCAATCTTCTTGCACTTTATCCACAAGCAAACGCGAATGATCGCGGGGAGTTGCCGGACGATCGGCAA
>QKCN01000077.1 GCA_003245675.1 Bacteriovoracaceae bacterium | reverse complement strand
AAAATCAAACTCAAAAATGAAAGAGATGCTCGCAAGTGGTAAAGGGAATATCTACTCCATCGAAAAAGAAGGCGTCCATAAACTCATCTATCAAATGCCTTGGAAGCAGGATGGAAAAGTTATGGGGTTAATGGAATTTTCCATCGTTATGCCAGCAGAGGTTCCACATTTTATTCGCTAAGCCCTGATTGTCGGCCCTTCAGCATTTCTTTCAAAAATGGACTATGATAATAGTGCTTGGAAGAGTACCAAGGAGATTGCCAGGCATCAGTCGGGCAACCATTGAAACAACTACAGCAACCAATGCACAGCTGGTCATTATATTTAATATCATCATTTTCTTTGACGATGGCCCCCGCCGGGCAAATATTGTAACAAATTGAACAATCAACACAACGCTCTTTAACAAAACTTCTTTTTCCCAGAAATTGTTTCGGACCAGTGGGGGGAGCCAAGTGCCCAAGCCAATGAAAAGGATTCAATGGATTAAATCTTATTTTGTTTTTCAGTTTCCCGTGCAAAACATTTTCAAAAAGAAATTGATCAATTTTGAGAAAAGAACTTTCATCGGGCTTATTTTTTTGCTTTTTTGTCCCCAGAAACTTCCTAAGGGGAATGTAACTATCTTCACAATATACGACTAGATAATCATCGAGCTGTGCCTTTTTTTTCTTAAGAAGCCCATCCAAAATCCACGCTGTATTTGCTTCCATTCCGCCCGCCGTAATAATGGCATATACTTTTACCTTCTGATCAAAACACGATAAGGCCTCAATATAATCGCGCAAATAACATGGCATTTTGAAGTTATAAACAGGGAAGACAAAAAATAGATGAGTTAGGGAGTTAAAATCAACTTGCATATCAGACAAAACGAAGTCATCGATGAGCTCAAATTGTTGCTCTAAAAGTCTTCTCTTCAGGCGCTGCGCGCACACATAAGAATTACCTGTTTGACTAAACCAAATGATTCCGGCCTTGTTCATAAAAGCTCCTTGAGTTTGAGAAAGAATTATAGCCTCAAGTGGCCAATTAGCTAAATACCTTTTCAAAAATACTTCCTATTTAAGGTACAAATAGGTATTAATGAATACAAATTTATGCACCAAATTAGTTTATGAGTAAAAAGGAAAATTCATGCTCCACGTATCTAATGTCTCTAAAATCCTGGGCGGTGAAACTCTCTTTAAAAATGCCTCCTTTCAAATAAACCCCGGAGAAAAAGTAGGGCTTGTCGGTCCCAATGGAGCTGGGAAAACAACTTTTTTTCGCCTTATCATTGGAGAGGAGCAACCCAATGAAGGACAAATTAGCTTGATGCCCAAAACACGCATCGCCTACTTTTCCCAAAATGTTGGAGAAATGAAAGGGCGTTCGGCCCTCGCGGAAGTTATTGCAGGACACAGCGCACTGGATGAACTCAACACAAAATTACGCCAATATGAAGAAAAAATCTCTAATCCCGATATTGATCCCGATGAGATGAATCGCATCCTAGAAGAAATGGGGGATGTTCAAACAGAATTTGAAAAATTAGGTGGCTATGACCTTGAATCCAACGCTCAAGAGATTTTAACGGGCTTGGGCATTGCCCCCTCTGATCACCAAAAACCCATTGAAGATTTTAGTGGGGGTTGGAAAATGAGAATTGCCCTCGCCAAAGTACTGATCATTATGCCTGATCTCATTCTCATGGATGAGCCCACCAACTACCTTGATCTAGAAACTATTATGTGGCTAGAAACCTGGTTGAAAAACTTCAAAGGCAGCATTTTAATGACCAGCCATGATCGTTTTTTCATGAATGCAGTGGTCAAAAAAATCGTCGAAGTAGCGCAAGGGACGGTGACGACTTTCTCTGGTGACTACGAGTTTTACCTACAGGAAAAAGCTATTCGCAAAAAGCAAAATGAGGCTGAATTTTCACGCCAACAAAGTATGCTCAAAAAAGAAGAAGAGTTTATTGCGCGTTTTCAAGCTCGCGCCTCTCATGCCGCCCAAGTTCAATCTCGCGTAAAAAAACTAGATAAAATTGACCGCGTAGAACTCTTTGCCGAAGAAGAGGAAATGAAAATTTTGCTGCCGGAAATTCCGCGCGGAGGAAATGAAGTTGTCACCGTAAACAATCTTGCCAAAATCTGGAAAGACTCCCAAGGAAAAGAGAATCGCGTTTTCCACGATTTATCCTTCACCGTGCAACGACAAGATAAAATTGCGGTCGTCGGCGTAAATGGCGCAGGGAAATCAACCCTACTTAAAGTCATCATGAAACTCACCGATGCCACAACGGGCTCGGCCCTCATTGGTCCAAGCATTAATGCGGGATATTTTAGCCAATACACACTTGAGGTCCTCAATGCCGAAAATACCATTTACGATGAGCTAAAAGAAAAAATGCCCAAAGCATCAGATGGTTTCGTGCGCAATGTTTTAGCAGCTTTTCTGTTTAGAGGAGATGAGGTTTTTAAAAAGATCAAATATCTTTCAGGTGGAGAAAAAACACGAGTCATTCTCGCGGCCATGCTTTCATCCTATCATAACTTATTAGTGCTGGACGAACCCACCAACCATTTAGACATAAAGTCTCGTGAAATTTTACTCGATGCTCTTTCGCGTTATCAGGGGACTATATTGCTCGTAAGCCATGATCGTTACTTTTTAAATCACTTGGCAACCAAAGTGCTGGAAATTGACCATGGCGAAGCTCACTTTTATCCAGGGAGCTACCCTGAATACGTTGATCATCAAAAGCGAAAACTGAAATGCTAAATATTTTTGTCGATGCCGATGGCTGTCCCGTTAAAGAAGAAGTATACAAGGTGGCCATGCGCTATCAGCTAAAAGTATGTTTAGCTGCCAATCGTTACATGCAAATCCCTCAGCATCCCAATATTAGCCTGACCATTGTCGATAAGAATATTGATGCGGCAGATGACTGGATCGCAGATCAAGCAGAGCAAGAAGATATTGTCATTACTGCAGATATTCCACTTGCGGATCGCAGCATAAAAAAAGGGGCTTTTGTTATCACACCTCGTGGTCATGAATTTACAGAAGATAATATTGGCGATGCCATCGCATCTCGAGAGCTGATGAATACTTTACGCGACATGGGTGAAATCAGTGGAGGACCTGCTAGTTTTTCCCCCAAAGATCGTTCCGCTTTTCTGTCCAAGTTGGATCAAATTATCCAAAAAATAAAACGCCTTCACAGGTAACGCAGTTCGCTCTCTACTTTCTCCCGAAAACTTATGTTTTAAACCAGTGTTTTGTTTTTTTACAAAAAGCGACCAATCCTAACATGAGAGGAACTTCGATCAAAACACCAATCACAGTTGCCAGTGAGGCTCCGGAAGAAAGTCCAAAAAGAGTAACAGAAGTAGCAATAGCCACTTCAAAATGGTTAGAGGCTCCGATCATGGCCGAAGGTGCTGCATTTTCATAAGAAAAATTCCATTTTTTAGCAAGAAAATACGTAATCCCGAATATAAAAACAGTCTGTATGAAAAGAGGAATTGATATCCACAAAATGGTCAATGGATTACTTAAAATAACATCGCCCTTAAACGAAAAAAGAAGTACTAGTGTTGTCAAAAGTGCCGAGATACTAATGGGAGTTAAAAACCCTAAAAACTTCGTCCGAAACCATTCAGGTCCCTTACGTGCAATTATCAACTTACGAGAGAAATAGCCCGCAACAAGAGGAAGTGCCACATATACAGCAACCGATAAAAGAATTGTCTGCCATGGAATTGGCATCGCATTTATCCCTAAAAGAAATCCCCCGAGTGCACCATAGAGGACTAACATTGTTAAAGAGTTAATCGCAACCATGACCAAGGTAAGACCATCATTTCCCTTTGCTAAGTATCCCCACATTAATACCATTGCGGTGCATGGAGCAATTCCCAATAAAATACAACCAGAAATATAGCTCCTCCACAACTCGACCTCTGAACCATCCTTAATAATTTCCACTCCCGGGAGAAGATCTTTAAACAGATATCCCAAAAAGAAAGTTGCAATTGCATACATTGTAAATGGCTTTATTCCCCAATTAACCACTAAGGTTAAAATTACTGGCTTAGGTGCTTTCCCTGCTTTTACAACTTCCGCAAAATCAATTTTCACCATAATAGGGTACATCATAAAAAATAAGCACACTGCAATTGGTATAGAAACTTGATAAATGGACATTTCATCCAAACTCTGCGCAAAGGATGGTGCAATTTTTCCTAAGATTACACCGATCACAATACATAGGAAGACCCATAAACTGAGGTACTTTTCAAATACGTTTAATTTCTTTTCCATCATTTATCCTAAAGCCACATCCAGAATCATCATCACTGCAAAACCCACCATTGTGGCCATTGTCACCACATCGATATTTTTGGGATTACTTTGAGATTCAGGGATAAGCTCTTCGACCACAACAAAAATCATCGCACCTGCAGCAAAACAAAGAGCGTAAGGTAAAATATGCTGCATATGTATTACAAAAAATGCACCAAAAACTCCCGCTATCGGTTCGACTAAACCTGAAGCTTGACCATAGACAAAGCTTTTCCACTTAGACATTCCTTCACGACGCAAGGGCATTGAAACGGCTGAGCCTTCAGGAAAGTTTTGAATACCTATACCAATGGCCAAAGCAATAGCACCACCTAAAGTCGCCGAAGGCAAATGAGCAGCAACGGCGCCAAAGGCAACCCCAACGGCAAGCCCCTCAGGAATGTTGTGCAAAGTAATGGCAAGCACCAACAAAGTACTTCTTTGCCAAGAAGTCTTAATACCCTCTTTATTTTCATTGGAAAGACCGGGATGAAGATGTGGCAAAAATTTGTCAACGAGTCTCATAAAAACCCCTCCGCCAAGAAAACCAATCACGGCCGTCAGCCAAGGGATATGCCCTAAATTCTCCGCCATTTCAATTCCTGGAGCCAGAAGAGACCAAAAGCTGGCTGCAATCATCACACCTGCAGCAAAACCCAACATTGAATCTAAAAGCTTATGATTAATATCCTTTGTAAATATAACAATAGCCGCACCTAAGGCTGTCATTCCCCAAGTGAATAAGGTGGCAATAAGAGCTTGGGTGACCGGTCCAAAATTTTGCATAAATTCGAGCATAAAAATCCTCTTTGAAAAAGCAGTCCAATCGATGTTATTTGTTACACTATTTCTTTTTAACTTTCCAATTTTTCCAAGGTTTGTACACTGATACAACGATGGCAACAAGAAGTAATACGGAATTAATAATGGCAGCAATAAGTCCAATTCTTTCGCCATGCAAATAATACGAATTCTGTAGGGCCGAAATTCTATCGACATCCGCAATCTGCAACATTTTTGAGACCATAGGTCCAAGATAAAAAGTTCCAATCACAATGATAAAAACTGTAACAATCCACTTGTAAACTAGCCAGCCATGCTTAAAAAATCCCCAAGGAGTAAAGACTGAGTAAATCAGACCAGTCAAAAAAGTAATGCTCGCCCCCACACTTACAAAATACATATCAATAAAATGATAAAGATAATTAAACATATAAAGCTCATCACCCTTAGTAATGCG
>QKCN01000122.1 GCA_003245675.1 Bacteriovoracaceae bacterium | reverse complement strand
GCGCTACGCAAAACTATTTAAATAGATAAAAAAAAAGGGAAGCCTAATGGCTTCCATTTTTTTTTATCTATTTATTTTATTTTATTTCTCTTCTATACTATCGCCTTCATCACTTTCAAAAACGGACTTAAATTCGTCAAAGCTTTTGCCTTGGAACTCACAGCTATTAAAGGTGCAAATTTGCCAAGAGTCGTCTTCGAGATCGTGATAGTCGAGTACGAAGCGCGGTGAATAGTGAGGAATGAATGCCATAAATTCCGCTTTTTGTAGCCAAGAGCGTGGCACTTGAACCTTGCGATAAATATTTTCAGGATAGGTTAAGGCCCGCAAAAGCTCTCCATGCCCCAGTGGATTTTGAAGAGCACATTGTGTTGCATATTCAATGAAGTCTTTACACTGATCTAAAAGTTCAATGCCGACTTCTTCAAACATTAAAGCTCCACGTCTTAAAATGGCAATGAGAGTTGCCGCAGGAGAGCGAAAACTTTGGTCAAATAGCTCCATTTCAAGATTTTCATAAGGTGCATTGGAAGCATAACTTATGGCGCGAGTGATAAAACGATCTTCGCGTCTAAATTCTCTCATAATAAATTTAAGAGCATCCATTGCGTTATCTTTAAAGATTTTAGCACCAGTGATTTCATAAATGCGCATTTGAGCATCTGTAAAGGCAACATAGTCTTCCAATAATGGATAGATATCTTTGCGAGTGGTGCAGTGGTGAATCTGCGCTTGTGTCTTTTCTTTTTGTTCAATAAAAGTTTCGTGAATATGCTTGAGCGAATCGTGAATGAGTTTAGATGCCATATTGCGGATGACATCAATTTTGGTAAATTGCACGACATCACAGAGGGCCGAAATAAGTTGAAAGTTCCAAGAAGCGACACCCTTATTGTCGGTTGTGGGGGGAATTCTTTCTTTGCGGGCCGTGAGTAGAGCTTGGCGTGTTTTGCGCACTAGTTCCCAGTTTTCTGGCGTGAAGAGTTCTTTTTTCACAGCCTCATCCAGACTGATAACAGAGAGTCCTCTTTTAAAATTTCCAGCCTTGCTGATGCCAAACCATTTTTTGATCATATCTCTTTTTTGGTATAGAGTTTGATCGATAAAGCTTTTAAGAGCTTCATCAAATTCTTCTTCGGTAAAGGTAAAGTAAAGACCTTCTTCTCCTTCTGAATCGGCATCTTGTCCAGAAAAGAAGTAGTGGCCATCTTCTCCTAACATCTCTGTTTCAAGATAATCCAAGCAGTGAATAATACTGTCATAGACCATTGGGGACGGGTAGATGAGCGATAATTTTGAGAGCACTTTTAAAAGGGCCGCTTGATCGTAAAGCATTTTTTCAAAATGGGGGATCATCCATTTTTCATCAGTGGTATAGCGATGAATACCACCTTTGATTTGATCCATAATTCCACCAAAACAGATTTTGTCTATTGTTTTGATGATGTGATCGGCAAACTCTGGGGCGACGACATTTTCAGCAATCTGCTCAACGGCCCATTCGAGAAAGGGAAAATTGGGGAACTTTGGTGCCGGTCCATAACCGCCATTTTCATTGTCTTGGAGCTCCTTAAGTGCGCGGAGCACCGCCGATGGTGGAGGAAAATGTCCTTTAAATTCGATTTTTTCTTGGATATTGCGTGGTGTCGCAATAGCCTCTTGAGCCTTTTGGGCGTTATCTTCTAGTTTTGGTCTTTCATTTTTGAAAGAGGAACTAAGCTCAACAACCACTTCTTTGAAGGATGGCAGACGGTCTGTCGCTTCTAGTGGAAAATAGGTTCCCACGAAAAAGGGGCGCATATCGGGAAGAAGGAAAAGATTAAGTGGCCAACCTCCGCCCTGATTAAAAACAAAAGCAGCTTTTTGGTAATACTGGTCAATATCAGGGAATTCCTCGCGATCAACTTTGATGCAGATGAAGTTTTCATTGAGTAATTTTGCAATTGCGACATCATCAAAAGCTTCTTCTTCCATCACATGGCACCAATGGCAGCTAGAATACCCGATGGACATAAAAATAGGCATATCGGAGTCTTTAGCCTTCTGAATGGCTTCTGGTCCAAAGGCCCACCAATGGATGGGGTTTTCTGCATGTTGCTTGAGGTAAAGAGAGGACTCATCTTTGAGATGATTAAAGCTTTCGACTGTCATAGTTTCTCCGTAAACTGCTAATATCGTATTTTCAATCAATTCTAAGTCAAAAATGGCAAAGGTGCGAGATTCTTTTTCTGAGCGCCGCGCCATTTTGTGCGTTGCTAAAAAAAAAGATTCTCGCACCTTTAAAAGTGAAGTGTTATGCTTTTTCCAGGAGAAATTATGAGTGATTTAGTACCTTTGCGTAAAAAGATGGACTCCATCTACTTGGATTATTTTTTGCTTTTGGAAAAGCGTCGTTTGCTTGTGCGAGAGATTGCAAGTGCCAAAAATAAAAGCGAGGAACTGAAGTTAAAAGCATATCCCCATTTTGATATTATAAGAGAGCGAGAGCTGTTTGCTCGCTTTCAAGATCGCTTACAGGATATGAGTTTTAAGGAAGTGCTTTCTTTGTCCTTAATTATTGAAGATCAAGCTTGTCTTGGTACAGATATGTTTGAGTTTTATCCTCAGTGGTCAAAGCAAGTACATAGTAAAGGACTATTGGATAATGAGCTGAATCCTCTTATTGCTTTGATTAATCCTGTGATTTTGTTTTTTCATTCCGAAGACTTGTTTGCAAAGCTCGAGTTTAAGGAAGAATTTGAACATGTTAGAGAGTTCTTGTTTTCATAAAAGGAAGTATGTTATGCAGTTTAGGGAATTGTTGGATCGCTTTTTGTCTATTACAGATATGAAGGAAAAATCCTCTCTTAAAAAAGAACTATTAGAAGCTTTGCAACTCGATGAACTTAATTTTAGCTACTTTATTACTCTCTATAAAAAGTTTAAGTCTCCGGCAAAACATGGGGCGAAATTGGTTATTGCAGAGGCATCACGCCATTTGCAAGAAGGGGATATTGAAGTTTTCCCAACGGCCATTGCACCCAAAGAAATTATGAAAGAGCTTCCTGCCATTCATTACGATCGCTTAAAAAGCGATGGCAGAACAAATGCGGCAAAGAAGGCTTGTTTGTGGATCAAAAAGATGCAGGCTGGAACTGGGACTTCCATGGATCGCACTCAGTATTTAGCAAAACTCAATAAGGTCGATGCAAGTTCTATTGAAATGGGCGCCAAAGGAACAGATTTATTTGTGCAAGCGCCGACAGGAGAGCAGTTGTCTATTGCGGAGTTACAATTGCTGCAGGCCATTTCTGATCAAAAAAGAAATGAATATAGCAGCATTATTTTACATGATATTGTCAGCCGTGAAACGGAAGATGGAATTGATAATATTTGGAACAAAAAAGCTTACAACCTAGATGGGCAAACTTATGCTGAGTACTTTGCTGCTCAAAACCCCAAGTTGGTTCACTATGGCAAAACATTACAAGCAAAAATTCCAACTATTGATGATCAAACTCAAGTCTCTTTCAATCGCATCGCGCCAGGAGGACATGCTCTTTTTGGAGTCGATGCTTTACGTGCTGCCTACAAAGACGAATTACGTCCCCATGTTAAGGCTGGAGAAGTTCTTATTTCTTCGATCGGCAACGGAGAAGATCTTAGCTCTTCACCAGATGCTTTGATGGTCAACTGGATGGTTGAAAAGGAAATTCCGATCGCAATGGTTACTACCACCAAAACTGGTTTGGACTTAAAGGGAGGCCAAGTCGGTATTGTGGTTCCGAAGAGTTCTTCACCTTATGTTGCATTAGTGGAAAAAGCACAAGCTGAGACTGCGGGACAAGGAAAGTTTTTTGAGGAATTGGGATTACGAGAAGGTGATCGAGAAGCCTTCTTTAACACGAATATGGTCTTGATTAATTACAATGTTCTTATCCCTAAAATTAAAAAAGCGGTTGCTGATATCGGAGAAGAAAGCTTTTTGCAAGTTATTGCTCCTGATTTGATTTTAAATCATAAAAAACAAAAAGATTCAGATGGAAAGCAGCGCACTTATACGCAGCTCGAGGGAGCAATGGGATCTGTCTTTTTAAACTTGGATCATTTTTGGAGAAAGAATTTTGGTGCTCCACTGGTTCATATTTTAAATGTTGGACCTGAAGATCGGACTCGTTTCTTCTCTCCAATCAAAACGGCTTTTGACTTTTTTATTCAGTTTTTTTCAGATCGATTTAAATTGGATTGGGAAACCTATCGTCTCGTTAATCAACGCCCTGAGTGCTTGCCGCAAGTGACTTTGCAGGACTCCTTCTATAGCGATGTTTTGAACACTTTGGAAGCTTTTGCTGGTTGCCAGATGAAAGAACTAGATAATCTTAAAATTCAGGGGAAGGTCAAATTTAATGACATCTCGTTTGCCGGTAAAGTTGAAGTTGAAGCAGAAGAAGGGCTTGTTCGTGATTTTGCGGGAGAAAAAGAACTAAAAGATTGTAAGGTGAGGGTATAAATAGATGCAAAAAGTAATTGCCATTGATGGGCCTAGCGGAGCAGGTAAGTCGACTGTTGCAAAGATGGTGGCGGCGCAAATGCAAGCCGTTTATATTGATACGGGTGCAATGTTTCGCATTGTCGGGCTGTTCTTCCATAAAGAAAATATTGAATTTGTTGAAAATGATTTATTAAAACAAGGTTTGGCCAGATTAGAGTCTTGCTTTGAATATGCACCTGATCCAAAGCGTCTCGTGGTCGTTAATGGTGAAGATTGGAGCCAAGAAATTCGCGAGCATCATGTTTCTGATCTTGCTTCTCGAGTCTCCAAGCTCCCTCTTGTTAGAACATTCTTATTGGATTTCCAACGCAGCCTTGTGCAAGAAAAAATGGCAGTTATGGAAGGGCGAGATATTGGGACAGTCGTATTCCCAGAAGCTTTTTGCAAAATCTTTTTGACGGCATCTCCAGAAGTTAGGGCCGAGCGACGAGTCGCGGAACTTAAGGCGAGAGGAGATGACCTCGCTGATTATGGTAGTATTCTGCAAGATATTAAAGAAAGAGATGATCGAGACAGCTCCCGCGATACAGCACCTCTAAAAAAAGCAGATGATGCAGTTGCGGTTGATACTTCTGCTCTAAATATTGACGAAGTAGTTGGGGTAATTTGTAAAGAGGCACGGGCCCGCTATGCGCATATTAATTAATAGAACAGACGCTATTGGTGACACGATTCTCACCATGCCCATGATTTATCAAATCAAGCAGAAGTTTCCTGATGCCGAAATTGATTTTTTAGTAGCACCGATCTCTTACGATCTATTTAAAGGGCTTGATCATATTGTTCAGGCGCATGTCTTTCCTAAAAAGAGTGGACGCTTTCAGCAGCTTTCTTTTCTCCACAAACTTTTTAGGCAACGTTCATACAACTACTATTTTCATGTTGGAGGAAGTCATCTTCCATCTTTCGTTGCTTTTTTGCATCGTGTGTCCTTTCGGGGAGGTTTGAAGACAAAATGGCCAAGCTTTTTGTGGTTAAATCAAGGAGAGAGACAGCGTCGGTCTCTCGTTGAGATGCATGAATCAGAGTACAATCTCTCCTTGCTGGAGAAAATGGGAATCCCTTTTCATTTTAAAGATTTGGAAAATATTAATTTGCGTTTTAATTTTTCAGCCTCTGAAATTGAAGATGCCTGGAATAATTTGCAAGC
>QKCN01000113.1 GCA_003245675.1 Bacteriovoracaceae bacterium | reverse complement strand
GTCGTGGCCGAAGGGGCAGGACAAGACTTGCTCAATGATGGTACGGAAGAGCGAGATGCTTCTGGTAATATGAAGCTAAAAGATATTGGGTTGTTTTTAAAAGAGAGCATCACTCAACATTTTAAAAAATTAGGACAGTCTGTAGACATAAAGTACATTGATCCAAGTTATATGATTCGTTCCGCACCTGCTTATCCTACGGATTCTGTTTTTACAGGTTCTTTGGGGTATTATGCCGCAGATGCTGCGATGAGGGGCAAGACGGGGCTGATCTTGGGGCGCTGGCGTGGAACTTTTACTCATGTGCCTATTCAATTGGCCGTGAGCGCACGCAATGTAATTTCCTTGGAAAGTGAATTATGGATGAGTGTGCTACGAGCAACTGGGCAACCTGCGAGTCTCATCTAGTTGTGGAGTGATGGGTGAATAATAAGGCATCAGCTAAAGATTTAGATCATTTTTCTTTATTTGCAAGTCTTTCCGAAGATGCAAAAGCAGAGCTTTTGGAAAGCCTGAAGTATCGTACTTTTGAGGAAGGGCATGAAGTATGCATCGAGGGGCAGCGTGATGCTTCCATGTTTTTTATTCTCAAGGGAAGTGTTTTTGTCTCTAAATGTTCTATTCAATTGGCCATTTTGGATCAAGGTGATTACTTTGGAGAAATGTCTTTACTCGCTGGGCGAGAAAGAGATGCGACTATTACTTGTATTGAAGACTGCACTCTTTTAGAGATGGATCAGGCTCTTTTTGATTCTTGTATTAAAAACACCTCGGAAGCCATACTCGATATTACTTTGACCTTTGATCGCCGCTTGCGTCGTCATAATGAAATTCTTATTGAGCAGTATTTAGAAATTCAAAAAAAGTATCGTGAGCTACATGAGGCTCATCAGGATTTACTTCAAACCGAAAAATTGGCAACCATTGGAGTCTTTACTGCAGGAGTTGCCCATGAGATCAACAATCCTTTAACTGTGATTAATGGCTATTTGAATCTTGTTATCAAAAACCTAAATTCAGAAAAATCTTTGGATAGGGAAAAACTTCTGAGTAGTTGTGAGAAGATTCAGTTGTCAGCAGAGCGCATTAAAGAAATGGTGATTGGGCTGAAGAACTATGCGCGTAAAGATGGAATTGGATTGATGGAGCTTGACCTTAATGATGCTGTTATGGGGGCCATTAATCTCATTTCGTTTTTGTATGAGAAAGAGGGGATTACGATTGATACCCAACTCTTTGATGGACAGCTGACTATTTTGGGAAATATTGGACAAATTCAACAAGTTCTTATGAACCTGCTTTCTAATGCCAAATATGCAGTGGAAGGGAGAGAGGAAAAGAAAATATCGGTGAAAACTTACCACCGCAACAACCGCGCCTTTATTGAGCTATCCGACAGTGGGCAAGGGATAAAAAAAGAAGATCAGAGCAAAATTTTCACCAAATTTTTTACAACCAAAAGACCTGGACAAGGAACAGGAATTGGACTCGATATTGTCAAAAATCTTGTGACCTCTATGCTGGGGGATATTAGTTTTAAATCGCGCTATGAAAAAGGCACAACCTTTGTCATAAAATTTCCCTTAAAAGACATCAAGTAAATCAAACCCATTTAAAATCAGCGACTTAGTCCAGTGTAGTTTTTACTCACCATTTCATTCTATTTGGCTTAAATGTTGCTGTGTGTTAAAACAGACATAAGTTTTTTTATGGAGCTTGGCCAATTATGAAATTTAGCCTTTTGCTTATTCTTTTCATATTCTCTTCCTGGACTTGGGCCCGGTCAGGTCAGTTCGTTATAAAAGGCGTACAAGTCGATTATTTTGAGCAAAAAAATAAGACAAAATATGTTTTCGATGGACTTTTTTCTGATTTAGAAAAATTGGATCTTTCCATGCGCTTTAATGCCGAAGGAGATCAGGAAGAGGAGTTAATTGAATTCGACGATGAAGAGATTCGGGCCGAATTAGATTCCTATATTGAAGAGTATCAGAAATTAGAAAATCATTTGCAGCTCATTGTCTCAGAAGATTTTAAGAATATTGAACTGATCGATAGCTGCAAGGGAAAATCTCAACTCCTTCCGGCCCAAGTCGATGGATTTCAATTCATGGGACGCTTCAAGGTCAACAATATTTCACTTGCAGGTGATTCCGTTAATTCCATTCTTGATCAGCTTTCCAATATTATGGGAGGGGAGCTTGGGGCCCTTATTCTCGCTTTTGCGCAATATATTGAGCGCATCGAAGTTAAGCACGGTGAGTATACCTGTGAAATCGATGGCGACTTTATGCGCTGCAGCCAGTCCGTAAATATTGTTCTTGATATCAAAGATGCAGATGAGCTTTTAGCATTCAGTCTCTAGTCTTTATCCTTTCTCATTTTCATGGCATTTTTTTCCGTTAACGAAAATAAACCCCGATATTTCCTTTTTTATGGGCTAGAATATGGTGTCGATAAAAGGAGGACCCAATGAGCAGTGAACTTGTTCAAATCGAAAGCGATATGAAAGAGCTGGTTGAAACTTATCTTGAAAACCGAAAAAAAGAGGTTGTCCATTTAAGGGATTTGGTTTCACAGAAGAAGTGGGATGAAATTCAAGTTATAGGGCATAAACTAGCTGGAAATGGCGGAAGCTATGGCTTTCCCGTTTTAGGAAATATTGGAAAAAATATTGAGGATGAAGCCAAGCTGGCAAGTGACGACTTTTCCAAGGTGAATCAACTCATTGATCAAGTTGATCAGTACCTTGCTGTTGTCCAGGTGGAGTATGTCGACTAAGACTATTCTCATCATCGATGATGACGTAGAGATGCTTATACTTCTCCGCAAAATTGTTGAAGGAGGAGGCTTTCGCGCCCTAACGGCAGAGACCTTAGATCGTGGAGAAGAGCTAATTGAACAGGAAGCTCCTCATCTTATTTTGCTGGATGTTTATCTTGGTGGGCAAAATGGTTTGAGTTTTTTGGATAAGAGAGTGCAAGTAAAACGTCTCTCTCAGATTCCGGTTATTATCATTTCGGGTGATACTCAGCGGGCAACAGTTCTTAAAGCGATGATGAAAGGCGCAGATGATTACATCACTAAGCCTATCAAAAGTGCAGTCTTGCTACAAAAGTTTAAGAAATTTTTGAAAGAGACGGTTCTACCTGTCTTTGAGGTGAATCCTGATGTACACGAAGCGGATATTGAAATTAGTTTTCCTGGACATATTAAAAAGCTGAGTGAAGTTTCTTGTATCATTGAAGTCCCTGCGAAGCTCCAGGCAGAGAAGGGTGTTAAGCTAAAAGCGGAACTGATTGATAAGCTAGGGGGGAGTGATCTCCACTTTAAAACAACAGGCGGAAGTTTGTATTCAGACAATAAACTTTTTCGTTCCGAGATTCTCTTTGTGGGGATTTCTGATCGTGTGAGTGCAAAAATTCGCAAGTTCAATAGCTATAACGATAAAAAGTGAGCGTAATGGAAGAAAATAAGCCTACGCTAAGTAGACCTTACATTTTGACTATCGATGATGATGAAGAGTTTAACGTTTTATTAAAAAAAAGATTAGAGGCGTTGGGACTTTTTGTGCAAACGACAACGAGCCCAAAGGACTTCTTTCACAAAGTTAAAACAGGTGACCCCTCTCTTTGCATTGTCGATCTCAATCTCGGGGCACAGCTAAGTGGAGCTGGTTTTGCGATTATACAAACGATTCGCAAAGTGAAGGGACCAAAGCTTCCCCTCATCGTCCTTTCTCGCAGGGCCAGTAACCGCGATGTGGCCGCGGCGCTGGAGCTTGGCGCAAATGAATATTTGGTAAAACCATTAGATGAACTTCTTTTGGCCGAAAAACTTCGTCACTTTATCAAACTGCCTAGCCTCAACGAATTAAGGGCCTGCCCACTTTTTGATGTCTCAGATAGACTTGGAGCTTGTACGATCAAGGTCCAGTACCATATCAAGAAGATTGAAGAATTTGGTATTCATGTGGAAGGAGATCATTATCTATTGAAGGGAACAACCGTTAAACTTAAGGGGAAATTTTTAGAAGAGGTAACAGGACAAGATGAATTGAATTTGGCAGTTCACTCTTCTATTGCTTTTCCACAGACGGGACGTTTTGAATCCTATTTAGAATTTGACCCTTATAATGACGGGATTCTTCAGCACACTCGTCGCTGGTTAATGAATCAGATGTAAAAAATTGCGACAGTTTCGTTGCAGTCCTGTCTGATAACTATATGAAAATAGGTCCATTTTTTTGGGTGATTTTGGCACCATTTTTGCTTTCTTTGCTCTTTATGAGAAAGTTTCTTTTATACTTCTTTTTGTCTTTTCTATTTATGGGAACCTTATGGGCCCGTACTTTCTATTTAAGTGGAACTTCACAGATCGTGGGCGATGCTCAAAAAGAGGCCAAGCTCATGAGTTTTCTAAAAGAGAAACAAGTCAAGCAACTCAATCTTTATGAGACCCATTTATTTTGGAATCGCATCGGGGACTTGGCCCGCTTCATTAGTCATTTACAAAAAGATGGCGGACAGAAAGTTTACATCGTGGGAGATCATTCCCATTTTTTCCGAAAGATTCTAGAGCTTTTAAGTGCTGAGTCAGTACAGGTTGATGGTATTTGCCTAGAAAGAGAGTTTTGGAATCAAAGAGATCGCAAATTTTCAGAAGTCCTAGCTATTGTAAAAAAAATGAAAGAGCTTGCTCTTGATTATAAAATTAAAACATCAGTCTATCTTGGTTACCCAAGCAGTGCAGAACTAAGTGCTCTGGCGCAAGAGGTTGATCAGATTTATCTTCATTCTTATGTGCCTGTGCAATTTGGCGCATCTGCGAAGCTGGTATTTCAGAGGCTCGTTCAACGCCTTGCTTATCTCAAAACGACTGATAAAAAACTCGAAATCTATGCCTTACTTTCCACTGAGGATCGCTTTATGGGGCGCTCCCTGCAGACGATGGATCAGCTTTTAGATATGGAAGAGGGACTAAATAATCTTTTTCAATCACAGATGCTAGATTTTTCCCCTCAAGTCAGTTATGAAGGAGTTGTTTATTATTCTTATGGTCTTGAGTTGGTAGGATTGTAGTTATGAATTCTCAAAATTTAGCAGGAAAAGATTCTCCTTTGGGAGAAACCATTAAACGATTTGAAGCAGTACTTAAAAATAATGGCATTGCCGTGAAAGTCTCCTCTCAGATGGAGTCTTTGAATCACCATCACTCTTGTCATCTAGTGCATGAAAATATTCCAGCATTCTATTCTAATGGAAAAGGAACGAGCCCTGAAAGTGCTTATGCTTCAGCCTTAGGTGAGTTCATTGAGCGTTGGAGTACTGGTTTTTATTTTTCTGATTTTAAAACAAAGAAAGAGCAGTTCTTTTATGAAGTAAATGAATTGGCCCTTACTGAGGATAATTTTGCGGCAAAAATTCCGGAAGAATTTTTAGGAGTAGAGGATCTTGGTTTTGATTCTTTACTCGACAGCAAAAGTGGTGAATATCTTGCGCTTCCTTTTAAGGAGCGAAATTCTCAAAATACATCTTATATTCCAGTTAGTTTTTTGAACCAACTCTATTTGAGTAATGGCATGAGTGCAGGGAATACCTTGCTGGAAGCAAAAGTTCAGGCCCTTTCTGAAATTGTCGAACGCTATGTTAAACGCAAAGTTATTGAAGAGTCATTAAGGTTACCTGCCTTTAGTGAGGAAATCTTGCGCACACGCCAAGAGGCATGGACTGCAATTGAAGAGTTACAAAGGGGAGGCTTTGAAGTTCGGGTTTTAGATGCTTCCCTTGGAGGACTTTTTCCTGTGGTCGCCGTGGCGATTTTGAATAAAGCCTGTAGTTCTGCTTTTGTTTCTTTTGGGGCACATCCTTCTTTAGATTTGGCCCTGGAGAGAACTTTGACGGAATTAGTGCAAGGGCGAAAAATAGAAAATTTTCATGAGTTTCAAGCTCCCACTTGGGATGAAAACCGCCTTTGCTCCGAAGAAAACTGGGAGCATCACTTTGTTGACTCTAGTGGGCAAATTCCTTGGAGCCTCTTTGAAAACCACTCTGAGTTTGAATTTTCGCCTTGCCATCTAGAGGGAAGTCGAGAGGAAGAATATGAATTTCTCTGTGATCTGATTGAGGAACAAGGCTTTCGTATTTTTGAAAAAGAATATTCGCCCTTGGGCGTTTCTGCCTGCCGTATTGTTATCCCTGGATTATCTGAAATTTATGGGATGGATTGCCTGCCATACCTTGATGCCCAAGGATTATTGGCCGTGCAAACAATGATTGAGCAAAGCCTCAAAATGAAGAAGTCTGAAAAACAAGAACTACTTGAATTGCTTGTTACATCGGAGCAAGATGACGCCACTCCTTTAAGCCGCTTGTTGGAGCTGGCAGGAGATGATGAACCACGCTTGGGGGATTTGAAGTTATTTTTGGCCCTTCAGCTAGAGCATTGGGAATTGGCTCTTTCTGTATTGGAATGGAAGATACATGCGGCAACCGACGGAGAGAGTGTGCGCCACTTGTATCACTTCGTTGCATCCAATGTCTTTGATCATGATGTCAGTTCTCTTGTGGTGGCAGCGGCCATTCAAAGTGCCAGTACTAAATTTCAAAGCGAATTTCAAGACGTCTTTGAAAAGCTATTAGCACAAAAAAAGAGTTCTCTTTTAGATAAAGAATTTTCTCTTTGGCGCTCTTTACAAAAGGGCTAACGAAAACAGGCGGGGAGGGCCGACTTTAGTTTGCCCTCATCCAAACCAGCAAGACATTGCTTCCAAGCTTTTGCTTCTTCCTGAAAATCTTTTTCCTCTCCTTCCAGAGCTCCTTTGAGCATACTCCAGCAGATGAGATATTGATTTCCTAGAGGATAGCGATCGGCAAAGAGATAAGGTAGATAGACCTTTAGCTGTCGTCCTTCAGCTTGATCTTGCTCTAGCTGCTCAATGATTTGCTCTGGACTGAGCTTTTTCAAATGACCGGCGAGTTGAATTTCTGCTTCTAGCTGCACTTTGAGATTTGGGCATTGAGCAGCTGCCGACAAGGTGAGCAAAAAAGAGAGCAGAATCCATGCATATTTACTTTTCATAACAGTGTTTCCCTTTTGCTACATTTTTGCTCGCACCATTTTTCTCTTCACAAATTTTTTGGTGAGGTTTTTCGCCTTCAATGACCGTCTTATAACAGCCACTCGTTGCGCAGTCGGTGAATTTTTTATGGTAATTCCCATTATCTGTTTTTCGGGCAACATAATTGACTAGTTCACTTATGTCTTGAGACTTCCCGTTTACTTTAATGGCCTGTAAGAATAGGGAAGATGCTCTACCTTGGCCCATATTATAAGAGGATGCTACAAGTTGTGTGAGGGGAGTAATGTCTTGAGTAATTGATTTTTTCCATTCGCCATCTGTGCTTTTGTTCAAGGTTCGATCGGTTTCATTAAACATGTAATGCAGTAGCATTCCCATGGCCGCGACAGATTGAAGAGGATTTGTGCGATCTATCGTTGCGGGAAGTCCGCCAGGGATTTGGTCTTTAGCGGCTTTTTTCTGTAGCTCCTCCCACTTTTGGGCATAGAGCTCTCTTTCATAGAGGGTTCGGCAGTAAAGACATTCTTGAGATATGCAGGGTTTCTCATCATTAATGAGCTCTTCCTTATTTGGGAATTTTTTAGAGTTCAAACAGCTTCCAAAATTTTTAGGTTTTCTTTTGAGGCCATTAATAAATGAAAGAGTGCCATCTGTTATTTGAGCAATGCCTTTTGCCGTTGAAGGATTAAATGGGGGATTCGGATTTAGTTTACTCTCGATATACATCATGCAAAGAAGCATGGTTTGAGGTATGCCATATGTTTGTGCGACAAGCTCTGACATTTTAAGAAGATTGGCAAATTGCGTAGAGTTAGTATCAGTTTTGCTCTTATAGCAATTCATATAGGAAATAACTGCATCGGTACTTTTTAAACTTTCATTGTATTCCCAGACAGGTTTAAAATTTTTGGTCCAGCTTTCAACAAATTTTGATTCTGCAAAAATGCGATACTGATCGGAAGGGCAGCTTATATATTGGAAATCCTGCTCTGTTTCATAAACTTTTGAAGTATACTCCATTTTTTCTAGTTTAATAGGTTCTGTCATTTGTATCTTGTCTATTGAGGGAATATAAACACGAGTATTATCTGCGGCGGCCGTGGGGGCCATCTCAGGGAGATAATTTTGAGCGAGTAGCGGAGAGGCGAGGCTCAAAATGAGTAGAATCAGTAAATGGTAAAAGAGTAACAAATCAACTCCTAATTCTGTGGATACAACTAGTTAGCTTATCGGAAGACAGAATATATTTTTTAGCTAAAAGAGCTAAAGTTTTACGAGGAGGGACCGATGAGACTTAAGGAAAGTCTTACTGTTTTGGAGGTAGCCTATGAGCTCTTGGACTTTATTTTCTGTTTTATCTGTTTTTTCTCTGGTGATTGGTCTCAGTTTATGGACTGCTCAAATGGATACTCCAGAGGGGGCATATAATAAGCGTCTGGCCGCATACCATAATACTGTCAAACATATTGATGTTAATTATGCTTATAAGGCGACTCAAGGGCGTTCAATTGCTTCGGCAGAGGCTCCTAAAAAGATATATGTGAGTAAATGCTATGCTGTCGTCTATGGGGTTCCTTCCGATATTGAAAAGGCCCTATACGATGATACCCATAACCCTTGTACTTTCGAAGGCGAGGCTCCCGGAAAATGGGCAAATAGTGAAGCTGGCTGGGAAATGACCGTTGGGGGATCCCTCATTTCTTTTACCAAAGCTGCGACCTATATGCATGATTCGAAGAATGACCGCGATAATATGGAAATTGATATGCAGGGGCTTTGTGGATTATTCAAAGAGCCTATTCAGGAGTATAAATTTCTAGGTTGTGAGACATTGAAACTTAAGAAATAATATATTAAAAGAAATAGATTAAAGAGTAGAAGGCCATCTCTTTTGAGGTGGCTTTTTTGTTGAATGGAGATGTAAATGAGTAACTACAATTTTTCACTAGATGTGGTTGTGGAAATTCCCAAAGGGAGTCGAAACAAGTATGAATATGACAAAGAAAAAAATATGGTACGCTATGACCGTATGCTCTTTTCTTCTGTGCATTACCCTAGTGATTATGGTTTCTTTCCTGATACTTTGGCATCAGATGGGGACCCTCTTGATGCTTTGATTCTAGTCAGTGAACCGACTTTCCCTGGTTGTATTATTGAAATACGTCCCATTGGCGTTTTTAAAATGTATGATGAAAAAGGGCCTGATAATAAAATTGTTTGCGTCCCTATATCTGATCCCATGTGGAATAACTATTACAAACTTTCTGAAATCAACCCTCATCTTTTAAAAGAGATTGAGCATTTCTTTACTGTTTATAAAGATCTTGAAAAGAAAAAAGTCGGCGTTGAAGGTTGGGATGACGAAGATGCTGCAGTGTCATCAGTCCTGCGTGCACAAAAGCGCTACCGCGATAAATTGAATAATCCCAAGGGACCAATCAATGATTAAAAAAAAGCCCGCTCAATTTTGAGCGGGCTTTTTTTTTATTCATTTGTAATGCGATAGCGAATTAGCAAGGTTGCATTTTCGCCTAAAATATTTGCTAAGTCTCTTTGAGTTTGCTCGCTCCAGTATAATTGAGAGTTAAATTTTACTCCATTATGAGTTCTGATGGTATAAGGACTATCTATGATGTCTTCTTTTTGTCCTTCTTCAACATTCGTAACAGTTGTTCCTTCAAAGCTATCCCAAAATGTGCTACCCAGCTTGATAGAGTCACTCAGTTCATCACGAATCTCACCAAAGTAACATGAGATATTTTGGATGACTCCATCAGGATCCTGAACATGAAATCGAACAAATGGATTCCAGTTCATAATAAATTCACGAGAATGAGCTGAATCAAATCTCAACGTTTTGAGTAGGTCATATCCGCTCTCGATTGTAATATCTGAAGGCTCAAGAAGTAGGGTCTTATTGATTTCCAATCCATGATGGGGATTTATTTCATCCCAGGTTCTTATGTAACATTTCTTACTTATAGCTCCATAATACTTTCCATCTTCTTGATCAATTTCAGGGTATATTGTTGTATTGATTTTTAGTTTGAAGCTCATTGGAGAAACTTTATTGCCACTGCTTTTTAGCAATTTTTGTAAACTCATCTGATGAGCGCTATTAGTGTAGGCAGAAAGATACTTTGTATAAGTATATTTTCCATTCCCTGCAAATATAGAAGTACTCAAAATAGAAAGGGCCAAAAATAATTTAATTTTCATCGTGAATCTCCTTAACGTAATTCATTTGAATTATTTATTATCAAATATTCTGCAAGTGGTATGCCAATTTAGAGGGGGCAAATGTGCGTGATTTAAATGATTTAGGAGACTGAGATTGTGCAATTTATATATTGTGGAAAAATTTTTTACATATTTTGTAAAAAAAGGGTCACATAAAGTGACCCTTTTTTAACTCCCTTTAGAAGGAGTGAAAGTCGTAATCTGCGGCTTTATGGATTGACCATTTTCCTTCTCCTTCAACCTTAAGGACTCTTTGATGGTAGTCTTTAAGTGTAGGGCGGTGGCCAACACTGATATAGCTTACGCCCCAACTTGCAAGTTTGGCGTAGAGTTGTTTTTCATTATCCACATCAAGTGCTGAGGTGGCTTCATCTAGGATCACAAACTTTGGTTTGGTCAAAAGAAGACGGGCAAAGGCCAAGCGCTGCTGTTCACCTTGAGAAAGCACATCTTCCCAATTGAGTTCAAGATCCATAATGGACTCACCTTGAGGAAGGCCAGCTTGAATTTTGTGATAAACACTTTCGAGATTGACGGCCTTTAGGGCGTCTAGAATCTCAGCTCCTGTTCTTTCAATCCCCAATGGATATTGCATCTGATCTCTAAAAGAGCCTAAGACCATATAAGGTTTTTGGGGAAGGAACATGACATCTTTAAATTGAGGATGAGTAATTTTCCCTTTTCCAGAATTCCAGAGACCGGCAATTCCTCTAAGAAGAGAACTTTTCCCGACTCCTGAGTGACCGACGATGAGGATACTATCTTTATCTTCTAGCTTGATAGATAAATCTTCAACTAAGGTTCTCTTATAGTCTGGAGTTTGGAGAGTTATATCGTGTAGTTCAAAATGATTTTCTTCGACACGTTCAATTTTGCTGCGATCAGTATGGGGATGTTCTAATTCTTCAAAATCCTCGACAACGGCCTTAGATCCTGAGGCATGCATTAAAGTATCGCGGAAGGTGGATACACGGTTAATACCTGCAGCAAAAGATGAAATGCCATCAAAGTTGTGAATGATAATAGAAAAGGAGGCAAGTACGGTACTAAAGGCCATAGAGGCTTGAGAGATTTCACCGAACTCGATCTTTCCATCAAAGAACATAGGGGCAACAACGGCCGAAGGAACTACGATGATGAGGTAGCGATAACTGGTTGTGAAAAAATCTAAGTTTCGCTGCCAACCAATGAGGAAGTTAAAGTTTTTAAGCACGGATTTAAAGCGTTTGCCCACCTGTGCTTTTTCTTTTGCTTCACCTTGATAGAAGGCAATGGACTCGGCATTGTCGCGGATATGGATGAGGCCATAACGAAAGTCAGCTTCTTTTCTCAATTGATTGTAGTTTAAGCCAACCAGGCGTTTTCCAATTAATATGGTGAGAACAGTTCCGCCAATGGCATAAACTAAAAGTACGCCGGAGAGAAGTTTGGAAATAGACCAGAGAATCCCGGAGAAGGCGATGACGTCAATGATTGAGCCCAAGATAACGAGTAGAAAGGACAAACTGGTGACCGTAAATTGTTTGAGGTCTTCGGCCATACGTTGGTCTGGATTATCCACCACTTTATTGGCGGTTAATTCGTAGTAGGCGCGGTTTTTAAGGTAGTGATCCATGAAGCTTGTGGTAATCCAATCTCGCCAAAAAAGACCGAGCTTTTGGCGAATATAGGAGTAGATTACAACCAGAGGTGTTCCTACAACAAAAACGCCAAAATAGACATAGAGAAAGCGCCAGTAGGTCGGAGCATCTTTGCTGGCCAATGCCGTTTGGAAAAAGCGAGACACATAAGAGATGGTGACATTCAACCCACTCACCGCTAAGGAAAGAAAGAGCAAAGTGCCTAGGATAAACCAAGGAACAAAATAGCCTTTGAGTTTTTTGCTATAAACGGCAAAGATAATAAGAGGAATGAGAAAGCCTGCTGTCGCAGCTGGGGCAACCCAAGAGCGGAGTAGCTCCCCAACCCAAGCATTGAGTCCGGGGGCCAAGCTATTAACAGTATCTGGCGAGATAAAGAAAATAATTTCTTCAGTACTTACCACAAACATAAAGAGAACTGATGCAGCAAAAAGCATAAGAAAACAGACGAGGGTGATAAAGCGGGGTACGTTTTGTAAATCGCGTGGTAGCCAAAATTCTTGTGTGATGCGAAGGTACTCTCGCCAAAGTTTGAAATCCAAACGAGAAATCTTAGATTTCCCTGAAATCTTTTGCTCTTCCATTCAAAATCCCTTTTAAATTGGTAGGTTAAGAGTCTAAATGATGACGTATTTTGGGGGAGAAATCAAGTTATTTCAAGTCCTTTGCGGCTTACAGGAGGTAGCCTTGGGGCGCTGTATATCTGAGTAATTCTGTATAGAAAGAGCTAAAGAATATCTGATATCAAGACGAACAGCGTGCAGTCAGGGAGAATAAGCTTGATTGGTATTGTTTCCTTTATTGTCATTATTACTATTTCTTTGGTTATAACAAAGATTGCCACCATTGCTTTGGTGACTACGGGACTTTCTGAAGAGACCGCCAAGTTTCAGGCACGCTCGGCGCTTTCTGGTGTGGGATACACCACTGATGAATCTGAAAAGATCGTGAGTCACCCCATTCGCAGAAGAATTGTCATGTTTTTAATGCTTATTGGAAATGCAGGTATTGTGACTTCGGTGACAACTTTGATTTTGGCCTTTCTCTCAAAAGATGGAAGTGAAATTCTCCCGCGCCTTCTCGTCTTGGCCGCCAGCTTACTGGTTATTTGGCGAATCTCTAATAGTCGTTGGTTTAACCGTTGGTCGACCAGAGGTATTGAGTATTTTTTGAAAAAATATACTGATTTAGCGATTCGAGATTATTTAAGCCTTTTAAGATTATCTGGCGAGTATCAGGTTGTAGAGCTTTTTGTGGAACAAGATGATTGGTTGAGCAATAAAAATTTGAAAGAGTTAAAACTTTGGGCAGAAGGTGTTCTCGTTTTATCAATTGAAAGAGATGGAGAGTTTTGGGGCGTTCCCTCGCGTGATATTGTTATTCAGGGCGGGGATAGACTTGTGCTTTACGGACGTGAGACGGCCATCAAAAACCTCGACAACAGAAAAGCGGGGCATCAAGGCGATCAGGAGCACTTTCGCAATCGACGTTTACAAGATAAGCTCTCTGATCTGCAGTTGGATGAAGCAAGTGGAGAAGATGGATAAATTGTTTTTATATTTTAACTTAAACTAGGAAGTTACGTGGAAACCTGTAAATTTAAACTGGCGAAGAATACCCTGATTGGTAATCGCTATTTGGTTGATGAGCTTTTGGGGGCAGGATGGGAAGGAGAGGTCTATCGTGTTTCTGAAATCCTAACAAAAAAAAGTCGGGCCATTAAACTATTTTATCCCGCACGCAATAAAGAATTTAAAACGAGTGTGCGCTATGCTTTGAAGCTAGAGAAATTAAAGCATTGTCCAATCGTTATAAATTATTACTCCCATGAAATTATTAAATTAAAAGATCAAAGAATTGCTTGTTTGACATGTGAATTCATTGAAGGCGAGATTCTTGGAGAGTTTGTTAAAAAACAAAAAGGCGGGCGCTTAGGCATTTTCCCGGCCATTCATTTACTTTATTCAATGGTGCGTGGACTCGAGGAAATTCATATCAATGGCGAGTATCACGGTGATCTTCATGTTGATAATATTATGATTCAAAAGTTTGGTTTGGAGTTTGATATTAAAATCTTAGATTTCCACCATTGGGGAGATTCTAAAAAAGATAATCGCGATGAAGACATTATCAAATTAATTCGCATTTTTTACGATATCTTAGGTGGGGCCAAGCATTATGCCAAGCTTTCTCCATCTATAAAGTACATCATTAATGGACTAAAAAGAGGTGCTATCTTGCAGAAGTTTAAAACCATTAGTCATCTCAGAGCTCATTTAGAGAATATGGATTGGTCAGATGCCATCTAGTCAAGTGATGAAAGTTTTTTTGCATGGTCTCTCTGGTCCTCAAAAAGAAGTTGTGGACTGGGGGGATTTTCGCATTGGATATTTCTACATGAAAAATAAAGATGCTAATCGACGCAATGAGGATTCTCTTTTTCTGCATGCAGATAGCAAGAAACTAATTTTTGGCGTAGCCGATGGGGCAGGGGGGCATCCGCGAGGAGATGAAGCTGCTTTTCTCGTGGGGGAAACAATTTTAGAGAACAGTCAGCATCACGATCTTCATTTTGCTAATTTTTTTGAACAGATTAATGATCGCATTATTGGATTGAAGGCTGGAGCTTATAGTACGGCAGTAGTCGCCTCCATCAGTGGTGATGTGCTGCGCACTGGTAGTGTGGGGGATTCGGAGATTGTCTACTGGAATGCGAACTCCAATGAAGTCTACAGTAACATACCGCATTCTCAGGTCGGTTACAGTATCGAAGCAGGGGTGATCACTCAAGGTGATTCGCTACTTGATTCCGATCGTTCAATCGTGGACAATCTTCTAGGGGAAACTGCTTTTCGCATGGAACTTTCATCAAAAATGGAGCTGAAAAAGGGACATACTATATTATTAGGAAGTGATGGTCTTTTTGATAATCTTTCTCATGATGAACTCAAACAGCTAGTGGGCGGAGGCGTTTTTGAAAAATCATTTGAAGAACTCTGTACTATTTGTGAAGAGCAAAAGCCTGAGCAGTGGAAAAAAGAAGATGACATTAGTTTTGTTATCGTCAGAAAGGTAAGAAGCGCAAATTAAATTTACGCTTCTTATTTTGGTCCTTACTATTTTACGTAATAATAGATTGCCGATTTTCCGTCTTTACATGATTTCTTATCAGTATTAGGGTCACCTTCATCGTAAGAAATCATTAGCGTATTTCCACTTTGTTTATAGCTGATAATAGTATCTCCATGACGGCCATTAGGGATTGTATTGTCGACACAATAGCGAGCATTCCATTTGCTTTCTTGGCATTTACAAGCTTGTTGTTTTTGATTGCCCATGATTTTACCTGTTGAATAAGTTTGGAAGCTTCCTTTGTGATTCACGGTGCAGTGAAGTTTGAAAGGAGCCAATCCGCGAACACTACTGGCCACCACTTTTTGATTCCATTCTTTATCATTGAGGACGTTTAACCAAATATCAATATCGATAAATTTCCAACCAAGATCTAAAACTTTACCTTCAGGGCAAACCGCTTTCTTGAAACGATAATTTCCTGGAGTGGGTAGGGCAAAAGCAATATTAGAGACAAGTAATAGGGCCAAAAATAGTTTCATGAAACACTCCTTAAAAGAATAAGCGAAGACCTAAAGCGATATTGCGTCCGGCAGCTTTGATTGCTGAGCCATGGGCCGCATAGTCTTTGTTGCCTAGGTTTTGCACTTTTAAATTCAATTCCCAGTGACGGTGTTTTTTTACGGCAAGATAGATGCTGTGTAAAGAGTAACCGGGAGTATGGTAGTAAGAATTATCTTCATATTCTGCTTCATCAAAGCGATCTTGTTTAAGATAGATATCAAGAGCATAAGTGAGTAAGATGCGTTCCCCCCAAGGACTTAAGGAAAATTTCCAGCTCCACTTGTCCATGGGCATTTGAGCGAGATTGGTTCTTGTCTGCTTGTTTTTTCCGCGAACCGCCGCAAAAGAGAGTTGCGTATCAAAATAAGAGTTAAAGAAATTTATTGTTGACTCATGACCGATCAGTTGCGTTTTGGGAAGGTTGGTAAATTGAGTTGTTCCTGCATCTAAATCAATTTCTTGATAAATCATATTGGAAAAATCAGTGAGATAGACATTGCTATTTAATTTCCCATAAACTCCTTCAACGGATTGAGGCGGCTCATAGCTCATTTGCAATTCATAGTTTTTAATTTCTTCCGCCTTAAGGTCGGGATTGGGGACAAAGTAATTGTCGGGAAACCAGCCCATGGGATCAGTATGATGTAGTCCTGAAACGTAGAGGTTTTGGATGCGAGGTGCGTTTAGGCCTTCTGAATAACGAAGACCAAGTTTTAGACTATTGAGGGGAGTAAAATTAATACCTAAAGACTTAAGAAGTTTTTCATCTTCATAGTCTTTGATATTGAAACTTTGAAAGCTAAGACCCGGTTGGATTTGCCAGTATCTTGAAAGTTCTATTTGGGGGGCAAGATAGAGTGAGCTATAGAAAGCAGAACCATTGGGAAAGCTCGAAAGATTGTTGCCATCGCGACTTCCTTTAGCCTGGTCTTCGTAAATTTCTAGGCCATAATCAATTGTGTGCTTACGCCAAGGGATGCTATTTTGGGTGCGCAGACCTGTTGTTGTAATTTTCCTTTGGTCTTTGCGCTTGTCTGAGAGGCGTTCTTCGCGTTCTTCTGTTTGGTTGCGGTAAAGTGAGGCTTCTCCTTTATTTTTGAAAAGTTCATAGCGATAGCTGAGGGCTAGGTTGTGCTTTTCAAGTTCGGTTTGCCCTAAAGCCTCTTCCCAGTACTGATCGAGTTGGGGATTGAGGGGGCGTAGTGCTTCTTGCAAATAATTTTCATAACTGATTTTGAGATTTTGATAATCGCCTCTGAGAAAGTAGGTGTGGTCTTCGTAGGCGGAGCTTTGTAAGCGATTGCCATCAGCTTGTTCAAGATCATGGGCGTGGCGCTGCCCGTAGCTAAAGAGGATGCCCAATTTATCTTTTTTAAGGGCAGACATGGCACTCCAAGCATTTTGGTCATTGGCGCTTTGGTAGCTGTATTTAGGGGAGAAAAAGTAGGAGTGTTCATTCCTGACCAAGTCGAAGGCCGATTTGGTTGTTAGTCTAAGTGCCCCACCAGAGGCTCCATTGGCGTAGCAAGCCTGTGGACCTTTATTGATCTCAATACTTTTTATGAGGTCAGGATCAAAGAGTTGGGCGTTGCTGTGCTGGGTTCGAAAATTTTGGCGAGCGCCATCTTGTAGAATGAGAATGCGTTTATCATCTAGGCCGCGGATAAGCAGCTGTTCCCCAGAGGCGCGCGGGCCACCTTGAAAATCGATGCCGGCTTGATCTTGCACCAAATCTTTGAGGTCGAGGGCGAGTTTTTGATGAATTTCTTCCTCTGGAATTTGGATTTGCATATCCTTCTCCCAGGGGGAGGTTACTTCGATTTTGTCCAAGAGATACTCTTGGGCAGAGACGGAAAAAGCTCCTAAAATTGAGAAGATAAGTGATAATTTTTTCTTCATGTCATCATTTATGCCTTAAGGGCCAGACAAAGTAAAATGAAAGAAGGTATAAAATAACCGTTTTATTGCGGTTGATTAATTCTAAAAAGGAAAAAGCGTGCTCTACAAAATTTGTTTTTTTGTTCCGCCAGAAAATGCAGAGGCTGTGAAAATGGCCATGTTTGAGGCTGGTGGCGGAAAAATTGGAAACTATGACTGCTGTAGTTTCGAAAGTCTAGGGACTGGCCAATTTCGCCCCCTCGAAGGGAGTCAGCCTTTTATCGGAACTCAGGGCCAAATTGAACGCGTGCAAGAGCTAAAAGTGGAAATGGTTAGCGTTCCTGAAAACATAAAAAAGGTGGTCAAGGCATTAAAATTGGCGCATCCTTATGAAACGCCTGCCTATGAGGTTTATTCTTGTGAGGAGTTTTAATTATGTTTAAAGCTGTTTTGTTGAGTGCCGTATTTTTATTATTTTCATGCAATAGTGAAACAAAAGTAGAAGAAGCAAATAAAAAGGAGAGTGGAAAAATGGAAAATCCAGTCGTTGTATTTGAAACCAGTATGGGAAATTTTGAAGTTGAACTTTATGAAACTCAAGCTCCAGAGACCGTCAAAAACTTTTTACAATATGTTGATGATGGTTTTTATAATAATACGATCTTTCATCGTGTGATCGACAATTTTATGATTCAAGGTGGAGGTTTTGATACTCACTTTGTACAGAAGAAAACTCGTGCTCCGATTAAAAATGAAGCCGATAATGGTTTGAAAAATGAAGAGGGAACTCTTTGTATGGCCAGAACGAGTGATCCTCATTCTGCTACCGCTCAATTTTTCATCAACGTAAGAACTAATCCGCATCTTGATTTTAGAAGTAAAGATATTCAAGGATGGGGCTATGCCGTATTTGGTAAAGTGAAAACAGGCATGGATACTATTAAGAAAATCAAAGTTGTTAAAACAGGAATGCGTGGCATGCACCAAGATGTACCAGCAGAAGATGTTGTCGTAACGAAGGTTACACGCAAATAGGTGAGTTATGAAATATAGTGAAGAATTTTTAAAAGCAGTCCCCAAAAGTGACCTTCATCTCCATCTGGATGGTTCTTTGCGTCTTGCGACTCTTATTGAGTTGGCTCAGCAGGAAAAAATTGAGCTGCCTTCTTATACTGAAGCAGGCTTGAAAGAATTAGTCTTCAAAGATTCCTATGGGAACCTTGGAGAATACTTGCATGGCTTCATGTACACTTGCGCGGTCTTGCGCAGTGCTGAGAACCTAGAGCGTTGCGCTTATGAATTGGCCATCGATAACCAAAATGAAGGTGTTCGTTATATTGAAGTTCGCTTTGCTCCTCAGCTTCATATGGACAATATGGGTATGACGATGGAAGTGATTCTTGAATCAGTGAACAATGGTCTTAAAAGAGCAGAGCAAGAGTTCAATAGTCGGGAAACTGTTCAAAATGGAGAAGAGCCTCCTTTCCATTATGGAATTATTGCTTGTGCCATGAGAATGTTTGGAAAATCCAATTTCTCACCATACTATACTCGTCTTTATTCTGTTCATAAGTATATGCCCGATAAAGAAGTGATCAAACTGGGGGCACTAGAGCTTGCTAGAGCGATTGTGCGCATTCGCGATGAAAAAGGTATTCCTATTGTGGCGCTCGATTTGGCGGGGCAAGAGCATGGTTATCCTGCTGAGTATTTTAAAGATGCTTATGATTTTGCTCATCGTAACTTTATGGGTAAGACCGTTCATGCCGGTGAAGCTTATGGTGCAGAATCTATTTTTCAAGCAATTACTCAGACGCATGCAGACCGCTTAGGACACTGTTACTCTCTTTTTGATCACAACAAAATTGTCGACCCAGATATTAAAGACAAAGAGAAGTATACGGAGTCGTTATCCAGCTTTATTGCCGACAGCCGTATTGGTGTTGAGGTTTGCTTGACAAGTAATATGCAAACTAATCCGGAACTAAAAGATCTGACAACTCATGCGTTTGGGAAAATGTTGGAAAAACGTTTGGCCGTATCAATCTGTACTGACAATCGTTTGGTTTCTAATACTACAGTAACCAAGGAATTAAAGCTTGCCACAGATCACTTTGAAGTGACTCCTCGCGTACTGAAGGACCTTTTAGCCTATGGATTTACCAAAAGCTTTTTTCCTGGTCCTTATCATGAAAAACGCGTTTACTCAAAACGAGTGATGAACTATTACGATAAGGTTGCCAAAGCTCATGGCGTCGAATTCGCTTAAGAAAATTCAAGGAATTATTCTTGCTAGAAATTATAAGGATCATCCCCAAGGGATGGTCCTTTCTTTTATTGGAAAGTCTGAAGAAGGGCCTTTTGAGCTCATCTTTGACGATCAGAAACCACTTTTTTTTATTGGGCGCGATAGCTCTTCTAAGCAAAATATTGCTTGTGAGCGCAAAGAATTGTCCCTTAAAACATTATTGGGGAAAGATGTTGATGGACTTTACTTTAAAACTCAGCGGGAGCTTGAGTGCACACGCCAGATCCTAAAAGAAGAAGGAATTAGAACTTACGAATCAGATATCCGTCCCGATGATCGCTTTTTGATGGAGCGTTTTATTAACTTGGGGGTTGAGGTTTTAGGTGAGGCGGAGTTGTCTGATGGTATGTGGTGCTTTCGCAATCCTCAAGTTCGCACATTACTTAAAGATCGTAGTCATGATCTTTCTATTGCCTCTCTTGATATTGAAACCGGGCAAGATGGAAGTCTTTATTCCATTGCTTTGGCCGTAGAGGAACAGGGAAAGTTGAGCTTTCAGAGAGTTTGGATGCTCGATTCCCAAGGCCGTTCTTCTTCAAATGATCTGATCTGCTTTGAAAAATCTGAGAAGAGTCTCTTAGAATCTTTTTCTCTTGCTTGGCAGAAAATTAATCCCGACTTTCTGATTGGTTGGAATGTCATTGGCTTTGATCTTTTCTTTCTTTTTGAAAAAGCAAAAAGCTTGAGTATCGATCTCCTTTGGGGACGGCATGGAGAAAAACTGGATTGCTTTGAGACGACAAGTGGACGTCGCATTGCTCGCATTGCAGGTCGTGTTGTCATTGATGGCATCTGGGCCTTGAAAACTAATTATTTTTCCTTTTCTAATTTTAAGTTAGAGACTGTGGCGCAAGAGCTTTTGGGGG
>QKCN01000002.1 GCA_003245675.1 Bacteriovoracaceae bacterium | reverse complement strand
TCCATCATACGGGGAACTTTCAAAGCGGCCGATAATAATCTCTCATGCTCTTGAATGACTCTTTCGCACTCAACAAGATTAGAAGCAGAAACAAATGATCTGGTCAAATCAGAAAGTTGATCAACAAGACCATGATAATCTTTTACTCTATCGCGGTAGTATTTGACTCCATCACGCGAAGACTGCTTTTTCCCTAAATAGACAAAATAAAGATTATCTTTGAAAGAGGGATCAAACTCCGCAACTTCCCAGCGAGGAACATCGTATTTTTTCTCATATAAAATGGGTGTTCCTGATTGCGCACAGGCAATATCATATCCAGAACCGCCCATGGTTTTAAAAAGCAATTCAAAGGGACCAATATAGGCCCATTGAGCAATGTTATAAATCAAAGTCGAGCTGCTTCCCAATCCCCATTTAAGCGGAAACTCAAGATTAGTTTCCACAACAACATCAACATCATCACGCAAAAAATGAGGATTTTGCTTGCGAACTTGCTGTAGCATTTTTTGAAGCTCTAAAGCTTCTATTCTGGGATTGGATGAAAGAGGCTTAAAATGCCAAAATTCAAATTTTTCATCAAACCAGCATGAACCATCAAAATCGTAGCTTTTCCAATGGAGTTTAGGTGAAAAAGAAGGCTTATAGTGAACTTTAAGAGATTGCCCAAAACGAGTGGGCAAAGCTAAGGCTAAGGCTCCATCTAGAACTAAATACTCACCAGTCAACAGAAGTTTTCCGCGTCCATAATAACTCGCATATTCAGGAGTCACTAAAGACTCTGCTTGAAACGAGTTTTGCTGCTGATAAGTATGAGATGAACCTACTAGCATAATTCTCCTTGCATTCTCAATTTTTGTAACTCTTCTTTAACAGTTGTCATGGAAATTGTCTTCCCCTCTAAAAATTTTACCAACTGTTGCTCTTCCTCAGGATTAACCTGCAACTGCATGAAAATATTAGAAAGGTGCATTTTCATGTGCCCTTTTTGAATTCCTGAACTAACTAAAGCAGAAACTGCCGCAAAATTAGAGGCAAGGCCAACAGAAGCAGTAATGCTCATTAAATCTTCAACTTTATTCACTCCCATAAGGTCTAAGGCAAAAGCGGCCAAAGAATGGACTCGGGTTAATCCCCCAACGGTTCCCATGCTCAAAGGCAATTTAAGAGAAAGCTTTATTTGACCTTCGGAAGATTCCATAGAGCTCAAGGAGCGATAAGTTCCTGAAGTTGCGGCATAAGCATGGGCAGCTGCTTCAATTGCTCTAAAATCATTACCTGTAGCTAGTGCAACTGCATCAACCCCATTCATAATGCCTTTATTATGCGTGACGGCCCTTTCGCTATCGCAGTTGGCAATAGCAAAAGCCTTTTTCATCTTTTGCGTCCAAACAGAGGCTGCAAGACCGTTCAAATCGCCCAAAGAAGCAATATCTGCAACAAGTGAACTTTCGACCAAACAACCATTCGCCTGATTGGAGAGAATGCTCATAATAATTTCAGTTTTATCTTGGGCCAAACTTTTAAAGTAGCTCGCAATGCCCTCTAAAACAGTATTAATAAAGTTGGCTCCCATGGCATCCACAGTATCAAAACGACAGTGGATTTTATAAGTCTGTGCGAAATTTTCATCTTTTTGAAGTTCGATGGAATTAATTCCCCCGCCGCGTTTTTTCATTCCAAGAGAAAGCTCCTCTGCCACACGAACGATCTGCTCTTTGTATTCCTGCCAAAAAGAAAGAAGCTCTTTATCTGCTCCAACCCATTCGAAGTGAACATTGCCCGACTTTTCTCGACCTTCAATCTGCGTATGAAATCCGCCATGACCATACCAAAAAGAAGCGGCCTTAGCTGCTGCAGCGACAGTCGAACTCTCCTCCGTAACCATAGGCACGAAATAACTTTTACCATTTACCAAAAAATTAGGAGCGACAGAAAAAGGCAGATGAAAATTAGAAAGAACATTTTCACTGAAAGATTCAATTTTGTGTTGCTCTTCTGCATTGGTTAATTGGAAAGAATCCAAAAAAGCTGGCGCAAAATCAAAAGAATCCATCAAAGAACGATTCAGCTCTTTGATCTTCTGTTGACGCGTCAATTTGGAGAATCCAGAAATTAAACTCATGCTACCCTAATTCATCTTCGTTTAAACTTAAAAATGACTTTGCGATTTTTAGACCCCAGATATGATTTTTCATTCTTTCTAAGGCAAACTTTTCGCCCTCTAAACTCCATTGCAGAATTTGTTGGGCCATCCCGTAAAGCGCAGGGCAAGATACCCTCTCTAGCCAAAAAAAGCCATCCAAAAATGAATTAATTCCACCAGATATGATAATATTTTCACACCTCGTCATATTCTCAGAAGAATTTCTCAAACGCTTAAAGCAGTTAAGCATTTGTTCATTTGTGGCCCCTAAATAACTTAAATTTTGCCAATCTAAAAAAGCGGAACTTTCACGTCTTTGCATTTCCAATTTGGCAAAGTTACTCCCCCCTAAGGCCGCAAATTCGATAGCGACAAGAGGCAAATGTAAAAGGGCCTCTAAACTGCGCGGCCCAAAACCTTGGCCAACCTCTTTTACAATGGTTTTTACGGAAGGAACTTCAACCAAAAACTCCTCGAGTAAAGATAAAGGCGCTCTTTTGTAGCAATCGCCTTCTTCTTGCATTAATTCTTGCAAAGGATTGATATGGATGACGAGTCCGTCGGCATCTAAATCAGATATTATATCCGTTAGACGGGCCAACTCCTTGCTGGCCAAAAGCTCTTCAATTTGAGCAATGCCAATATTCAAATAAAATGGGCGTTCTTTACCCAAGAGCGGTCGCAAATCAAAACTCTTCTTTCTCTTACTATCATTTAGAAGAGGACGGATTGACCCTGTACTCATACCCAATTCAAACTCTCGACAAAGCAAAGCAAAAATCTGATTAAGCTTTTCCCCCTCTTGGTAACCTCCTGTAATACTTGATATCCAGAGAGGTGCGGCAAAGTGCTTTCCTAAAAAATTAAGAGAAAGATCGCAGTCTTGAACTTCGCCGGGACTAGAAAAAAGAGGCTCATAATGAAAACGTTTATCCTGCTGACAAGCTTTAATAATGGACTTACCAATAAGACTTAGATGATCTTTTTTTCTCTGCTGGCTCATGATTTTGGCCCCACCACAAAAATAAATTCAGCCTTATCAAAAGGATTTAGCTTGGCCAATTTGCTCATACTTCCCCGCAGTAAAACTTCAGTTTGCATATTAAGGTTCAATCCCAAAAAATACTCTCGCTGAGTAGACAAATGCTCTTTTCCCTCTTCCAAAAGCTTTCGCAGGCGATAGGGTGTATCCATCAAAATCTGCATTCTTTCTTCGCGGTTCACCTCTTTAAAAAAGCGGATTCGCTCATCTTCCCTGCGCGGGAGACTTCCCCGAAAGATAAATTCTTTAAAAGCAAAACCCGATAACGACACAGAAAGAGCGATGGAATTGCCAAAAGGAGTTGCTGTAACCCTCACTCCCTGCTGATGGCAAAGGTCGACCAAATGTTGTCCCGGATCGCAAAAGGCCGGCAAGCCACAGTCACTTATCACAAAGACATCGCAACCATTTTTTAGTTTTTCTAGATACTTAGCTGCTTCTTCTGCCATATTGTGCTCATTAAAGGCCACAAAGCGCTCAATCGCCTCACGCGGTAAACCCCACTTAATCCATTTACGTCGCGCGATTTTTAATTCTTCTACGAGTAAAACGGTATTCTCCAAAAGACAATGCTCTTGCAGCAATGCCAGCGCAACCAGCTCCAAGGGCGATTCATCGTCAATGGGGGTTGGAATCAAGGTTAATATCCCGGTCTTCATGGGAGTTCCTTTTTGATTTTGCTTTATAGCAACGAAGAGTCTATATAGTCCTTCAGTATATAGTTCCCCACACTAGTAAACCGAAATGGACTCTTTTTCAATGAGCAATGCAATTTCTACAGAAAGTATAGACGTTTATATCAGTACCGCTCCGGGACTAGAAGCTGTCCTACTGGAAGAATTGAAATACAAATGGCCCCTCCATTTCCCCCAAGTGCCCCCTTTTCAGCTCCTAAAATTAGAGCGTGGGGGCATAGAAGTCTCGGGAGATGCGCAAGCACTGCTTAATTGCAATCAATTACTCAAAACGGCCACTCGCATCCTAGTGCGCTTTGAAAAATTTCGCTGTCGCGACTTTCCCAAGCTCTTTAAAAAGGCACAAAAGATCCCTTGGAATAACATTGTGGGAACACAATTGGTCCACTGGAAAATTAGCGCACACCAATCACGGCTTTTTGATTCTCGTCGTCTTGAGAAAACTTTAAACGATGCTTTATGCAAATATCGCAAGGCCAATCCTGCGGCGAAAAAAATCCAAGAACAAGGGGCCGGAAGGGAATGCTCTGTTTATTTGCGCATTTTAGAAGACGAACTGACTTTTTCCCTGGATAGTTCCGGCAATCGCCTGCACCAAAGAGCCTATCGACAAAGCTCACATCACGCCCCTATCCGCGAAAATATCGCCGCGGCACTATATTTTTACTTAAGCGACTATAAACCGATCAACAAGCAAAACCTTATTGATCCCATGTGCGGTAGTGGAACTTTTCTTTTTGAAGCAGCTTCCTTTGAAGCCCCCTCACTTTGGCGCGAATTTGAATTTGATAAGCTCCCCTTGTTTAATGCATTTCAAATGACAAGCTTTATCTCAGAGTCTTCGCTCATACAATGTTATGGATTTGATATTTCGGAAAAAACAATTGCAGAGGCTGAGCAAACCAACTCGAATTTTTTTGAACAAAAAATAAGGTTTCAAGTAGGTGACCTGTTTTCTTCCAGCGGCAGGATCAACTCTTCAGAAGAAAACATAATCATCTGCAATCCGCCTTATGGAAAAAGATTAGAAAAAGTCGATTTTAAAAAGGCGCTCATGGCCATTCAAAAGAAATTCATGCCCCTCAAAATAGGTTTTATCATTCCCTATCCTTGGGCCAAGGCAAAACAAGACATTCCCAACTCTTTGACTGTGGACAAATTTTTAGAATTTGAAAATGGGGGAATTGAATCAACTTTTGTCGTTTTAAAATAAAATTTCAAAAAGTTGGCGAATGGTTTCCCAGAAGCCTTTGCGCTTCATTTCATACTGCTCAGATTCACCACTCATGGTACCAAAATATTTTTCCAAGTCTTTTTCATCGACTTGTTCTTCTTCATTAAATTCTTCTTCCGTTGTTGAAACTTCTTCCCCGGCTTTAACTTCTTGAGTTTCCGTAGTGCCAGCTTTGGCCAAACTGGCCTTGCCCTTTTCCATTTTCATCTGCGTCCCTCCGCCAGATGAAGATGCCAAAGAAAGCTGACTTCCCTCTTCAACTTTAATTTCACTATCCCCAGTCTTAATTCCGCTAAATTCCGTTGACTTAGAAGTATCGACATCAATATTGCCACCTTCTAACTCAATAGAAACAGGACCTTCTGGCGCTCTATCCACTGTGGCAGACGCCTCTTCACCTTCCTTCACCGTTTCTTTTTTCTTGCCGGCCCGAATCTTCAGAAGAGAATTTTTCCCTACCGAAACGGCCGTTCCATCGCGAAACAAAATTTTGGCAAAGGAATCATCACCTGTAAAAACCATGCTATCGGCAAATAAAGGGTCCATACGCTTTAAGAGTACCCAATAAGGTGAACCAGCATGCTTAACTTTGACATCATTAGACCGAAATAAGACCAACGCAATATTGTCTTTCTTTTCTTCTGCTAATTCCAAAATTTTCCCTGGATCAACCAGTAA
>QKCN01000119.1 GCA_003245675.1 Bacteriovoracaceae bacterium | reverse complement strand
CGCTCTTCCGTACCATCATTGAGCAAGTCTTGTCCTGCCCCTTCGGCCACGACAATAACAATATCTCCCTTGCGCTTAAGTCTATCTTCTATCAAATGATAAATTCGCTCAAGTGAAAATTTTTGTTCAGGAACGAGTACCAAATTAACTTCTTTCAAAGCCAGTGCGGCATAGGCTGCTACATAGCCAGAATGACGCCCCATTAATTTAACAATTCCAATTCCGTTAGCCGCCGCCTCTGCCTCAGTATTGGCCGAACGTATGGCGCGCGCAGCTTCTGAGAAAGCTGTTTCAAAACCAAAAGTACGATCCACAAAAATCAAATCATTATCAATTGTTTTAGGAATCCCAATGACTGAAATATTTAAGCCTCTTCTTTTAATCTCTTCATAAATTCCTTGAGCCCCACGAAGAGTGCCATCTCCCCCAATCGTAAAAAGACAATCAACCTTAAAGCGCTCTAGAGTATCAACCATTTTTTTAGGGTCTTGATTGCCGCGGCTGGTTCCTAAAAATGTTCCTCCTAAATTATGGATGGAACGAACAACACGTGGATCGAGCTCAACGGGAGTATGCCAAAACTCAGAAACAAGCCCTTGGTAGCCATGCTTAAATCCCAAAATTTTTTTCACACCATAGCTGTGATAAAGATGCATAACGAGGGCGCGAATGACATTGTTAATTCCAGGACAAATCCCCCCACAAGTGACAATTCCACAGGTGGTCGTTTCAGGATTAAAATAAATTTTTTCACGAGGACCTGCTCTTTCAAAAGACCAGTCTGCCCTAATTTCACCAAGAGGATTATCTGTTCCCAGCCGGATCGTATTCTGAATGAGAATGCGTTCATCATCAGGAACATAGTTGACCATATCATCGCCATCAGTAACCGATAAATGAAGAGGCGATTCCAACTCTGCTTTTCCCAAAGAATCAATCAGGAAGTCATCTGCTTTTAAAGAAGAAAGTAATTTGTACTGATACATAAACAACCCAAATAAATAATTTTACTCGCTGAAGCTTTTCGGAGAATCACTGCAATTACTTAGGAAGAATGATGACATTTTTTAGGAGCAGAATTGTCGGATTTTGCCAATTTTGCCATAAACTTTTCATTGTTAATAATAAAACGTTCATGAGTACCTTTACCAATCTCGCCTTCTTCATCAAAAGCCTTAACCTCAAAGGAAAGCTTTTTGCCATCAATCTGAATTAAAACGGCCTGGCAACGCACCTGGGCCCCAACGGGAGTCGCTTTAGAGTGAGAAACGTTCACGTGAATACCCACTGTCCCTTCCCCTTCTTGTAGCTCCGCTAATACACAGCGCAGACATGTCTTTTCCATAAAAGCAATCATGGCCGGAGTCGCAAAAACATCGACTAATCCTGAGCCATATGCCCTTGCACTCATATTAGCAGTCACTTCCTGTTGCAAAGTATATTTCAGCCCAACTTCTAACATCGTTCACTCCTTACTCAACTCATTATTTATAAATTCAATATTAACATTCTAAAAATAAAAAAGGGAACCTTAGGCTCCCTTTTTTGCATTCAACAAATATCTAAAACGCCGATTAGCGACGCATTGGACGTTCTGTTCTAGGGCGATCTGAACGATCTGGACGATCTGTCTTAGGACGATCATGTGCTTCATCAACACGTAAAGTTCTTCCCATAGCTTCTTTGCCATTTAGAGCTTCACGAGCTGCTGTCGCTCCCTCTGCTGATTCCATTTCAACGAAACCAAAACCTTTACTACGTCCTGTATCGCGATTCATCACGATTTTTACAGAACTAACATCACCATGCTGAGCAAACAAATCTTTCAAATCATCTTCAGATGCTTGAAAAGAAATATTAGCTACATAAAGTTTACTTTTCACCTTTTTCTCCTTTGAAGCGGCTTCCCAAAACACTAAACATTCTTGAGCTAAAAACCCGAGGCTCAAGAGCCTTGATTCTTACCCCGCTCCACTCCTTTGTAAAGCCCTAACGCTCCTTGTTAATTTTATTTAACAAGTCATGCACTGGCACAGGATAGTTTTTAGGAAAATCAGGATCATCTAAGAAAACAGGAATTTTCTTTTTACCCAAAAACATTTTATAAAAAGGTTTTTCATTCATTTCATTTGTTGTCACCAAAAGGGCCCACAATCCAACGGATTCAAAGCCCTCTACCCCTGGATAAAGATTGGCCGGAACTTTAACTTTGAAAAAGCTTCCTCGTTCGAGTAGCCCCTTAACAAGATAAGGATCCAAGCTCAAAATACGAATACTTTTTTTCTGGGCCAATTCCGTGATCACCCGCATCGGGTAAGCTGCTGTAACAAAGAAAGCGTCAATTTCGCCTTTAGAAAACATGGCTATTGTACTTTGTAAATCATCACCTCTGATGTCAGCAAAAACGGATGGCTGCAAGTCTGCTTTTTTCAACAAGGAAAAGGCATTCAGTCTAGTTCCAGAACCAATTTCGCCAACATTAATTCTCTTCCCTTTAAGATCTTTAATTGAGTATATCGGAGATTCTTTGGCGACGATAATCTGAATTGATTCTTTAAAGAGAGGAACAATTCTTCTCAAATGATCAACTGATTCGATATCAGGAAACTTCTTCATAAAGGCAGAAAAGAGCACATCACTTTGCACAATGGCCATAGAGACCTCGCCGCGCGCAAGCAATTTTACATTTTCCAAACTTCCTGAACTTTCAATGGAAACAACATTTTTTCCGGCGGCATCTGCAATTTGTTCTCCCCACCATGAATAACTTCCTTGCTCTCCCCCTGAAGAAATAACTAATTTATTTTCTCTTCTGGCCTTGCGAACTTTTAGCAAACGCACAAGCCCACGTAATTCTCGCTCGATGAGGTGCTGATCGCGCTCATTGATTGTGCCTGAAGATTTAAAAATCTGATCAAGAATCCCCAAATACTGCATATAACGAGGTTTGTTGCTCTCTTCAACTTTTTCTGTCAAATCAATATCAGGTGTTCCCTTTTTGTGAGTCAGCTCTGAACTTTCTTGAGAGGCTAAACGGCTAAGAGCTGTCCATTTATTGTCTTTCTTTTCAAAATCGAAAGCACCATAAACTAAAATGGTATCACCGGCCTTATTGCCTTCACTTTTAAGTCCTGTGACCCCTGTTCTCGTCGCTCCCAAAGTCGCTAAAAAATGCTCCAAAGTGATATCTGCTTCTGCAAAAGAAAAATCTTTTCCAAAAGTTAATTCCATTTTGTAATAAGCACGCAAAACGGAATGAGCATCACTGAAATATTCATTGCCCCCCTTGCTTTTCAAACTGTTCAACTTAAGTTCAGGAAATCCCTTGGAACTAATTCGCTGCTCGACAAGAGTCTTAAGATCATTCTGCGATACAGGCAAAGAACAAGATACCAACAAAATCAAAAATAGAAATATTAACAAACGCATAATTATGCTCTCTTTTCTTTTAGGCTAATCAACAAAAGGGAACCACAAAAAGACCTGCAAGACTAAAGTGTTACAGATATCAATAAAGAAGGCTCCAACTACCGGCACGATTAAGAAAGCCTCCCGCGCAGGTCCATAGCGGGATACCAAAGATTCCATATTGGCAACGGCCGTAGGTGTTGCCCCCATTCCAAAACCACAATGTCCTCCTGCGATAATGGCGGCCGTATAATCCTGCCCCATAAAACGAAAAGTCACATAGTACGCAAAAAGGGCCATAATGACTGTTTGAATTGCCAAAATAATAAGTAAAGGCGCGGCTAAACTCAAAAGGTCATGCAAGCGCAAATCCATTAAACTCATGGCCAAGAACAAGGACAAAGACATCGTCCCCCACAGATCAACGCACTCGCGACTCACGCTGTAAAAAGGGGTGCGATCTAAAATATTTGTTATCCCAATACCAAGCATCAGTGGACAAATAAAGCTAGGAAGAGGAATACCCATATTCAAAAAAAGCTTATGAAAAAATCCTCCGACAACTACGCAAAATAAGATGATGAGAATCGTCTCTAGCATCCTTCTTGGTGTCACGACATCGGTTTCATCTACATCAAAAATCACTTCCGCCCTATCGCCAGTTGCATTGGGTCCTCTTCTTTTTTCGCCTGATTGAAGGCTTCTCTTTTCAATAAGGCGACGAGCAACAGGTCCACCAATCAAACCACCGAGAATAAGTCCAAAAGTGGCTGCGGCCATGCCCATCTCCATCGCTCCCATGAGATTGCGATTTTCTGCAAACATGGCTGCATAGGTTGCTCCCGTCCCATGTCCTCCAGATAAAGTAATGGAAGACGAAAGAAGACCAACGAGGGGGTTTAAATCAAAAATATAAGACAAAAGAACGCCTGTCCCATCTTGAATGATAAGTAGTCCAGTACAAATTAATAAAAACAAAAAGACCTTGGGACCACCTTTGGCGAGCAAACGAAAATTTGCCCCCAGCCCAACGGTGGTAAAAAAACAAAGCATAAAAGGTGTTTTGAGGCTCATATCAAAATTGACTGTCACTTTCCCCCAAAAGGCTAAGGGGAACATTAAAAGAGCAAATAAAAGCCCTCCCACAACGGGTTCAGGAAGGTTATTTCTGCGCAAAAATGGAATTTTAGAATTCAAAAAATGCCCAATCCCTAAAACAATTAAGGCAAGCAATAAAGTTTCCAGCATTGATAAATTAAACATTGGCCCCTCTTTCTACACTAAAATATTTAAAATGAGTCCACCGATAACAATAGATGTAATAAAATTAACGACGGCCACGGCACTTGCACACTGATACAAGCTATTATCTGTTTTATCTTCCTCTTCTAAGACTCTGGCCATTTGTGAGGTACTTGTCATAATTGCGGGCCCACCTGCTGCAACCAGAGGATTCATTTTTTCACGCGCAAAAAGATTAATGAGTTTGGCGAGCAAAATCCCAATCACGATGGAAAGAACAAAGGCCATCACAGAAACAACGAGAAGAAAAAGAGTGGTAAAAGAAAACAGACTTGCAAAATCAATGCTCATCCCAAGCACCACACCCAAAAGAACATTTAATACATCAAAACAAAAACCGCGAATAGATTGAATAATTCTCCCCGCGACAATCGATTCTCTTAATAAGTTCCCTAAGAAGAACATCACTAAAAGAGAAACGGCCCCAGGAGCAAGTAAACCAGTCACCAAGATCGCAACAATAGGAAGAATAATTTTTTCTTTTTTAGAAACAGGCCGCAAATAGCGCACGCGATAACGTCTTTCTTTCCCTGTTGTCATTAGCTTAACAACGATGGGCCGAAGTTGCGGAAACCATCCAACGTATAGGGCCGTAACGAGGGCCACAATACCCAATACTTTAGGTGGAGCGGCAATACTGGCAAAGAAAACAGAAGCAGCAGTACAAGCGGAGTTAACCATGGCAAAGGCAGTAGATTCGCCAAGGGAAAAACCTGACAAATGCGCTATAAGAAAAACTGTTAACAAAGCGATAGGACTAGCAAGCGACAAAATAAAAACACGTGGCGCGGCTAAAACCACAGAGAAGTTAATCATTGTTCCAATCCCTAAAAGAATCAAGGAAGGAAGAACTCCTCTCATGGTGTACTGATATAAGGTGTAAAAAATTGATCCTTCAGAAAAAAGACCAAGTGATTCCAAGCCTAGTGCCGGCAAATTCCCTAGAATCATTCCAATTCCCATTGAAATGAGGATGACAGAGCGGATACGATTAGTTGCCGCAAGAAAGACAAAGACTGAACCAATCAGCATCATGGTCACATTTGAGAAATTCAAATGGGCCAGCCCCAGCGAATTCCAAAAAGTCAGGATATCCATAATGCTATCCTCCGATCTCGATCATAAGTTCACCTTGAGCGAGATTGTCACCTTCTTTACAATTTACTCGGGTAATTTTTCCGCCAGCTTCGGCAATGATGTCATTTTCTAATTTCATCGCTTCCATAATCATTAATTTGTGACCAGCCTCAACGACATCGCCTTCTTTGACAAAAACGGCGCGAACAAGTCCAGGCATAGGACAAATGATTTTCTGAGGACCTTGGGCAGTAATTGGTTCAGTCTTTTTAGGTTCCATTTGAGGGGGAACAACAGTAGATTTTTTAGGAGCAGTTGGAGTTTTCTTTTCTGACTCTATATTCTTTAGCTGCTCTAAAGAAACAACATATTCCAAACCATTGACCTCAGCGATGACCTTGTCAGCCTGAATGCCTTTAATAACGACTTCGTATTTATTGTTACCTAATTTTAAATTATACGTTTTCATAATTAATTCTCCGTTTTCCAGGTTCCACCTTCGGTCATACCTTGATTAAGTCCTTGCATCTGCCAAGGTGAAGTGGCCCTTCTATCTCTTCCAAAAAAGACCTTTCTTCTTTGCTTCATAATGCGCTCTCTTTCAAGATGATAGGCAATCGCGATAACTGTAACAATCGGCATTTCATCATCAAGATCAGCAAAATAAGCTTCTCCCAAGCGAACGGGCTCGAAATACTCATCCACGGCCTTAGTGACTCGAGGAATAACTAACCCCAAAGAGCAAATCAGAAGAACAGCCCCAGAGCCCACCAACAAAGCTTCTAGAAAAAAGAGACCTAAGTTTAAATCTTCCATCTCAATCTCCTTATTCCTATAAAGGAATATTCCCGTGCTTCTTACGTGGATTGGTATCAACTTTATTTTTCAACATATCCAAAGCTTTAATAATTTTCACTCTCGTTTCTGCTGGCTCAATGACTTCGTCAATGTAGCCTTTTTTGGCAGCAACATAAGGATTCGCGAAAAGATCAGAGTACTCTTGTTCTTTTTCTTTTAAATAAGCTTTCGGATCTGCCGCTTTTTTAGCGCCTCTAGCATGTAGAACTTCTACCGCACCCTTGGCCCCCATCACCGCAATCTCGCCAGTTGGCCAAGAAAGATTGATATCACCGCGCAAATGCTTTGAACTCATTACGCAATAAGCACCACCATAGGCCTTACGAGTAATGACGGTGATTTTAGGAACTGTTGCTTCTGCATAAGCAAAAAGCATTTTTGCCCCATGGCGAATGACTCCGTTGTATTCTTGGTGTGTCCCAGGCAAAAAGCCAGGCACATCTTCAAAAGTCACAAGTGGAATATTAAAACAATCACAGAAGCGCACAAAGCGAGCACCTTTTACAGAAGAATCACTATCCAAAACACCGGCCAAAAAGCGAGGCTGATTGGCAACTATTCCCACGGGGCGACCGCCATAACGAGCAAAACCGATCATAAGATTACGAGCAAAGTTTTCTTGAACCTCAACAAAATAGCCATCATCCACAGTTTGAAGGACGACGTCCTTCATATCATAACCTTGGTTAGGATTTTCAGGGATAATCTCATTGAGTTCTTTAACAAGGCGATCCACAGGATCGTCAGTCTCAACAACAGGAGGCTTTTCCATATTGTTTTGAGGGAAAAAAGACAGTAGCTGACGAATATAATCGATAGCATCTTCTTCAGTATCTGCGGCATAATGAATCACACCACTTTTGGTCGCATGAACACTCGCACCTCCTAATTGTTCGGTCGTCACATCTTCGTGAGTGACTGCCTTTACAACTTTGGGTCCCGTCAAAAACATATAACTTTGATCTTTCACCATGATGGTAAAATCAGTAAGCGCAGGTGAATACACCGCACCTCCAGCACAAGGTCCAAAAATACCAGAAATTTGAGGGACCACACCTGAGGCCATCACGTTTTTGAAAAAGATATCGGAGTATCCGGCCAATGCCTCAATACCCTCTTGAATACGGGCTCCACCTGAATCATTGAGACCAATAACAGGAGCTCCATTTTTCATGGCCATTTCCATAACTTTACAAATTTTTTCGGCCATTGTTTTAGAAAGAGAGCCACCGAGCACAGTAAAATCTTGGGCAAAAACATAAACCAAGCGCCCATTGACCGTACCATAACCAGTCACCACACCATCGCCTAAAATCTCTTCTTTTTCCATGTCAAAATCATGGCAACGATGGGTTTTAAACATATCAAGTTCTTCAAAACTTCCGCGATCAAGAAAAAGATTAATTCTTTCGCGTGCTGTTTTAAGACCTTTTTCTTTTCTCTTTTGATTACGCGCCTCTCCCCCGCCAATAAGAGCTTGTCCGCGCATTTCTTCCAATTGCTCTAATTTTGTCTTTTGCTCGCTCATCACCATCTCCCTCTTAGTGCTCTTCGCCGCAAGTGCAGAATTCAGTTAAAACACCATGTGTAGATTTGGGATGAAGGAAAGCAACTTTTTTGCCATGAGCACCGGGAATAGGTGTTTCATGAATAAGACGACAGCCCTCAGCTTTTGCTTTTGCCAAATCGGCTTCAATATCTTCTGAGTAATAAGCAATATGATGAATACCTTCACCATTTTTTGCCATAAACTTAGCAACCGCACTATCTTCAGAGGTTGGCTCTAAAAGCTCAATATGGGTATCACCGATTTCAAAGAAAGCAGTTTTAACTTTCTGAGATTCAACTTCTTCTGTCCCCACACACTTCATGCCCATAACCTTCTCATAGAAAGGAATCATCTCTTCGAGGGATTTTACGGCAATCCCTAAATGATCAATCTTCTTCAACATAAGAACCTCACTTTTCATTTATTGTTTTGACTAAAAATATTTACTAATTGTTCAGAGGCATAATTGGCCGACACTTTATTGTTCCGCACATCCTCTTCTAGTGTTGCTAACTGCCCTTGTACTTCCGCCGAAGCAAGAAAGCCTTGCATGAGGCGCTCATCAATCAAATTCCACATCCAAGCGATGTTTTGTTTTTGTCGTTGTTCGCTCAGGCTGCCACTGGCATGTGACTTTTTGGTATAGCGATTAATGCATTCCCAAACCTCCCCTAAGCCTTTTCCGGAGTGCGAGCTCACCAAATAAACTTCAGGGACCCACGCCTCATCTTCTTTTCCCGGACGCAAAATGTGCATCCCCATTTTATACTCATTATAAGCTTGTCTTGCACTGTCTTCGAGACTGCCATCGCACTTGGTGATGGCCAATGCGTCGGCAAGTTCAAGCACGCCTCGCTTGATCCCCTGAAGCTCATCTCCGCCCCCGGGCTGCATAAGGAGCAAAAAGAAATCAACCATATCGCGAACAGTTGATTCAGACTGGCCAATCCCCACTGTCTCAACAAGAATCACATCATAGCCGGCTGCTTCGCAAAGGAACATGGTCTCACGTGTTTTACGGGCAACGCCACCAAGCCCCCCTTCACTAGGACTCGGACGCACAAAAGCTTCTTCCATGGCAGCAAGCTCCACCATGCGCGTTTTATCTCCCAGAATACTCCCGCCCGTCAGTTGACTACTAGGATCAACGGCTAAGACCGCAACGCGATGCTTGTTCTGTACAAGCATTTTTCCAAAGCTTTCAATAAAAGAACTCTTCCCCACTCCCGGGGTCCCAGAAATGCCAATACGCACGGCCTTCCCGGAATGGGGCAAAACCGCATTTAAGACTTCATTGGCCAAAAGCTGATGTTCTTTTTTCTTACTTTCAACAAGGGTAATCGCGCGGGCAAGCAAAGTTCGATTGCCCGCGAGAATTCCTTCTTTAAATTGTTTAATACTGGGAAGAGCTGCCACTCTACTTCACCTGCGCAATGAGTTTTACAAGTACTCTCTCTGCCGCATCACTAATAACTGTGCCAGGAGCAAAGATATCAGCGACTCCATAGGAATAAAGTTCATCATAATCTTGAGGAGGAACAACACCACCAACTACGATCATAATATCTTCGCGATCAAGTTTTTTAAGTTCTTCTTTAAGCGCAGGAACCAAAGTCAAATGTCCTGCGGCCAAAGAACTCACACCAATCACGTGCACATCATTTTCCACAGCTTGTTTAGCAGTTTCGGCAGGAGTTTGAAAAAGTGGTCCAATATCCACATCAAAGCCAAGGTCTGCATAGCCTGTGGCCACAACTTTTTGTCCGCGATCATGCCCGTCTTGCCCCATCTTCGCGATGAAAATACGAGGACGACGTCCTTCGTGAGATTCAAACTCTTTCACAAGATTTTCAATTTTTGTCATATCCATATCGCCTTTTTGAGCTTCTGCGCGGTAGACACCTTTTACGGAATTAATGGTCGCTTGATGTCTGCCATACACTTTTTCCAAAGCATCAGAAATTTCGCCAACAGTGGCCTTAAAGCGAGCAGCTTTTACTGCAAGATCCAAGAGGTTTCCTTCTTGAGTTTCAGCACATTTGGTAAGTGCCGCAAGAGCGGCTTGAACATCTGACTCATTTCTTTCTGCCTTAAGCTTTTTAATGCGTTCAATTTGAGCGGCACGAACTTCACGATTGTCCACTTTAAGAACTTCAATTTGCTCTTCAAAATCAGGCTTATCACGGCTAACACCTAAAATAGTCTGACGACCTGAATCGATGCGCGCTTGAGTTTTGGCAGCAGCTTCTTCAATGCGAAGTTTTGGAATACCTTTTTCAATAGCCTTAGACATACCTCCCATTGCTTCTACTTCTTGAATATGGGCCCATGCCTTTTGTGCCAATTCATGAGTTAAGCGCTCGACATAGTAAGAACCACCCCAAGGATCGATTACATCACAAATGCCAGACTCTTTTTGCAGAAGGATTTGCGTATTACGCGCAATACGAGCACTAAAGTCAGTCGGCAATGCCAAAGCTTCATCCAAAGAGTTGGTGTGTAAACTTTGCGTATGTCCTAGAGCTGCCCCCATCGCCTCAATACAAGTACGTCCCACATTGTTGAAAACGTCTTGTGCGGTCAAAGACCAACCAGAAGTCTGGCTGTGTGTTCTAAGGGACATGGATTTATTATTTTTGGGGTTGAACTGTTTTACAATTTTAGACCAAAGCATACGACCGGCACGCATTTTAGCAACTTCCATAAAGAAGTTCATACCCACGGCCCAAAAGAAAGAAAGACGTGGCGCAAATTGATCAATATCAATTCCAGCATTAATACCTGCACGAATATATTCCAATCCATCGGCCAAAGTATAAGCAAGTTCTAAGTCTGCAGTCGCTCCCGCCTCTTGCATATGGTACCCAGAGATACTGATGCTATTGAACTTGGGCATATTTTTAGAAGTATATTCAAAAATATCGGCAATGATTTTCATAGACGGAGTTGGTGGATAAATATAAGTATTACGCACCATAAACTCTTTTAGAATATCGTTTTGAATTGTACCTGCGAGTTGCTCAGGCTTTACCCCTTGCTCTTCCGCCGCCAAAATATAGAGGGCCATAATGGGAAGAACGGCGCCATTCATAGTCATGGAAACACTCATTTTATCCAGCGGAATGCCGTTAAAAAGAGTTCTCATGTCATAAATGGAGTCAATCGCCACACCGGCCATCCCGACGTCACCGGCCACACGAGGATGATCAGAATCGTACCCTCGGTGAGTAGCAAGGTCAAAAGCGACAGAAAGACCTTTTTGTCCTTTAGATAAATTCTTGCGATAAAAAGCATTACTTTCTTCTGCAGTCGAGAAACCTGCATACTGGCGAACCGTCCAAGGAGAAACCACATACATAGAGGTATAAGGACCTCTGATAAAGGGCGGCATCCCTGGAAAAGTATTGAGATGTTCTAAGCCTTTCAAATCGTCTTTCAGGTAATTCCCTTTGATATTGATCTCTTCGGGGGTTTGCCAAGTGCGATCCGACTCTCCCATTGCAGCATTAAAATCTTTTGCGTTTAAGTTGATATTTTCAAAACTTGGTCGTTTCATAGTGTAACTCCCATCTTAACCATCATGTTCTTTAATAACTCATAGGTGTTTTGACCCATGTAAACTTGGTCGACAAGACCTTGTGCTTTAGCTTGATCCACATCAAAATCACGAGGACGACCGGCCATATAACTGATGCTGTAATCATTCTCTTGGAGATTTTGAAGAGTGCCTTCCAAAAATGCGGGATAGTCTTCGTCTTGAGCACAGATCATAACCACCGAAGTATCTTGCGGAAGCTCTTTACTCATATTGGTCGCGTCTTTAATTTCTTTTTCCTCAACCAAAAATCCTAGCGTTTCAAAGACGTTGCGACAGAAGTTAACACGCGCCGAAAGTTTAGCGTAAGGACCAACAATGGCCAAGCAGACCTTTGCCTTCAAATTGAGCTCTTCAACTTTTAAACGAAGCTGTTCAAAGATATCTCCTGCTCTAAAATTTGTTCCTAATGTTTGGAGTTCCCAATCTTTGAGCAAGCGCTCATCGGCATTAGCAAAATCATTGATCCCGGTGATCACATCTTTTCTCTTTTCAATGCGGCTCAAGCGCTCTGCTTTAACTTTAAGAACTTCGCCCTTAAGGTTTTCTAAATCTTTAAAAAAACCACCGTTTTTTTGCATATCTTGAAAGCGAGCCCAAGCGCGAGTCATAAATTCATGAGTAAGGTTTTCGACATAAAAACTTCCACCTGCTGGATCAATCACATGATCTAAGCGCGACTCATCTTGCAAAAGAGCATGAATATTGCGTGAGATACGATAACTCATCATATCGTCCATATCAGAAACTTTTTTCTTCTTAAAAGAATCACGCAATACCTGATCATAGGGAGGAATTTCAATGCTATTTACAGAACAGACGGAAGCCGAAAAGGCAGCAATCGTTGAACGCAAAATATTATTGTGACGATCATAGAAAGTCATAGAGCGACGAGAAACTGAAGCAAGAATTGGCAAACAGCTATCTTGTTCATTAACCCCGTACTCAAAAAGCGCTTTGGCCAAAAGAGCTCTCATCGCGCGAATTTTAGCAATATTTTGAAAATACTGAGTATCGACAGAAACACGAATCATCAAGTGCTTGGCAATTTCGGAAGCCTCAAATCCTTTCTCCTGCATTGCTGTTAAGGTCTCAACCATTGAACCTAAAGAAGATGCAATTTCTTGAATATTGCTAGCACCTTGTTCATGAATCAGCTCTGCACCAAGCTCAACCACGCGGCGATGTGCCTTGCCCTTGACGGATTTTAAAAGAGTCTCCATTGCTTCAAAACAAGCTGGTCCATGCTTAAGCGGATTCAAAGACAAACACCAAGCATTTTCGGAACGCGCTTCCATGGTTTTGATCAAACGCTCAGTGAATTTAGCATCAAAGCGAGGATGATCTACGCGAATTCCTGTTTTGCTAGTGGGAAGCTCATTGAGAAGAGAAAAGAATGACTCTTCTTCCTCACCGATATCAAAACTAAAAACTCCAACATGGCGATCAAGGTCTTCCTTGATACGTTTCTTGAGATCGACACCTTTTTGCAATTTGTAATATTGAGCAACATTCCACTTATTGGGATTAGTTCCTGCAACACCTGTTCGCAAGTGTGGTACTTGAGTAGAGTCCTCAGTCAAAATGCCCTTAAGCTCTGCGGCCGTGTAAAGTGGTTTTAACTTTAGGCCATCATAAATTTCTTTGCCAATACCCGGCCTTGCCTTGATTTTAATAAGGTCTTTTTCCAATGCCTCTAGCCACTGGGACTCGGAACATTGATCAAATTCGCTTAAAAAGCTCATTGCTTCCTCCTAAAAGAATATAAAGAACGAAAAACTAATAACTTTTGAGTGAAAAGGCTAACATATAAGATTCTGGAGAGCTATCTTAGCCATGCCCATTTTCTAAAAAAAACATACATTAGGAAAAATTATATTTTTTATTAGACAACCTTATTTGAGGTGGATAGAATTTAATTATCAAGTAGGTCGAAGAATTTCAGGGAAGAAATTCTTCGAAACGATGCCAAGGGAGGCTATATTGTTTGTTTCAGGGACCACACGCAAGATCTTCAATGAATTCATCCAAGAACTCAGCCCTTTGCCCCTAGAATTTAAATGTCGCCAAAAAGGTACGGATTTGTCGGACTCTGCTTTTGTCTACATTGACGAAGAAGAGATCCACTTTGCCGTCGTGTCATCAAACACTATTTGGCTAAGTGGATCATCTATGGACGATTTACTTTAGAAGACGAACAACTTCTGCAATGAAAGGCTCTAGTTCGGTAATGGTTGCGTCATCCATTTGCAAAACTTTCTTCAAATTTAAGTAGAAAGTTTTAGCTGAAAAGAATGGACCATGAGTTTTCCACATTCTCCCCAATTGAAAAAGCGGAGACACCATATTTGACTCTAGAGAAACCATTTCATACATAATGGCCGTTTTCGTATAAACAAGAACTTGAAACAAAGAAAGGTCAAAACTAATCTTTTTAGCCTTGAAATAGCTGTCCATTAGCTCTTCATGAATCTTGCCTTGAAGCAAAGTTGAGCTCACTCCATCAAAAAGCACTTCTTTTTCAGTCAAAGTCACACTTTTTGTTTCCTGAAGACGCTTGAGAAAATATGCCATCATTTGCTCTTCTTCTTCTTCAACAATCAATGCTGCCAAAGCCTGCCCAATCACTTGGGGATTCACAAAAGCATTAGAAATAGAACCCAATAGACCAGAAACACCTGCGAGAGTCTCATCACTCATATCTTTAGAAAGAAAGCGCATGATTCCCTTGCTATTGTTTTCCATCCACTGATCCAAAATACATTCTTCACTATATTGTTTCTTAGTTCCAATACAGGTTTTTAAACTCTCTTTGATTTTTGATTTACTGCCAATTGTTGAGGCAAATCGATAAAGCGACAACATCCTCCCCTTAACATCCTCTTTTAGAAGAGCCTTTTCGTTTTCACTAAGTTCTTCTCCAAATTGCAAGCAACTCAAATTAGAGTTAAAAGCTACACTCTCTGCTTCATAAAGAAAGGCATTACCACTAATCCCAGTAATACTTCTCAAGCATTGTTGAAATGCACTATCTCTCATCTTCTTTTGATCAAGAGCAAGTGATGGCTCATAAATGCGTTCCAATTCGCTATGCCAAAGGTCCTTATCAAGAGCCTGGTCAATTTTGATTTTGGCACAAACTTCTTTTTTATTGGCACGAGCGCAAAAGTTATTAAGGTCGTTTAAAATAAACTCAGAACTCGTTCCTAAATTATAAGCAATATCAGAAATCGCGCCTGGAGTAGCGGAGTAAGAGTGATTGATTGCATTCACAATGCCATCAGCATTAAAAATAGGTGATCCAGAAGATCCTTCAAACATAGGGTTCATATGGAAAACATATCCCGCGGTCATCTCTTTTCCGTCAAAAAAGCCATTTCCGGAACTCGCTTGAATTCCAAAGCCGTAAGTATTGCCAATAAGAGTCGTAACCATAGCAGAATTAAACTTTACCTTCGAAGCTAAAGATAGAGGTGAAATGCTTTCTGAAATTTCTGCTCCATTTAAATCTTCTAGCTCAATTAAACAAAAGTCCTGCTTAACATTACAATAATGAACTTTTTTACATTTTAAGGTATTATCATCAAGGTCATTAAGCTTCGCATTGAAGAGTCCGCAAGAGCGCCCTTCTGCCATCTGCGTTGCATTTAGGCTTTCTTCATTAACACCTTGAGGAAGTCCCAAAACATGATTATTGGTAAGAACGAGATTGCCACCAATGAGAAAAGCAGTTCCTGCAGCATCTCCTGCCGCGGATCCAACTCTGAAAACAGAGCGAGATAAAACTCTTTCATTAAGAAAGTTTCTCATGGATATTTTAACAGCATCTCCTTCTTCCTCTACTCCAACCTCTGTAGAGTTTGGATCACTGGGATTTAAAAGATAGAATTTAGCACTCGGTAATTCCACTTGCATATTATCGAGATCGAGATTGTGCCAACGATATAAAAAGTGAAAGGGCACAGCAGTTAAGCTTGGATTAATGGCCTTAACACCAGCAACACTCACACCACTTAGCATCGTTAATGCACTTAGGGTCAACAACATTTTTTTCATTAATTACCTCTTTGTCTTTTGTAAGATTTCTGAAACCAAGCGTGCTTGATCGTGTTCAACATCAGAAAACTTACTCCAGTTTTTCAATATTTCTAAAACTTGATTCTCATTTGATACTCGATTTTGAATGACAAGGCTCAAGACCTCTTTTTCAAAGCTCGAAATAAAATCACTTAACTTTTGATTCGCAGCTGTCTCAAGCCAGTAAAGGATATCACGCTTCGCACCTAGCTCTAAACGAGTCTGAATGAGGGTCTCTACCCCTTTTTTTCCATTAGGGCTGCTGAGTAGCGGAGAATAATTGTCATAGTAGATCACCATGGACTTATTAATTTTCTTTGCTCCTTCCCAAGCAGAGCGAAAAAGATCATAGACAGTAATATCTTTGAACAGTTCATTTTTAGCAGCATCAATAATTTTGCTATTATTTACAAAAAACAATTTAGAAAGAAGTTTTTCCACACTTTCTTTGGTTGATTCAGTATAGCGATTTTCAACTTTTCCCCACTCGTTACTTACCCAACGTTCAATCATGCACTCTTTAGAAGCTCTTTTTTCTTCTTGCACACATTGAATTCCAATATCGAGCATCTTAGCTTGCCAGATATAGGGATAGATGAGCGCATGGAGAGGGGCCAACTCCGCTTGCATTTTATTCAAAAGCAAGTTTTGGAAGTTTTCATCCGACTCAATATCTTGGATACAAGCAGGGATTTTGCTTTTAAAAGAAAAATGCTCTGTCGAAAACTCTTTGACCTCTTCAATGCATTTTTCTAAAGAAATGTTTTTGTAGTTTTCAACAATAGTATGTTCTCTTTGCTTGATGTCTTCCATGTAAGCATCAAAAGAGAGTTTATACACAGTATTATCCACCGAGATTTTTTTCCACTCACTTCCAAGCTTTACACGCTCAAAATATTTTTTGATTTGCGCTGCGATAAACCAAGAGCTTGTTCCATAATTTAAAGTATCTTCCGAAACAACATTAAAGCGAGCATCATGGCTGTGATTAATGGCAATAACAAGGCCGTCTTTATCAAAAAGTGGAGAACCAGAACTCCCTCCAAGATCGGGAGCAAAGTGCTTAACTCCAGGAATCACTTGATTAACATAGTAATCATTAGCAATGCCTAAACCTTTCCCGACTCCCCCTTGCAGACCTCTTCCATCGGAGTTTCCAATGACCAAAATATTTTCATCATTTGAATATTCCTTACGAGTAGAAAGAGAAACAGGCAGGAAATAATCAGCCAGAGATTTCCCTTGATCATCTTTTTGCATTTCAATAAGACAAAAATCACCGGCTCCTTGAGGACGACAATAGTGAACTTTTGCACATTTGAATTCTTTATTGCTTAAGTGAGGAGAATGAATATTGAATTGCCCACACTCTTGTATCCCTTGGGCATTTTTAGGAGAAGCTAAAACATGATCATTAGTAAGGATATAATCACCACCGATGAAGAATGCAGTACCAACACTTCCTCCATCATAAGATCTTGCCTCAAAAACAGCTTGCGAAAGATAGAGTTCCCAAAAGAAAATATCCATAGCAAGAGAAACATCGGCCCCTTCATCTTCGATATAATAAGTTGTCTCTCCCATGACCACTTGGAGACCTTTAAGCTGAACCGTTTCTTTATCAAAATCGTAGTCTCTTGCCCTGTAAAGATAGTGCATAGGATAAACAACTTTTCCTGGAATAATGGCCTTGATTCCGGCCCAAGCAGGAACTGTTAGAACGATAAGCAATAATGCACCAATTAGCCTAAGATTCATGATAAACTCCAAAAAATACATTTCAGAGTCTTTAAGTGCAAAAAATCGGCCAATTAAGGGACACTTAAGTTATCAAAAGTTCAAAATGAATAAGGAACTTCTGCAATTAGAATTAGTCGAGTGACTATTTTTTAGACAATCACCTTTCTCTTAAAATGAGATGCAAAAGCTGGAAAAGCTGAAAATATTCTTTAATAACTCAATAAATAGGCTCTGATTAAGATTTTTTGAGGATCAGCAAAATCGTCTTGGCAACTGAAACTTCTTATAGCACTGTTTATCCTATAAGTTATCCCACAGGACTATTCCGTACTTTTAATCAATGAAGTATTGGACATCGACAAAAACATGAGAACCAAAATAATACATGCTCCACAAGACTTAATTGATTTTTCAAAAAATTTTGAATTGCAAAGTGGACATATTGTGTGCATTGAATATTTAGAACAATCCAAAGTGCGTGCATTTGTATCTGCTTCAGGGAAAATGATTGCGGGCTATGTCATCAACAGTTCAAGTAATTTGCGATATTGGAAAGCAATTCCGCAAGAAAAGAGAACCGCCTTATTGGAGACGTTTAATTTTAAATCAGATGATTTTTGCGAAGTAACCTGTATGTGGATAGATCGCTCCTACACAAACTTGCTGGACTTAGCGAAGATGTACTGGAATTGCATGATTGATTCAATCATTTGCAAAAAGAAATACATATTGGCCGGAACAGTGATTGAAAAGATAAAAAAAAGACATATGTTACAATTACCCCATCTTTTATACGAAGGTCCTATCAGCCTTAATGGCCAAGATTTTGATAAAGTGGGATGGCTTTATTTTTCGGAAACAAAATATTTCATACCACGTTTTATAAAGTCAGCAATCCAAGGCCTCATAATACGGAAGCTGAAAAAATCAATTACGTATCTTCGCAATAAATAAATTCATATTAGGGAACAATTATTATCCTACGCAGAGTACTCACCTCCTGTCAGAAAATGTGAGCTTTTTTAAAGACTTAGGCCCTATACAGCTGCAAACAAATTGTTTAGCCTTTTTGTCAGACTTTAAACTGGTCTCCGACAAGGATGGTCAACTAATGCAAAGGAACGTAATTATGTCATTATTTATTTCTCTTCTTATGGGACTTCTTATTGCTCCCGCCCTCTATGCTCAAAGTATTCCTTTTGATGGCTACATCGTGAAGTTCAAACCTCATGCGATGAAAAGCTTCTTCATGAAAAAAGGTGCAGCAAGCTTTGGCCGTTACAAACAACTCAAAGTATCAAGCTTGGGCAACAATTTCGCTAAATTCTACCCTGTCGGTAATCGCATTACTAAAAACCTTTACCGCAGCATGATGAATAATCCTGAAATTGAATACATTGAGCCCAACTACATTTATAAGGTTGAGCCAATGGACTGGGGAAATCCAGGTGACGGCGATAACACTCGTGATGACCTTAAATGGAAAGACCAATGGGGCTTCAAAAATACAGGCAAAAACGCTGGCACAGGTGGCGTAAAAGGTGAAGACATCAACGTAATCCCTGCTTGGGAAATTACTCGCGGTTCTGACGATATCAAAATTGCAGTGATCGATACAGGTGTAGACTACAATCACTCAGACCTTCGCTCTAATATCTGGATCAACTACGCTGAGCTAAATGGTCAACCTGGTGTTGACGACGACGGCAATGGCTATATTGATGATATCCACGGATATGACTTTGCCAATAACGATGGCGATCCTATGGACGATCAAGGACACGGAACACACTGTGCAGGCGTCATTGGTGCCAAACACAATAAAATCGGCGTTGCCGGCATGATGAACAATGTTAAAATTGTGGCACTAAAATTCCTAACTGCGACTGGTAGCGGAACTCTTGAAGGTGCGATTCAAGCGATTGATTATGCCATCAAAGCAAAAGTAAATATCATGAGTAACTCTTGGGGAGGCGGTGGCTTCTCTCAAACTCTTGAAGATATTATCAGAGTCGCTCGTGACAATGGCATCCTATTTGTGGCGGCAGCGGGAAATGAGTACAATAATAACGATAGCAAACCGACTTACCCAGCCACTTACCAACTCGACAATATCGTTTCAGTTGGTGCCTATACTGGCGCAGGACAAAAGGCGAGCTTCTCTAACTATGGTGCTAAAACAGTTCACGTTTTTGCTCCTGGAAAAGATATCATCTCAACAATTCCAGATAATAAATACAAGAAAATGTCTGGTACATCTATGGCATGTCCTCATGTTTCAGGTGTGCTAGGGCTTCTTCTTGCGGCTGAGCCAGGTATTGATTACCTCACGGCCAAAGAAAGACTTATCAATACATCAGCACCTACAGAAGCGTTAAAAAATGTTAGCATTTCTAAGGGAAGGGTTGATGCTGGAGCTCTTTTAAGATAGGCTTTTAGAGAAAATAAATAGCTCAAAAGGGAGACTTTAGGTCTCCCTTTTTTTTGTTATCTGGTGGAGTCTCCCATGAAATTTTTATTTTTCTCTTTCATTCTTCTCAGCTTTGCGGCATGCGGTGTTAACGACTCCTCAAAAAGTAGCGTCTATTTTTCATCTCCTTCCCTAAGCCATAAGGCTGATCTTACGACGGCAGTGGATTTGCCTGATTTGAATGACGACTTGACCATGCTCTACGGCACCAACCTCAAAACCATGGAACGCTTCTCCATGAAACTGAGCGTCCTGACTTCTGAAAAAGCGGGTGTTTTAGAATTGGCCAAAGGTCCTTGGCAATTTGCCCTTGTTTCCTGGTTTGAGACAATGGATACTGACCAAATTTGCGCTTTTATCAACAAAGAAATCGTCAATGATACTGAAGCAGTTGATCTACTTTACTCTCAAAAAGATTGTACTCGCGCAAATTTTTCAGTAGCGGCAGAGGATTTCAGCGCCGGAACCTTAAGCCTTAAATACATGAGTATACAATTTACTGAAGCAAGTGAAACTTCCCCCACTTTGTATGCCCGACTTGAAATTCCAGAATTTGGTTACCACAATGTAGCAGACCCCTATAGCATTATTTCGATTTATGCTTCAGACTGCTTTGAAGTAAGCCCAACACCCAATCCTCTGGCCACGGGACTCTTCTACCACCCTGTCTTAGGAAATGCATATGCCCTAAAACTGCTAAGGGGAGGTTCTACACCTGCTCTGTCTTATCCGACGACACAGATTTCCCTATATACAAGCTCTACATGCGATGTTAAATCCCTAAGGGCCAGATATGTTTTTAATGCGGGTGTCCGCAATGTCAGCAACTCCCTTTTCACTTATTTTTTCAAGCGAAATGTTC
>QKCN01000071.1 GCA_003245675.1 Bacteriovoracaceae bacterium | reverse complement strand
AAAGAACATCCAAAAAATAATATAATAAGAAATTTATACAAATTAAATCTCACTCAATATTGCTAAAAGAAAAAATCAAAAGGAACGCCGACATTCACAGCAAAGTCATAGGAAGATCGATCCCCAATATATAGATCTGATTTATCTCCAAAAGGAAGAGGATAAGTTTCCCCCGATGAATCAACGAGAGTTGTGTAATCGAGAGACCGCACCTCAAAATTAATGGAAAAATACTTGCGACTATATCCCACGGCAAAACCATATCCTGTTCCCTGCAACTGCTCCTGACTAACAACATCTTCAATGGCCGCTTTCATAAAATAAGTGATGTAAAATAGTAATCCTAAGCGAGAACGATACCCTAAAAAAGGTCCCCAAACACTGTGCTTCTCTTCATCTGTAGAAGAAGCAAAATTAATATTGCTGTAACTGTAATCAGTGTTGGTACTGGTCAGCATGTATTGAGCACCAAGTAAAAATCCTTCAAAACAAATTCCCCCCTGCGCACCATAAGAAAAACCTGTATAAGCAGCATGACTGGCCGTTCCCTCTCCACTCAATCCCATATCTTGGGAATTGGTCATTGATTTTAAGTATCCCAATTGAGGACTGATAAAGAGAAACCTATGTGAAACTGGCGAGTCTTTTGCTACTTTAGATTGAGAGTCACCACCACCCCGATCCTTTTTCTCTTCTTTTTCTTTATTTATTAGGAGCTCTTGTTCATCTATAATATTTGGCTCAACATCCGCTAAATCTTTTTGCTCATCGAATGACGCGTTTAAAATCAGATGATCACCTGGTTTAATCTGGCCAACTCCTTCTCGGATGGTCCCCAAAACCTTTTCATTATAAACTTCTCGGATTTCAACTTTGGCAATGGTTTCATTTCTTAGAGGTTCAATCACATTGAAAATTTCACCAACAGCTGGTGGCTTTCCTTCAAATTTCATAAGCACTGCAGATCTTTGTACACGCAATATGACATTTTCTGCGAAAATATTCGTACTGATTAAAAGAACCAAAATTGCCCAAATAATTTTCACTCAATTACCTTACTTTTTCAGTTGAGCCCCACTAAAAAGAGAACTCCAAAGGAATTCCAATATTCAAACTTATTTCGCTCGAAGACATATCTCCAAGATAGAGCGTTGATTTATCCCCTGCCGGCAATGCAATCTCAGAGTTCCCATCAATTAAAGAATCATAGAGCAAAGAACGGTACTCAAGATTGATAGAAAAAAACTTGCGGCCATAGCCCAATGCCACACCATATCCCTTTCCATTTAAAATCTGCCCACTTGCAACATCTTCAATCGATGCTTTCAAATAATAAGTTGCATAAAATTGAATTCCATTTTTAAAGCGATACCCCATGAAAGGTCCCCAAATCATACGCTTTTCTTCATCAATTGAAGATTCATAAACTGCGCTATTGCTTGGAGTATACTCGACATCACCTTGGGAAAACATAAGATGAGCGCCAAACAATAATCCCGAAAAACAAAATCCAGCTTGGGAGCCATAAGAGAGTAGACCATAGGATGCAACATTCTCCGTCTCATCTCCTCCTGAAGAATAGTCCTGTGCACTAGTCATAGATTTTACATAGCCAAGCTGAGGTGTAACAAAGAAAAAACGACGATTAGAGGATGATGACAAACTCATTCCCCCTGTATCTTCCTCAGCCCCCCCCTTTACTTGCACATCAATATCATCAAAGGGAATGGCCCTAGGTTCAGCTTGGCCACTATCCTCAAATTCAGAAAAGGTAACGACACTCACTGCGGCATCTCCTATTTTGATTCTCCCTTTTCCTGATCTAATTGTTGCCAGTGCCCTATTTTTGTACAACTCTCGAATTTCAACTTCCCCAATAGTCTCTCCTGTAGAAGAGTCTATGACATGATAAAAATCACCAATTTTTGGCAAGCTTTTTTCAAATTTAATAAGGGCCGCAGATCGCACAACCTTTAAAATGACATCCTGACTCCAAAGATTAAAACTAATCAAATAGATAAAAATAATCCAAAAAAACTTCATCAACGCACCTCAATAAAACAATTTTAATCTGTTTTCTTTCTAGGAAATATCATCGTGCAATTACTGCCCAACATGAGTAATCACTTCAAGAAGCGCCAAATAATAATTCTAAAATGTGGTCAATTTTTCCGCTCAATAAATTTTAAGAAAGTCTCGTATAATAATCTTTAATGCTAAAAATTATTGAATTTGGAGTCTACCCTTATGAAGAAAATTAAGCGCTCGCAAACAATTAACATTACCTATGGAGAAAAAGAGTACGAAGTTGATCTCAATTCGACACCTTTTGATTTTATCAAAAAATACAATATTGAAACGAATCAACCCGTCGCTTCAGTCCTCAATGGCCATGTCACTCGAATGAATAAGAAAATTAAGGCAAATTGTGTCCTTAACTTCATTGAGCGCAATACCTACCAAGGGCAAAAAATTTATGAAAGCACTGCTGTCTTTATGTTTTTAGTTGCTTTCTACAAAACCTTTCCTGATCTCAATGTATTTATTCAGCACTCCATTCAGCAAGGCATTTTTGCAGAAGTAGCAGAGCGAGAGCTCTCGGCAGAAGAGATCAAAAAAATCGAAGATAACATGATTCAGATGACCAAAGAGGCTATGCCGATCCAAAAAGAGTCAATGAATATGGATCTTTTCCTAGAAAGCATGGAAGAAAATGAACGCTCCGATATTTTAAATCTCTTTAAATATTATGTTCCGTCAGAAATTGATGTGTACGAACTAGATGGTTTCGCTGAATTTCTCTATCTTCCCCTACTACCGAATGCCAAGCACGTCACAGAATTTCAAATCAAAAAGTATCAAAATGGCATTGCGATTATTTTTCCAGACTATGAGAAAAGTACGGTTATTGGAGACTTCAAACATCATGAATCACTCTTCCAATGCTATCGCGAATATCATCGCTGGACTAAAGTCTTAAAAGTTCGCACCGTCGGGCAACTCAATCGTCACATTATGAATGACAGCATTGATGAGCGAATTATTATTGCTGAAGCCCTACACGAGCAAAAGTTGGCATATATCGCTAGCGATATTATTAAAAAAGATTTTATGCCAAAGTTGATCCTTATTGCTGGCCCCTCTTCTTCTGGGAAAACGACCTTTTCCAAACGACTCTCTGTTCACCTCAAGGCTGCTGGACTAACAACCGTTGCCGTTTCACTCGACAATTACTTTTTAGAAAGAAGTGAAACTCCCAAAGATGAAGAAGGAAACTATGACTTTGAATCATTACGAGCAATTGACGTCAACCTCTTTCAAGATCAAATTGGGAAACTTTTGGCCGGAGAAAAAGTTGAACTCCCTCATTTTGATTTTAAAGAAGGTAAAAAAGTCTATAAAGGCAACTTTCTGCAACTAGAAGAAGACCAAATTATGATCGTGGAAGGAATTCATGGAATCAATCCAGAATTAACCAAATCCATTGAAGATAAATTTAAATATCGCATCTACATCAGCCCAATGACCCAGCTCAATATTCACCGCCATGATCGCGTGGCCACATCCGATACTCGTCTTTTAAGAAGAATTGTACGTGATAGTTCTTATAGAGGATACAGTGCGGCTGATACGCTCAAGCAATGGCGACATGTGAGAACGGGGGAAGCGGTTAATATTTTTCCTTTCCAAGATGTGGCCGATGCAACCTTTAACTCTGCGCTATTTTATGAAATGGCCCTTTTGAAGAAAAAAGCTGAGCGCGAACTCCTCAAAGTAGAACGAACAGATCCTACCTTTGCAGAGGCTCAGCGCTTACTAAAATTCTTATCCTTCTTCCTTCCTCTGGATGAAGATAGAATTATTCCTAGTACTTCTATTGTGCGTGAATTTATTGGGGGATCATCCTTTAAGTATTAAAAGCATGTCCTTCAGCTATAAAAAAAGCCCTCGGAAATTTCCGAGGGCTTTTTTATCAACATTAACCAAAATCTAAAATTATTTTTTTCTTTTGATTACAATCTTATCACCGAAGAATTCTTTGGTGTTAATATCGTATTTACTTCCAACTTCGCTTTGCTCAAGACTCAAAGTATATCCGACATTGCTTCCTGATTTTTGGAATGCCTTGATTTTGAAAATTTCTTCCTCTCCATTAAGCTTTGGAGCATTTTTGAATTTCAACAAAGTTGAATCTGTTTTATCAATACGTACCATTTCATAGCGTGCACAATAAGCTTCATCATAGTAACAACTTCTAGGATATTCGTAAGCTACACGCTCTGTATAAGTTTCGTAACGAACACAGTGAGCAGCTTGAACATGACGACGATCTCCTCCTCTGTCATACCCTCCATCTCTTGGGCGTGGAGGACGAGTTCCTGTACCTGAATCCTGACTCCAAGCCACACAACGTCTTACTGTTCTGTAGTGATAACGAATATCATATCCACAATGAAAGGCAGACTGCCCGTAAACTTCTCTATAAGCTGTTTCTACACATTGATTTTGATAAGTGGGAACCTTCATATAGACTCTCACTTTCTTAGGAGTATTGGCCGTTCTTACCAACAAAGCCTCATCCATATCGACTCTTACTTCATCAGAATCGAGATAAACAATTGGTGGATCAATTTTAATTTCATCAGCAAAAGACAAAGACGTCATCAAAGCAAACGCGAAGAAAAGCAAAGATTTCATATAGGACCTCCCTAAAATTTGGAATCGATATAACACGATTTAGCTTACGTGCGAGATTTTTGTCTAGGGATCAAAAAAAATTACATGCTTAAACACTCAAAAGTAAGTTTTTGCCAGAAAACATTCCCAATCTAGGACAAATCGCCACCATTTAGGGCCTTGCGCTCGTAGATTCGATACTTTTTATTTGGTTCCCCATTAAGGGTTGTGGCCAGGCCATTCATCGATTTATTGGACGAAAGCACCCATGAAATTTCCCCATGAGTATAACCAAGAGAAACGGCCTTATGCCAAACTGATTCAACCAATAAACTCCCCACTCCCTTGCTGTGAAAATCTTTAAGCACCCCTAAGGCATATCCGCGAGCTGAATTGATCTTCTTCTTTTGGGTCAAAAAACGCCAAAGAGTCTTTAGACTAAGACGTCCTTTGGCATCAGAAATCAAAGGATTGTAGTTGGGCAACAAAATAATGGCCGCCACATCCTTCCCTTCATGTTGCGCAAAAGCAACAATTCGATGATCTAAGAAAAATTTAAATTCCATATACATGTCATTGATCTGGGACTCTAAAAATTCTTCAAATCCCCAGTTGTCAGAAAGTGCCTCATTAAAAATGCGCATCACCGATTTCACCTCTTCGCGCATTTTGCTTTTGTCGAGATAGCGAATGGTAAAACCCTCTTTCTTTGCTTCTGCTGCCTTCTCCGCAATCTCTTCCGGAAGACCTCCCGTAGCATCGACATCATAGGTATAAAGATCCATGGCAGAATATAGTCCTGCACTACTTAAATATTCATCGTAGTAGGGTGGATTGTAGCTCATCAAAAAATAGGGATCGTGCTCGAAGCCCTCGACCAAAACGCCAATAAAAGGATCTTCCATGCGAAAATGATAAGGACCACGCATGAGTAAGCTGGGATAAAGCTTATGACAGTGATCAATCAAAGATTTTGCCACCTCTTTATGATTTGGACGACATTCAAAAAAACCAAAATTGAGTGTTTTCTCACCTTGATATTCATGAATTTTACAACCAATGCGTCCTAAAATTTGATCATGCTCATCTAATGCCAAAAAAAGATGCTTATTCGGAGTCCCTATTTTCCCAATCATCATCTTGGTGTGAAAAAAAAGCGGAGGAACAAAACGAGAAGTTTTCTCATGCAAACTCATGGGAAATTGTAAAAATCTCTTAAAGTCCTTGGAACTTTTCACCTCTAAAATTCTCATCTATAGTACTCCTAAATTAACCAAAGGATTATCATGCGTGCCTTAGAATATCGCTACTCTATTCCCTATTATATTTTGACCAAGTTGTATAACACTCTTAATCGAAAAAAAAGATTCCCGCTCATCTTTCCCGCACTTAAATTGAAAAAGAATCTAATGGAACCCATTCTCAATGGACCACATTGGGTAAAACTCAAACCCAAGCTCTGCGGAATTTGTGGCTCTGATCAAAATCTTCTACGTGCCGACGAAGCTTTCAGTATGGAACCCTACGCCAGCTTCCCTTGCATTTTGGGACATGAGATTGTAGCTGAAGTCATGGAAATTGGCAGTGAAGTCAAAAACTGTCAGCTTGGAGATCTTGTGATCGTCAATCCCGCCATGGGCTGTAAAGTCCATGATAGAGAGGAAGAATGTGAATACTGCGCCCAAGGATTAGATTCTCTTTGCCTTCATTTTGCAGAAGAAGACGATCATCTGGGAAAAGGCATGAGCTTAGGCTACCATAAAGCAACCGGTGGTGGCTTTGCTGATTTTCTACAGGCCCATGACTGGCAAATTTATCCCATTTCTAAAGATATTCCTCTGCGCCGGGCCGTTCTTGCTGATCCACTCAGTTCTGCCATGGCTCCCATTTTAGATTATGCTCAAGGAAAGAAAGAGGAAAAAACGGTCATTATTTATGGTGCAGGGGCCATTGGTCTACTCTGTGTCGCTGCCATCAAAGCCTTAGAACTTCCTTGGAAAGTGATTGTGGGGTATCGCTACTCCTTTCAAGGAGAATTGGCCCGCAAACTGGGGGCCGATAAAATAATCAAAACTGGCAATAATTTTTATCGTGAAATAGCCAAACTAAGCGGCGCAAAAATTCGCCCCATTCCCTTCGATAAACCAGTGATGGACGGCGGTGTTGATGCCATCTTTGATTGTGTAGGAAGTCCAATGAGTATTGATGACAGCCTTCGCTTGGTAAAGGCCAAAGGCCATGTTTATATGGTAGCAACCGGCCATAATCTCAATAAAGTCGACCCAACACCTCTTTGGTTTCGCGAGGTTACTTTTAAAGGCTCTTGTATGTCTCATGATGCCATTGATCCGCGAACAGGAGAAAAGAAAACTACTTATAAAATCATCCAAGAACTGCTCTCCCATATGCACATTGAAGAACTCGTCACTCATAGCTTTGCACTTAAGGAGTACAAAGAGGCATTTAATCAGGCCATTAATAAGGGAAGTGGCAATGTAGTAAAGGTCGTTTTCGATCTTTCCCGCTAAACTGCTTGACTGAAAACCGGGCTTTTTATATTCTCCTGAGACGATCTTTTTTCCAAGGACATATAATGAGTATTTTTCAGAAAACGCAAGGCCTCAAAGTTGTTGAGATGATGCACAAATTTAATCTCTACCCCTACTTCCGCAAACTGGAAGGAACAAGTGGTAACAACGTTGTTTTCAAAGGAAAAGAACTCGTAATGATGGGCTCCAATAATTATTTGGGACTCACTCACCATCCTGAAGTCATCAAAGCAGGTCAAGAAGCTCTTGCTCACTGGGGCACCGGCTGTACTGGGTCCCGTTTTCTAAATGGAAACCTTGCTCTTCACGAAGAATTGGAAGAACGCCTTGCTAAATTTTTGGGATATGAAAGTGCGCTTGTTTTTGCTTCTGGCTTTATGGCCAATCAGGGTGCCATTAGCACCATGACGGCAAAAAATGAATACGTTTTTAGCGATGAAGAAAATCATGCCTGCATTATTGAAGGATGTCGCCTTACCAAAGCAGAAATCATCGTCTATAAACACAATGATATGGATGATCTTGAAAATAAACTGAAATCAGTACCCGCAGAGTCCAACAAACTCATCATCACTGATGGTGTATTCTCGATGACAGGCCATATTGCCAAACTCGACAAAATCGTAGAACTCGCCAAAACATATAATGCACAAACTTATGTCGATGATGCTCATGGACTTGGAACAATTGGTGAAGGTGGACGTGGAACAGGTTCACACTTTGGACTCAAAGCAGACATCTTCATGGGAACCTTTTCCAAATCGTTAGCATCTCAAGGTGGAGTAATTTGCGGAAACCGTGAAACTATTGAATGGATTAAGCATACAGCGAGAACTTTCATGTTCTCCGCGGCCCTTTCCCCATCCAATGCGGCAATTGCCCTCAAGGCTCTTGATGTACTCGAAAAAAATCCAAGCCTTATTCAATCAGTTAAAGAAAATGCACAGTACCTACAAAAAGGTCTCAATGATTTAGGTCTTGATACTTTTGGAACTGAAACTTGTATCGTTCCCGTCATGATTGGACCAGATCAACTTGCACTCACAATTTGCCAACAACTACTTGAGCTAGGAGTATTTACGACTCCAGTACTTTACCCTGCTGTACCCAAGGGACATGCTCTTATTCGCTGCTCAGTTATGGCCAGCCATACGAAAGAAGAATTGGATCATGCCATTAAAGCTTTTGGACAAATGGTTCCAATGATTACTGCCGCCAAAAATCAAAATGAAAAAGGCCAGACTTTTGCTGACCTTCTTCAAGCGGGAAGTAATTTAGACGGAATTAAACTCTAAAACTTACCGTATTTACTTTGTAATACATCGTAAATCCCTTCTGCCACCAGAGAATCTGGAAGGAAAGGATATGTCCAATAACTAGGCTCACTCTCTTTAATGAATTGATTATATTCATGGAAAGAGCTGCGATACTTTTTCATCAAAGGGAGAAAGATATTGTATTCCAACTTATTGGCAGCCTCTTTTAGGCTATTATAGTACTGAATATCATCCTCTAAACTCCAACCGGCAATCCGCGAAATAACCAAATTAATCGCATCAAGTAAAACATAAGATGTTCCCGCAAAGTACATTAGCTCAGTTCCAGTGGAAGTCAGACGCGCCATCGAATTCTCACTTTTATTGGGAAGGTCGACGGTGTTTAAAACGGCATCATAGCTCGTCATAATATTAATCAATTGATTGTAAAAACTGCGTTTGCTGGCATCAGAATTAAGAATCATTTTAGAAACAAGTTGTAGTTTGCGAGCATAAGACACAAATTCTTTTTTATTATTGATCTTAAAAAGCTCCTGCTGGAAGGAGAGAGCATCATTGGCCAACTCAAGCAAATGTCGCTTGTCCAATTTTGCCATATTAACTGCTGCGGTCAAAGCAACCTGCATGCGCTTGTTCGCTTCATCCATTACTAAACTGCGATTTAAGAACTGATCCGTTCCCGCCAATTTAAGCTCAAAGGCAGAACCAGAAAGACGAGGATTGAGAATGACATAAAGATCATCTTTGCCTGCAACAATTTTGGCATAAGATTCAATAAAACTACCCCACAAGGCTTCACTATTTTCTTTTTCTTTGTAGAAAGAATTGAAATATTTATCCACAATAATGAGCAGAAGTTTTTTCAGTTTAGTCCCAATACCTCCCTCAAAATTAATATTGGCCAAGCCATTAAGGGCACGATCAATAAGACTTTTCTTTCCAAATTTGATTTTTACACTGATAGGGCTTAAGGCTAAGACTTGTGCATCTTCGGCAACAGGAAAGGGAAGTTTCCCTTTCTTTTTGAGAATCATATCTTTTACAAATCCCGAACTCAAACTAAGAGCAGCACTAAGACCATAACTATTTTTCTCCACAACCCATTTCTTCTTAACGAGACCTTTTTTCTTTTTCACCAACTCCGAAGCATTAAGATCAATGCTAATCTTGTCCATACCTTCGATATTAAATTTAATGCTATCGATAATATAATAGCTCTGCTCTTCATCCTTTTTAAGCATCTGCTCGTAATTACCATTATTGGCAATAACCATGTCTTGAAAAAGTTTATTTGCAAAATTTTCCAAATGCTTAAAATCTAAACTAGCGAGTAGGTCAACCTGACTGCGATCGTTATCTTTATAGAGTCCTGCAAAACCGGCATTGGCTGGATCATTACGGCGCACTTCGATTTTTTCAACATAGTTGCGTCCACGCATACCATTCCCCACGGCCAACTCTAAGAATGTATTATGGAATTCCTCGGAGTAGATGGGCTCAATATTCCACACCTGTAAAGTATTTTGCGCACCATCAATTGTATCTATTACAATTTTAGGATCAACTTTGAGCATGAACAACTGAGTTGCCTCATCGTATTTGATCAAATCACTGAATAGCAATTTTGTCGTAGATTCTAGGTACTCAATTCCTTCAGTGATAAAAGGATTCTTCTCCAAATCCGTAGTCATTACTTTTGCAAGTTTTCTGAAATAGCTGTCTCCTCCCGCCTCTCCATATGCTTTCTGTAATTCTTTTAGGTAAGCTGCAAGACGTTTGTTATCCTCGATTTGTTTTTTCAACAATTCTTCTTCACTGGGGGATTCTCCCCCCATGTCAAATTCCAAAGCTGCCAATGATTGGGCCAAATACATTTTTAAGAAGTCCATAAAGAAAGCTTGGGTTCTCGAATTGGCATTAAAAGAAAGCTGGCGCTCTTTTTCAAAAAATGAAATTTTCCGAACATCCAAGGCAAACCAACTATCATCATGGAAACGTGTTTCTAACCAAATTTCAAACGGCGCCCCTTCTGCAGTTTCGGGCATTTTTGAAATAATTTTCTTATCCGCAAAGCCTGAATCCATATATCCCAAGAGATAATTCATATCGACATTAATTGATCCCTTAAGCACAATCCCTCGATTCTGAGGCAACAAAACAAGCTTGGCATCCTTAATGAAGTTTTGCTTTTCGAACTCATAATCACGCACAAAATTCATGCTACCATTTAGGACATCTTGCCCAATCCACATTTCCACAAGAGGAAGACTGCGATTGGATTTACTACCTCCAGCCTTTATTTTGCTATCAGCCACAAGACGACGATCCATATCCACGACAAAAGTATTGATAATTTCTTTTTCTTCTTCGAGAAAAAGTAAATACTCATACTCAGGAGCAGCGGTAAAGTTAGGATTACTTTTATTAAGACGACTCGATGCTCGACTCAAGAAATCAGATTTTGCCTTATCCACCTCATTGCGATAATTAAGAGGCAGCTTAGCATAAATAAGTTTTTCGTTTTTCAAAACTTGCTCAAAATAAGAATTCAATTTATCTTTAACTGCTTCCGACCTGGAATATTTCGCATAAAGCTCTTCGCGAGCTCCCTCTAATATTTCTTTTTCTTTCTCCACTTGAGCATTATGAGTAATCTGCCAATCTTGAGATGGTTTACCAACTCCCGCCTCTAAACGAAAAACAACATCCTCAGTGCCGGCCAGAAGACGAGGAGCAAAGCTCCAAAGGCGAAGATCTTGCAATACGCCAAAGCGCTCTAGATCTTTAAAGTGTTTCAAATTCAATTTGAAGTAAATTTTATTCGTCGCCTGACTGACTTTGATTTCTTGCTTCTCGAGCATGCTCTTGATAATGGATTTAGTATCGACATCTGAAATATCTTTCGTACCCATATCATAGATATAATTAATCAAACTGGTATTTGCCAAAATAGTTTGAACAACTGAGGCGACAATCGGAAAAGCAGCGAGATAATCATCTCCATTGATTCGAAAGCGATGAAATTGCAAACTAAGATAACTAGTCAGAGCAATTTGCTTCATGGGAGGAAAACTAAGCGCCAAATCAATCGTTTGAATTTGTGAAAACTTTTTAGCCTTTACATCCCCCATATTTAAAAGAGAATCTAAGGGATACTTTACCCGCAAACGCAACGACAGCATGCGAGTATAGGGGTCCATACTAAAATAATCAACACCTTCAATAAACTCATTGTCTTTGGCAAGTTCCTTAACCTCGTGTTTCATCACCGAAAAAGGCAAAAGAATTTTAAAAATAGATTCATCGCTTGAATCAGAATTGCTCGATGCGGGAAGGCGCTCGCCTATAAAGTGCTCAGAGAAATGGGAACAAGACATGAGTAGAGAAAGTACCAACATAGTCATGATAAATTTCATAAGTGCCCCTTAAATTAAAAATCAAACAAAATGCATCATCTTATCGGTTTTTGTAACAAAAAGGTTTAAGGCTGCACCAAGGCAAGGTAAACCTTAATTAACCTCATTTTTTCAGCAGCTTACACGATAAATTCAGAAGCATTGCTTAATCAAGGAAGGAGATAAGAATGAAACAACTCGCACGCATACTCAACCAAGAGGATGCTTTTTCAGAAATCATGATGGGAAACTCTGCTATTGTTCGTGCCATGATCGAGGCTAACACAAAAGTTGTAACCTCTTACCCTGGATCACCCACTCCTGAAATTGCGTCAACCATTGCCGGCATTAAGCCCGAAGATCGTCCTTTTTATTTCGAATTTTCGACCAATGAAAAAGTCGCAACAGAAGTAGCCGCAGGGGCTTCTGTCAACGGTCACCTTTCAACAGTGTTCTTCAAATCTGTTGGACTCAATGTAGCGGCCGATTCCTTTGTACAGCTTGGTCTTTTTAATCTTCAAGGCGGGATGGTCATTGTATTAGGCGATGATCCAGGAGCAAACTCTTCGCAAAATGAGCAAGATAATCGCCATATTTGCCGCATGTCCTATATCCCTATCCTCGAACCCTCTAATCCTCAAGAAGTTTATGAAATGTATCTAGCGGCCGCCAAACTGTCGCAAAAGCTGATGATGCCTGTTGTATTAAGGCTTTCAACTCACGTCTGTCATGCCAAAGAGAAAGTAAACTTTAGTAGCTGGAAAAAAGAAAGCTATGATTGGAAACCCAAGTTTGATCCTAAAACATTTGGACCTTATATTCCCATCACATCAATTGCGCTACAACTGAAAGAACGTGCACTAAAGCGCTTTGAAGAAGCACAGGCAATTCTTGAAGAAAGCCCTTTTCATAAAGTTTTAGATAATAAAAATTTAGAGCGCGGAATTATCACCATGGGACTTCCCTTTTATTCACTAATGGATGCGCTTCAAGAATCTCAAGCACATCCTGATATCCTATCGCTCGCTACGCCTTATCCTCTACCTCGCAAAAAGATTATTGAATTTCTTAAAAAGCACAAAGAAGTAAAAGTATTTGAAGAATTAGACCCAATTGTGGAGCAAGAAATTAAAGTCATCGCGTTTGAAGAAGGCATTCAAGTCAAAATCATAGGAAAAACAGATCTTACTGATTGGACAGGTGAATACACGGCAGACAAAATCCAACAAGTTCTTCATAAAACATGGCCAGACCTCTTACCTCTGCTTGAAAAGCAAGAGCGCCCCATTGCAGTTGCCAATCGACCTGCCCAGATGTGTCCCGGTTGTGGCCATCGCTCAGCCTTTCACGCCATAAAAAATGCACTTACAGACGAAGATATTACAGTTGCCGATATTGGCTGCCACACCTTAGGCTTTATGGAGCCCTACAATATGGGACAAATCCTGATGAGTATGGGTGCAAGTCCTGCCATTGCATCAGGTTTGGCGCTCGGTAATAAATCGCGTCGTGTTGTTGCATTTATTGGAGACTCTACTTTCTTCCATGCAGGAATTCCGAGTACCACCAATGCGCTTTTCAATAAGCACAATATCACTCTCATTTTGATGGAAAATGGCACCACGGCAATGACCGGTCATCAAGATCATCCTGGCGTTGGAAAAAATTTCAATGAAGAGACGGCCGCAATTTCGCCTAAAGATGTTCTTAGAGGACTCGGAGTAGAGCCCATTGTCATTGATGCTTATCAACAGGCAAAAATCACTCAGGCTATCCTAGATGGAAAAGATAAAGAAGGCCTCCAAGTGATCATTGCAACTCATCCTTGCATGCTTAAGTTCACACGAGAAGCGAAAAAGAAAGATAACTACACATTAAGGCAAGTCTCCACCAACCCCGAAAAATGCCAGGGAAAAACGGAAAGCTTTGAAAAATTTGCTTGCCCAGCGTTTCACTTTAATTCGCAAGGGCATTTTTCCATCAATACAGATCTTTGCATTGGAGATGGATCTTGCATTCAAACGGCCCCCAAAGGCGCTATTAACCCACCCAAAGCGGTAACAAAAAATTAAAGGAGAGCGCAATGAACCAAATATTTGACATTTATCTTTCTGGAGTTGGTGGGCAAGGTATTGGCCTTCTCTCTGAAGTTATTCTAAGGGCCGCCGATCATGCAGGACTTCCCGCCCGTGGCGTAGACACCCATGGACTAGCGCAACGAGGAGGCACAGTAGAATCCCATGTGCGCTTAGGCCCTAATACTTACTCTCCTCTTATTCGCAAAAATACTGCCCAACTGGCCATTTCCTTAGAACTGCATGAAGGCTTAAGGGCCATGAACGAATACTTAAAGGATGGAGGAACTCTGGTCTATTATAATACCAATTGGCAACCACTCCCTGTCCGCTTACGAAAAGCTCAAAGCCCCAGCAATGGGGAAATTGAAAATGAAGGGAATCGCCGGGGGATTAAAGTCTTTTCAGTGTTTGAAGATAAAATTCCAGATACCCGCATGCAAAACATAGCGCTATTGGCACAAATAGCAAAAGAGAAGCTCATCCCTCAAATTGAAAAAGAGCACTATCTTATGGCCATGAAAGACCTCATGCCCGAGAGCATGTTCAATAAAAACAAAGAGTTATTTGAACATCTCGTTTAATTTTTCCCTCAAGAACCTCTACTTATCTGCCGAATAGCTAAGTGGAGGTTTTTATGAAGTTTTCATCACTCTTTATTCTCTTATTTTTGCTCTGGGGAAGTTGCACTCCCGCACCTCAAGGCAAAAGGTCCATCGCTTCAACACAAAATTTAGATGAAGATGACATAAAACGACTACGCCAAACGATAGAGCAGGTTCTCTCCACCTATACTCGACAGCCCTATGAAATAACAGAAGAAGTTGGCGCCAAAGATATTGCATTCAATATTTCGGTAACTGCCGCAGATCGAAATAATCTACTTGGCCCTGCAGGTATTCGCGTAACCAGCCTCAAAGATACAATTAACCAAATGGCCATTGCCATTCAGCAAAAGAAAAAAGAAGAACAGAAAGAAAAGTTTCGTTGGGAAGAACGTTCTCTGGTTTTTATGACTTTTCTCATCCCTGATTTTAGTAAAGAAGATATTAAGTGATTCGTCTACTCTGTCTCCTATTCATTTTGAGCTATACCAGTTTACTCTGGGGAGGCAGAACTGCGCGCACAGACAATCCTGAAAAAAAAGAAACCAGTCAAGCAGCAACACAAGAAGATGATTCCATCGGTGAATCAGAAGAAGTCAGCCGCTTTAGATTATTTAACCGCAAGAACAAAAAGAAAGATGAAGAAATTATCCTCGTTGATGAAAGTGCGATTGAAGAATCCGATGACGAAGAAAAAGAAGGGGTCGTAAGAAAGGCCGTACAAGATGGAATGAAGGACGCCAAAATTGGGCTTCGTGAAGCTGAAGCAGCAGTCTCCACAGACGTTCTCAAGTGGGCCGATATAACAATCGGGGTCAAGTTCAAGACCAATAGTCTTAAAGCTTCTGATCTTCACAATGACATGAGTAAAATTTACCAAATCACAGATAACAAAGGACGAGAAGGTCTTTTGCGTTGGAATAAAACAATTATCGAAGGCAAAGCCTCTATCCCTTTTAATATTGAAGTCTCTAATATTTTAGGTAAGCTGGGGTTTAATCTTAGCCTCAAACCAGAAGGTAGTTTCCGCTACACTCTTATTGGACCTTCTAAAGGTATCTTTTTAGATACCACCAGCATCTGGCGGTCAACAGGTGAGAAGATTGCTGATGTCTGGCGTGGAGTTAAAGCAATTTCTATCCCCATGAGCTCCCGAAAAATCCTAGAGAAATTAAAACCAGGCCAAGAATTCTATTACGAAGGTTATCAATCTCTCGTTACCTCAACAGGCTTAAAACTCAGCGCAGAATATGTTTCCGCCAATAACAATTTTTATCTCCTCTCTTCATCTAATACTTCTCGCAAATTAAAATTCTATGAAGAACTTGGCCAAAAATATGTGAGCCTACGCTACGAGCAATCAAAGGCAAAAGGTGAAGATCTTAACCAAAATTTGGAATTTGGAGTCAGCCTATTTGAAACAAAACTTCTTAATGGAGTTCTTGATATTGCCCTTATCGCCAATCATCAGGTCACACAAAGTACCACTAAAATGATTTATTCATTTGTCTTTGATATGCAATACGAAGAAGCACGCAAAGCTCTTGATGATGCACTTAGCGGCAATCTGATCAAGGCACAAAAACTGGCAAACTGGCGCGAAGACGAACGAGAATTTCAAGGAGTTTACCTCAAGGCCAAACGCAATGACCTCATTCAAACCTTCAGCCATAAACTCAACTATGGACTCATTCTCGACGACACTGAATTTAAAAGTAAGGTCGGCAATCTCAAACTTCGAGAAAAGCTAGGAAATGCCCTGCGCTTCATCTATAAAAAAGAAAAAACTGATACCCAAAGCGAATTAGAAGATTTTTATGACAATGAAATCGATATCGACTCGACGGCAGTTTCTCGCAAAACAGAATCGCATGTCATTTGGGATTCTATTGTTAAAAGAAAAAGCGAGGCTTATTGCAAAGCGGAAGTGATAAAGACTCAAATTATCAATGATGAGACGAAAATTACAGAAGAAGAGATCGGAGGGAAACTCGTTTACAGCCTACAGCTAGAAAGAATAAATGCCCCCAAACACTATATTGATGACTTCTTTGAATTGTCGAGCCTAAGTCTTGGCATCAGCAATCCACATCTCAAAAGCATGATTGATGCCATTGAAAATACGCAAAGCTGCAAACATCGCAGCAAAATAAACTATCAAGGCGTTTTCTACTCCAAGGCTATTGACCGCATTCTCTCGCATTCTCGAGGTGAAATGTGGAAAACCCTTGCTCTATTGATCGGAGAACATCGCACAGACCTTTTTGAAACGCCAGAAGGGCGGCGCAAGATACTCAGGGCATATAAAATCTTTTTAGAACATGGCAATCCTGACTCATACAGCGAACTATTTCAGGCAACTTATCCAGACCTCAAAAAGCGATATGATATTTTTGTCGACTTTGTTAACAACGACATCATTTGGCGTATCCTTAAAGCCGGAGAACAAAAACTATTACAAAACCGCTTAAAAGCACTACAAGACCTATTAATTGATTTCAAAAAAGATCCAACTCTTTTTGCTTTTCTCGTCGCGTTAGCCAGCACCAATCTACCCGAAGGAGAATCTCCTGAGGATATTTTTGTTAAGTTCACGCTCAAAGGGAAAAAATGCAACTACAAATGGGGCTTGGTCAATCCTTCCATGCACTCAACAGATCAAGTATCTGCCGAGTGGCAAAATTTATAACACGCCGCCACAAACGCTAATCTTTCTTAACAAAATGCCGATAATCAGGCTTCACAAAGGACCACTAAAAGTGGTATCTAGGTGACTTCTTAATTAGTATCTATCTATAGTTTTCAATAGTTTTTTAAAGAGGAGAACTAAATGAGTACAAAGTATGTTTATTATTTTGGTGGTGGAAAAGCGGAAGGTAACGCTACACTTAAAAACCTTCTTGGCGGAAAAGGTGCCAACCTTGCCGACATGAACCTTGCCGGTGTTCCGGTTCCTCCCGGTTTCACAATCACAACAGAAGTATGTGCCCTTTATGGTGAAAAAGGTGAATCTGCTGGACGCGAAATTATTAAAGCGCAAGTAGAAGAAGGAATGAAAAAAGTTGAAGACGCAATGGGAACAAAGTTTGGTGATAAATCAAACCCATGTCTTTTCTCTGTTCGTTCCGGTGCTCGTGCATCTATGCCTGGTATGATGGACACTGTTTTAAATCTTGGTCTTAATGACGAAGTGGTTGAAGGTCTTTCAGCAAAAACTGGTAACCCACGTTTTGCTTGGGACTCTTATCGTCGTTTCATCCAAATGTACGGTGACGTTGTTATGGAAATGGGCGCTGCAAATAAAGAAGACATCGATCCTTTCGAAGAAATTCTAGAGCACGCTAAAGAAAGAAAAGGCGTACAAAACGATACTGACCTCGATACAAACGATCTTAAAGAAGTTTGCCAACAGTTCAAAGCTGCTGTTAAGAAAACAACTGGTAAAGACTTCCCTACAGATGCTTGGGAACAACTCTGGGGCGCAGTCAATGCTGTTTTCCAATCATGGAAAAATGAAAGAGCGGTTTACTACAGAAAATTGAACAACATCCCTGCAGAATGGGGTACAGCGGTAAACGTTCAAGCAATGGTTTTTGGTAACATGGGTAATAACTCTGCAACTGGTGTTGCTTTTACTCGTGATGCAGCTACTGGTGAAAATATCTTCAACGGTGAATATTTGATCAATGCACAAGGTGAAGACGTTGTTGCTGGTATCCGTACTCCTCAACAAATTACTATCGAAGGCTCCAAGCGTTGGGCGGCTTCTGCTGGTATTTCTGAAGAAGAGCGTCGTGAAAAATTTAAGTCTTTGGAAGAAGCAATGCCTGAAATGTACAAAGAGCTTAATGCAACTCAAGACAAACTTGAAAAGCATTACAAAGATATGCAAGATCTAGAGTTCACCATTCAAGACGGTAAACTTTGGATGCTTCAAACCAGAAATGGTAAGCGTACTGGTGCGGCCATGGTTCGTATTGCAGTTGAAATGCAAAAAGAAGGCATGATTACAAAAGAAGAAGCCATTCTTCGTCAAGAGCCAAACAAATTGGATGAACTTCTTCACCCAGTTTTTGATAAAGCGGCAATCAAATCAGCAAACACAGTATCTAAAGGCCTTCCTGCTTCTCCTGGGGCAGCAACTGGTCAAATCGTTTTCTTTGCTGATGAAGCAACTAAATATGCTCGGGCAATTCTCGTTCGAATTGAAACATCTCCTGAAGACCTAGAAGGTATGCACATCGCTCGCGGCATTTTAACTGCTCGTGGTGGTATGACTTCTCACGCGGCCGTGGTTGCTCGTGGTATGGGTAAATGCTGTGTTTCTGGTGCTGGCGATATCAAAATCGATTACAAAGCAAGAACACTGACAGCAGGTGGAAAAACTTTTAAAGAAGGTGACTGGCTTTCTTTGAATGGTTCGACTGGTGAAGTTTACGAAGGTCAGATCAAAACTGTTGATCCAGACATGAGTGGTGACTTCGGTGAAATCATGGACCTTGCTTCTGAATTCACAAGAATGCAAGTAAGAACCAATGGCGATACTCCCCATGATGCTAAAGTTGCACGCAGCTTTGGTGCTCAAGGAATTGGTCTTTGCCGAACAGAACATATGTTCTTCGAAGGCGAAAGAATTATCGCTGTTCGTGAAATGATTTTGGCCGATAATGAAGCTGGACGTAGAGAAGCTCTTAAGAAACTTCTTCCTATGCAAAGAGAAGACTTTGAAGGCATCTTCGAAGCAATGGCAGGACTTCCTGTGACTGTTCGTCTTCTTGATCCCCCACTTCACGAGTTCGTACCTCATGACCAAAAAGGTCAAGAAGTTATGGCAAAAACCATGGGACTTACTGTTGAAGAAATTAAGCAAAAAGTTGAATCTCTTTCTGAGTTCAATCCAATGCTTGGTCACCGTGGATGTCGCTTGGGTAACACATATCCTGAGATTACAGAAATGCAAGCTCGTGCCATTATCGAAGCAGCAGTAAACCTCAAGAAAAAAGGTGTTCAAGCAATTCCAGAAATTATGGTTCCTCTAATTGGGACTATGGAAGAATTCAAAATGCAAGAAACAATCATCCGTGAAACGGCTGAGAAAGTTTTCGCTGAAAAAGGTGAAAAAATCGATTATATGGTTGGAACCATGATCGAAATTCCTCGTGCTGCTTTGACTGCTGATGAAATTGCAAAACACGCTGAATTCTTCAGCTTCGGAACAAATGACCTTACTCAAATGACTTTCGGTTATTCTCGTGATGATGCTGGAAAATTCCTTCCCGTTTATCTTGATAAAGGTCTTTTGAAAAATGATCCTTTCCAAGTACTTGACCAAACTGGCGTTGGCCAATTGGTTGAAATGGGAACACAAAAAGGTAGAAGCTCCAGACCTAACCTTAAGGTTGGAATCTGTGGTGAGCACGGTGGAGAACCTCAATCAGTTGAGTTCTGTCACCGCGTAGGCATGAACTATGTTTCTTGCTCTCCTTACCGTGTGCCAATTGCTCGTCTTGCTGCTGCTCAAGCGAATCTTCGCAAGTAATTTCAATAATTACATAGCTTAGCAAATAGCAAGCCCCACTCTTCGGAGTGGGGCTTTTTTTTTAGGTACGTGGACACTTTTGCTAAACAGTGCACAAAAATAGCCAAACGAAAGCGCTCAAGTATTATTCTCAATATTCCGATAAGTACCCGATATGAGAGTTTTATTATTTATCACAACCATACTATTTACCCCTATCTCTTGGGCCACAAATGGGTGCTCGTCGCAGCTTTTGGATGAGCGATATCAATTTCCTGAGAAATTTGGAACTCCCAAAGCTGCTCTTCCCGATGGAAAGGCCATTGAGCCCCAGTATTTCCGTGATGGTTACCATGGCTCAGATAAATTCACTCCTGAGCAAATTATTGAATGGGGAGGGATTCCGGCGAAAAGTAAAAATCCAAAATGGAAATTACTAGAACATGTGCGCCAAGATCCCGATTCTGCCTTTCGCGGAATGACAGAAGATCTTGGAGGACTAGAAAGTGCACCAGGAGCCGCCTTTTGGGCCGGCGACAAAGGATGGGTTTACAAAATAGGAAGTGCCCCTGCTTGGGATGCCAATGCCAATCTCGCGGGGAAAATTAAAACAGGCGCAAAATTCATCGATAACCCCTATCGTGGAGAAAGAGAAATCGTCATTCCTGCGCAGATGCCAATTTTTTGTATCGAACAATGGGGAATGGTCAAAGAACTCATGAGCGGCAATATGGTCGTCAGAAATTGGACAACCAATCCTCACTACGATCTCAAAAAATGCCTTAAATACTGGGGCCGCTAAAGGTACGTGGACACTTTTGCTAAACAGTGCGTTAGTCCACACCTCGCCTATTTCAAATACATTTCAATTTAATGAGATTTTGCGCAGCGCTTAGCAAAAGTGTGGACGTACCTATTTGTACCTATTTGGAGCCTCCACCTAGTGCACCGCATCAAAACAAAAGAATAAACGTACCTATTTGCCCCCTTCATTCCCTAGCCTAAGTTATGAGAAA
>QKCN01000059.1 GCA_003245675.1 Bacteriovoracaceae bacterium | reverse complement strand
TTTTATCTATTTAAATAGTTTTGCGTAGCGCGCACAAGTCAATTTAATTTCCTGTACAGATTTATCACTATAAGGAAATTTATCTTGAGCACATTTTTCTTTGTTTAAAGGAATAGAAAGATAAGAAATGCTCTTATCAAAAATAACAACTTCTTTTAATTCTTTCTTACCATCCAAAAGCACGAGTCTTTTAGGAAGCTCATCTCCATTGACAATATAGCCTTTATTCCCTTCTTCTTTGGCGCTAAGGACCTTCAACTCCACTGGAGAAGATGATGTACTTAAGGTTGTTGCTGTATCAAACATGAAATTTTTCTGTCTTAAATACACATAAATATCATCGTAGCCAAACTTTTTATCAAGCTCTTCGATGGCGGTTTTATGCCACTGCACACTGCTTGTTGAATGACTATAGCATGATTGGGCTATAGAGCCTGTCAAAACATCGTGGCTTCCAAATGCTCCCAGAGCATTTTCCGCACGTTCTTCCGCATTTTTCTTCCACTTCTCATTGCGGGCCCTCTTCTTCAAAAACTTCTCAAAATTTTTCTTTTCTTTTTTTATCTGGAGCTTCGGATTTTCAATACTGACCATGTCTAATAAATCTAGCTCATAATTGATAACAGTATTGTTCTCTTGCGCGAGCACAAGAGAAGACGATAAAGATAAAAGAGTACTCATTAAAATAAATTTCATAGACGCCTCCAAGTAATAGTTTATGACTGAAGGGGCCCTTGCTCAATTGCGCAATAACTGCCTAACAAGCTCAGGGGTAAGCAACTGAAATCACATAAGCAATTCCCGAAAAACTAAAGAATTACAATAAATTATCCGAAAAGAGACTGATGAAATTCTTTATTTGGATAAACTTTTTACTCTCGATTGGTCTTTCGCATTTTGCGATGGCCCAACCTTTTTTGCCGGGCCCAGTAGAAGAAGTCCGTCCCATTCTCAAGTATCTTGAGAGAGCTCCTTATGACGAGCACCAAGTTCAACAAAAGGACTTTCAGTGTGAAACAGAAAAAAATGAAAAAGCTCTTTCCTTTTTTACGGTTCATGAAAATGGGAAATGCTCTCTGAATATTTGGAATCTATATGATCTTTCCCAATGTAAAGGGAGCCTTTATGAAAATCAAGCGGATATCAAGAAAACAATGTCGGGACGCATTTTTTGTCTTTTAAACGCTCTTAGAAAAAGCGGTGGCACAAATAATCCAGAGCTACAAAACTTTCTTGAAAAATTTTGGTTCTCGCTCATGCCAGAAAATTCCTTTTCATGGTTTATTGGATCTGATCTTCAAGAAGGAGTTCTGCCCAAAGAAAATGTCCTACAGGCGATTGATAAGCTCATGGAGGAACTAGAAAAGCGCAGCATTACTGAACACAACAGTAAGATGTACCAAGAAGAGCTGCTCAAAAAAAATAGAAAAAAAACCAAAATAAGCACACAAGACTACATAAATAATGTCATCATTCCGCGCCTTAATCTCAACCCATCTCATTGTTATGCAGTGAGCATGAAGACACCTCCAGCCCCTCCAGGAGCAGTATTAATGGCAGAAGGGATGGAAATTCTAGAACCAGTATTTTCTTCCTTCCTTCCCAAAATACTAACCCAAAAAGGAATTTCATCATCTGAAAGCGGAAGTGATCCAGAGGCTTGTAAAATCAGTAAAGAAGAGCAGGACCGCCAATTTGGAGACTTCTATCGCGGACAAATTATTGGCAAAGACAAAGATAAAGATTGGAATCCCAAAGGAAAAGAAGCCAAATCCCTTGAGCAATTCTTTGAGAACTATGCAACAGGCGGAAGCATTCCTGAAGAAAGCATCAATGCACGCTTCTTGCTTGAAGTGAGACAACAAGAATCCTGTCCACGAGATGGAGCGCCATCGATGGCCTATATCTATGAATGTAATTTAATGCTCACCCAGGCTGATAATGCCATAGACTTTGGTTGTCAAAATCTCCAGACTCCAGACACCTATCTCGTTAGTGATGAAAAATACTACAATGTCTCAACTGGAATCAACCAGCTTATTTTTAAAGAAATGATGTCTGGCGGAGATGAGTATCTTCCACAAGAAGCACTCTATTTTAATAAAGAGATTCGAGACTACTTTGAAAAAGAAGTTATTGCCAAAGTCTTTTCCGAAGAAAATTGCCGCCAAATGATTGCGGACCAAAAAGTTTTGACAGATGAGGCAACTGTGTTGAAAGCCTGTAACCACTTTCGCTCAAAGGCTAATTTGCAAAAGATGTTGGATATGGGAATTCAATTTCCATCGGCCAGTCTCGTGGAGCAAGAGTACAATCTAAAGGGCGAGAATTCAGAGCTGGCCTTAAAAAATGCGATGAGCTTCTATGAACAAATAACTGGTGATCCTCATTACCTCAATCTCTCAAGTTCCAAAAATCAGCAAGACTACACGCTATATGCCGGAAAAGGTGATAAAGATATAGCGGCAGCCTTTGATGCGATCCAAAAATTTGCCGGACCAGAACCTTCGGAAGACATTATGCTCCCGCTTGCCCAATTTTTCTATGAACGCAATGATCCCAATCTGCGACGCTTTAAACTACAAGTTTCTCAAAATGTAAGTATCAATATGGACTTTTCAGATGATGCCAAGGGAGACCCGAAAGATCTTCAATTCAACCGCTCTGGACTGATGCACCCACCTTCATTTTTCAAAGAAGAAGAGCCAAAAGTCTCAGTATCAGGATTTAAGCAAAAACTTCACACCACAGAATACGGCGACTCTTTTTATATCGACAGTCGCAAAGAAGAGACCAAAACTCCACTTCCTGCGGCCGATTGGGAAAAGTTACAAAGCTATATTAAATATCAACTTGCCGACTCCATGGAGGCATTCGCTCCGTTTATGATTGATGCTGTTGCCATGGGAAAAAAAGAAAAGCAAAAAGAAGAGATTAAGGAATAAGAGACAAGCTTCCCTTCTGAAGCTGGAGCAAACCAAAAGGTTCATTCTTAATCAAGAGATGTCCATCCAGATCGCAGTAATCGCAAAGTCCACTCAAATAAAACGCAGATGAAATGCCAAGACTAGTTTCAATCATACAGCCAATCATTGTCTTCATATTGCGTTTTTTAGCTTCTCTTAAAAGAGATACAGCACTGAGATAGGAACCCGCCTTCATCAATTTGACGTTAACTCCATCAAAAAGCTCTTGTAGCTCATCCCAATTGCTGACCTCTGATTCAATGGATTCATCGGCCATAACAGGAAATCCAAGCTGCCCTTTAAGTTCTCGATAAGCGTCCTTATTACTGGCGGCAAAAGGCTGCTCCATAAATTCACAAGAAAGCGTATCTATTTTCTCATAAGCTTTAAGAAAATTATAAGCTGAAGCAAAGCCTTCATTGGCATCGATACGCAAAGGTGAAGTTGTTCGGGCCGCAACAAAGCGACACATCTCAACCATTGAATCCTCTCCCACTTTAACTTTAATTGCGGGGAACTCTTGAGATTCTTCTAGGATTTTTTCCATACGTGCGCATTCTGCTTTATCTTTCAAATCAAAAATCGGGATAGAAAAACTAGTGGGAACGGATGAGCGTTTTGGAATCCCAAAGTAATCGCTTACGTTTTCACTATGAGCATGTAGCCAACAAGATTCAATGCCAAAAGAAAATGCATGAGAGAAATTGTGCTCTTTCAAATAAGCAACAAGCCCTTCGTGAGTATAGTCCCATGCAACCAAAGGGAAGCGCTCAAACTCAGCCTGAATGCGTTCGACCGTTTCATCATAACGCACATTCGGGGCGATTTCGCCCCGAAAAGTTCCGCGTTCATCAAGATATTTAACAATGAAATTTTCTTTAAAAGTGGTGGCATTTCTGGAAAGACGCCATACGAAGCGAAGGTCGAGCTCGATCTTCTCTAATTCGACCTTCTTCATATATTACTCAGCCTCAATCGTCCAAGTATCGCCAGAACTTAAAAGTGCATCCATAGAACCGACACCTTTTTGCTCTGTAACTTGATTCATTTGCTTAATCAATTCTTCGTCATAAACAGCACTATCAACATCACGGAAAATACCAATTGGTAGAGGAAATTCAGGACGAGTCATTTGTGACAAAAAGAAAGCAAGCGTCGATTCTTTTGCTTTAGAATCATGAACAAGTAAATCCTTTTCAGTAATTCCATCCTCTCCTATTTTTACGACTTTAGGACGAATACCATCAAGCACAATTCCGAACTCATTATTTTTTCCAAAGATCATGGGCTTACCATGCTCAATGCGAATGAGATTATCTTCTCTCTCCGCAGGGGAAACAAATTGTTGAAAACATCCATCATTGAAAATGACACAATTTTGAAGAACCTCAACAACCGCAGTTCCTTTGTGCTCTGCTGCCGCTTTAAAACAAGCTTGCATATGCTTTAGGTCGGTATAAACAGTTCTTGCAAAGAATGTCCCCTGAGCACCGATGGAAAGAGATGCCGCGGAGAATGGTCTTTCAATAGATCCATAAGGGGATGTTTTAGTCATTGCACCAGGCTGGGATGTTGGCGAATATTGTCCTTTCGTCAAACCATAAATTTCATTATTGAAAAGAACAATATTGAGATCAAGGTTTCTTCTCAAAGTGTGAATGTAATGATTTCCTCCGATGGCCAAAGAGTCTCCATCACCAGTCATCACCCACACAGAAAGATCTGGATTTGCACATTTTACACCGGAAGAAATGGCCGCGGCCCTTCCGTGAATGGTGTGCATCCCAAAGGTGTTCATGTAATAAGGAAAACGGCTAGAACAACCAATTCCTGAAACAAAAACAATATCCTCTTTCTTCTTACCGATTTGAGGCATGACGTTTTGAATGGCCGCCAAGATGGCATAATCACCACAACCTGGACACCATCGAACTTCTTGATCACTGACGAAATCTTTTTTGCTATACTCGGGTATATTATTTTCTGCTGACATATTTCCCTCTCTACTAATTCAAATTTTCAAGCTCGCGATCAACTGCGGCCGTAATTTCTGCGACTTTAAAAGGAAGACCTTGAATCTTATTTAGGCCCTTTGCTCCACACTGATAACGCATATTTAAGAGATTTTTCATCTGGCCTAAATTGAGTTCACAAACGAGAACAGTCTTAAAGCGTTTAATAATATCACCAACATTGCGAGGCATTGGGTTGATGTATTTCAAATGCATCAAAGAAACCTTCTTTCCGGCCTTTCTCATGCGCTTTACAGCCTTGTGAGTTGAGCCATAAGTTCCCCCCCAAGAAACGACTAAAACGTCCCCAGAATCTTCTCCCTCTAGTTTTTGCTCAGGGATAAAGTTGGCCACTTTTTCAACCTTAGACTCGCGCAAGATACTCATTTCTTGATGGTTAAAGGGGTCATGACAAACGGCACCGGTTAAATTTTTCTTTTCGAGTCCGCCTACACGATGTTCAAATCCTTTCATACCTGGAATGGCCCAAGGTCTCGCAAGAGTTTCACTATCACGAGCATAAGGCATAAATTTCTTAAGTTCATCTTCATTATCCGCATCCACTAAGCGATTTTCCACTGCGGCCATATCGGCCATTTTAGGAATACGGAAAGGTTCCATACCATTGGCAATGTAACCATCAGTTAAAAGAATTACAGGAGTCATATGCTTAAGGGACAAGCGAGCTGCTTCATAGGCCATATAAAAGCAATCATTAGGACGAGATGCTGCGACAACGATTGCAGGACATTCTCCATTTCTTCCCCAAAGAGCTTGCATCAAGTCAGATTGCTCTGTCTTAGTAGGAAGACCAGTAGATGGTCCCCCACGCTGTACATTCACAATAACCAGAGGAAGCTCCATAATAACAGCAAGGCCGATCGCTTCACTTTTAAGAGCAAGTCCGGGGCCTGACGTTGTTGTCGTGGCTAAATTCCCCGCAAAACTTGCGCCAATAGAGGAACAAATTCCGGCAATTTCATCTTCCGCTTGATAAGTCTTAACCCCAAAGTGCTTAAACTTTGCCAGCTCCTGCAAAATATCAGTTGCAGGGGTAATAGGATAAGAACCACAAAAAAGTGGTAATTTGGCTTTTTCAGCCGCGGCCATTAAACCCCAAGCTGTCCCTTGGTTTCCATTGATCTGGCGGTAAGTTCCTGGCTTAATTTTTGCCTTGGCAATTTTGTAAGTGGAAACTGGATTTTCAAGTGTTTCCATGAAATGAAAGCCTGCTTCCAGCGCTTTAACGTTAGCCTCAACCACTAAAGGTTTTTTGGCAAAATTCATTCTGAGCCATTTCTTTGTTGGCTCAAGATCGCGTCCAAACATAAAGTAAGTAATACCCAAAGCGTAAAAGTTTTTACAACGAGCTTTGCTCTTTGGGGGAATATCTACATCTTTAAGTGCTTCCATTGTTTGTGAAGTAATACTGGCTTCAATCACTTTATATTGGTTTAGTTCTTGAGTCGCGATAGGACATTTGTCATAGCCTGCTTTTTCCAAATCTTTTTCAGAGAAGGCATCGACATTAAGAACCAAAGTTCCACCCTTTCTAACGGCCGCAAGATTAGCCTTCAAGGCAGCAGCATTCATCGCCACCAAAACGTCTGGCTCGTCACCGGGAGTATCCACTTCAGATGCGCCAAATTGAATTTGAAAACCAGAAACCCCTGCAATGGTCCCCGAAGGTGCTCGAATTTCGGATGGATAGTCAGGAAAAGTGGCAATGTCATTTCCCATAACGGCCGAAGTCGCCGAAAATTGTGTCCCAGTAAGTTGCATTCCATCGCCTGAATCGCCCGAAAAGCGGATGACCACGCTGTCCATTTTAGGTTCCATTGGATTCCTCTTCTTTTTTTAAAAGTTAAGTTTTCTTATCATTACATAAATATTAAATTGCCCCACCAGTTTAGAATAATTCCTCGGTGAGATAAAGCTCTTTTGCCAATTTTTTTTGGCAAATTTCTTTTTTCAGTATTTATTGGCCAACTCCTAAAAATTGAGCTTATCATATTAAAATGACACGGGTTTAAATACATGAACCTTGCAAAAAGAGAAAATTTCCTTAAATGGCTTCGCAAGGCGTAAGGCAGGAATTTATAATTTTCTATAGTACATAAATATTGAAGTTAAATTAAGGCCCCTCAGGGAGCATTTTATGAAAACACTAATTATTCTTTCTCTACTCTTTCAAATGATCCAACCAGCTTGGAGTACCTCCTGTGATGACAGCTCTAAGCCTGCAGACTCTGCAGGGATTACCTACAAATGTGATACCGCACGAGGGGTTTGGGTAAGAAATCAGACGCTCTCCGAAATTGCAGTAGACGAAGGCAATCCAATGGAAGACTGCTCTAGTGCCGTAGATCCAGAAGCTTGTTATAAGCAACAAATTATTGATCAAACAAATAAAGAAACGCAAAGCGAAGCCTATAAGGAAATGACTAAGGCTGAAGGCAAAGTTGAAAACTGGGAAAAGGGTGCCAAAAAAGAAATTTTGCAAGTTGCACAATATGTCAGTTTATTGGGATTTATGGCCATTTCCCTTAACCAATTAGATAAAGACCAATCAAATGCTACTTGCAAAAGTATTGCATCTATCAAGCTTTTTACAGCTGGTGCTGCCGTTATCGCTCTTGCCAATGTCGGAACCTTTCTTTATCAGTGGTACAAAACCAATCAGCTTTCTAAAAATTATGAAAATTTTGCCAATGAAAACGTAGACTCTGCAACAGCTCAATCAAGAGCGTTTGAGTTTTTAAAAGAAAATCAAATCATTATTCGAGATATGGCACTGGCCATGGAGATTGCCAACATTACTGCGGCTTCTCTTTTTGGTTTAGCCGGCGTTATTGCGGGTTACGAAGCCATTAAATTAGCAAAAGGTGACACGAAACAAAAATGCCCAATTAGGGAAGATGGCAAACGCAAAGACTGGGATTTGGTAAATGACAAAACGACCAAACTCATTCTCTTTGCTTCAGGGATTGCTCCCTTGGCTCCACTTTTAAAGAAGAATGGTGGCGTGAATAAGAGGTTTAACTCAGATTTCAGTAACTATAATTTGCAAAAAGAAATGGAAGATCTCGAGAAATCTTTTAATTTCAAGCCGAATAAAGAAGAAGAAAGTATCTGGGCCGAGTTTGCTTACAACTGGACTAACTTAAGAAATAAACTCAGTGAACTAATTATTCCTTCCGCTTATGCTTGTAATTACCAGCCCGCCCCTGGTCTTAGTAGAGATGCTGCCGTTGGTGAAATGCTAACGCACTGTCCAGGGATGTCAGTAGAAGATGCCGAAGAAACAATTGATATGTTTTCCGATATGGGCTCCAATAAGTACGGTAACGGTGGGGGCGGAAGCACCCTAAAAACTCGCTTTAACAACGACTCTAATACTGGCGGAAGTACTACAAATACAAACTCAGGAGGAAGTACTACAAATACAAACTCAGGAGGAAGTACTACAAATACAAACTCGGGAGGAAGTACTACAAATACAAACTCGGGAGGAAGTACTACAAATACAAACTCGGGGGGAAGTACTACAAATACAAACTCGGGGGGAAGTACTACAAATACAAACTCAGGGGGAAGTACTACAAATACAAACTCAGGAGGAGGAGAAGAAGCAGCTGCTGGTGTTAACGATCTTAAGACAGAATTAGAGAACACCCCTGTCGACAGCAAAACTAAAGAAGTTTTTGGAGAAGGCAATGATAAAATTAAAAAAGCCTTAGAATCTCCCTGGACTCGCTTTGCCCTCTCATCTCTTGCTTCAGTTGCTTCTGGATTTTTGGCAGACTATTATGCCAAACTTTATAAACTGGCTAAAGCGCGGATCAAGCGTCTAGACGAAATCTCCAAGCAAATTGGAGACACCTATATTTGTACAGACACAGACAAGGCAGACGCTGCCAATATTCGCTGTTATTGCTATACGTATGATTCTGACACCAAAGAATTTGTCAAACGCACAGACCGCTCAAGCAGTACAGCCTGTCAAAGTGCATGGAACCGTGACGATGCAGAAATCGTTGAGGGTGGGAACTATAAGAGCGCAGGTAATTACAGTAGCCTTGGCTGCCTAACCAATAAAAACAGCTATGATTCGACTTGTTCTTGCTTACAAAAAACAACAAAGTCTGGAGAAAACAGCTGTAACAAAGCACTTAAAAAGGTCAAAATCAACTTCGATTTTGGGCAGGTTAAATGGAATCCTCAGACCTATAAAGATGCCAATAATGTGCTAAGTAATGGCGCGTCCTTAACTTCTGTTGATACAGAAGCGGCCCTTGATAATTCGGCAAAAATGCAACGTTATATGGAGAAGATGACTCCCCAGTTAGACAAGGCCCTCAAAAAGCAATCCCCCAAGGCGTCAATGGCAAAATTAACCAAGAAGCTGGGTTCTAGCATTATGAAAAATATGCCAACCAATTTTGCAAATAGCAGTGGAAGAAGCTCCTTTGGCTCTCTTGGGGGGAAGGCTCTTGATTCATTAAAGAAAGCAGAAGAAGATGCTGGCATCAAAGGTTCAGGTTCTCTTTATGGTGATAGTGCTGCTGCTGCCAGTGCTCGCCAAGGGAAAGGTAGTAATGGAGACGAGCTCTTTGGCTTCGGAGAAGAAGAATCTGCATCAGCAGGTGGGGCATCGACCGAAGAATACATGGATAAGAGCTTCAAGATGAATGTCGACGATATTAGACAAAATAGCGGTGAATCTATTTTTAAAATCATCAGCAACCGCTATACCGCATCTGGCTTACGTCGTTTATTTAAAGAAAGTAATGAATAAGTAATACTGCAATTTAATACTACAAGGAACGTTTTATGAAAGCGCTATTGAATCAACTCCTCACTTTTGCTGTTATCTTCTCGTTCACTTTTGTTTATGCTCCGCAGATGAGTATGGCAAGCGATACTGCCCAGGTCTCTTCAGCAGTTAGTGATTTGGATTTAACAGGAAAAACTGACTGCTCTGGCAATAACTGCTCCTCAGCACAAATAACGGCCAATGAAGCAACCAAAACGACTGACAATAGTTGGCAAGACTCTGCCATTGAGTACATGCTCCTTGTGGCTTCAGGTCTTACTCTTATTTTTTCATCTTGCTCTGTTCCGGGTGCTGTTTGCGGAGGAGATGAAAAAAATGACCCTTGCTGCGAAAGTGACATGAAAAGAACTTTCTTTAAACCTTGGACTGCAAAATACGTCAAATGGCTCTATACTGCATCTAACCTTATCTTTGTAATTGGTGAAATCATCTCTCTCATCAAATCCAAAAAAGCATCTGAAGGATACGAAAAGATTAGAGATGAGCAGCTCGCGCTAGGTGAGACTCAGACAATTAATCAAATCGCCTATATGGAAGAAGCAAAGAAATTTGCAGAAGAACAAAAAGAAATTCTCAAAATGAAAAAGAATTTTGCTTCTGTTGCAGAGTCAGGATTCATCATCTCTTCTGCCTTAGAAGTCGGATATATGTTAGCGATGATCGTCGCAGGGGGAGTCAATCTTGTTCAAGAAACGAAAAACTGTCCTAAACGGATGAAAGATGCATTGATGCAAGTCAATGGTACAACTTGTAATGAAGGCACGACAAGTATGGCTACTGATGCTGCCTCTAAGATAGCCTCGGAATGCGCCAAAGACGTAGGACTTGAAACAGCAAAACAGAGCTTGATCAACAAGGGCGCCGACTATGCGAAAAATGCATTAAAAGATATCATTATCGAGTATTCAAAAGGGACTGCTTCAGGCTTACTAACTTCTGTGACTGATGCTGTTATTGACCAAGTCAAGGATGAGGATGGAAATATCTCTGAAGCAGCAATGAACTGTGTATCAGGAAGATTAAAAGAAGCCATGAAAGAAATTGCAGTAGAGCAAGCATGTTGTACAGTCTCATCAACGGCTCAAGAAAATGTTGGAGACTGCCTGGTGGCCGTGGCAATCTGTGAAGCAGTCGCCGAAGCACTTGCCCTAGCCTGCATGGCCGATTCCATCCTTAATGCAACTGGAAATTGTCGCTGCTCTATAGAAAATGCAGTCTACCTTCCTGGAGCAATTGGGCGAATACTCAAAGCATTCAAAAGCTCCGCCTCCCAATCTAAACTTGATGATGTTCAAGCAATGGTCGCCGAGCGAGAAACAGAAAGACTTAAGAATGCAGAAGCGTCAAAAGCGGAACTAGACAAAAAAGTGGCTGATGCCAAAACGGAACAAGAAAAGGCTAATGATAATCTTGATCAAAAAATGGATGATTATGACCAAGGAAAAGCTTCTGATGATGACTTGAATAAAGCTGAAGAAGATGCTTACAATGCGGATTATAAAACTTACCAAGCAGAACAAAAGAAAGCCCAAAATGATAATACCCTAGAATCTGGTAGCCAAAGTTGCCCTCAATTATACAAAAAAGAAGTTTGTGCTTGGGAATATTTGGACAACTGGATAATTCGTCGAGACCTAACCTGTATTCCAATCTGGGAAAAGCTAAAGAAAAACAAAGGTGGCGATGAGAATACAGAAGCTACCGACAATCTAGAAAAAGCTGGAAATGAAGGCCAGAAAGTTGATGCCAAAACGGGGGAAGAAGAAAAGAAATCATCAAAGAAGAAAAAAGGCGGAAACTGGCTCGTTAAACTCTTCGTTTCCATCGTCAGCGGATATCTCGTTAGCTGGACCGTCGGACAAGCTACAGGGGATGCCAGTGATTCATTCCCAATCAAAAAGGAATATATTGATGTTCTAGAGCCCTTTGGAGAATGGCAAGAAAAGGATATGGAGCGTCTTGCGATAATTTTAGAGAGTGCAAGTCCAGCAGAAGCTATCATCATAATGGAGGACTACTTTAAAATTGCCAAAGGTGAAACATCAGGGCTATCACCTCTTGAAAGAAAAGAAATTCAAGATGAGATGAAAAATGAGACTTTGCCTCTTGGGACAATGATGGGCGGAATCGTAAAGGCGATGGCAACTATTACTAAAGAGCTAAAAAGCCTCAATCCTCTTTCCATTGAAGATGCAAAAGCTGATGTTGCTGGAGCTGCGACAATGGTCCTAGAAGGAGTTGCAGACAAGGCGCAAGCTCTTATCAATGCGATGGTAGGTACTCCTCTTACTCGCTCTTTCCTGTATGTCCTAAGCGCAATTATGTCAAACCATGTTAGAGCACGCGCAGATGACCAATTTAAACAATATGGCGACAACATTGATAAAATGTACAAAACCATTGAATATCTGAAGGGACTAAAGGAGCAAGATGGCGATGCAGCAACTTACACGTTCCAAGGAACAAGCTCAGGGGGGCTTAACGAGCGCGCACAAATCATTTCCATCGTAGGTGCCGATAGCAATATTACAAGCTATGTCCCCTCTCAACTCAAGAAAGCTTACTCCAACACGAGAAGCTCACTGCCTAAGACCCGTCTTAATATGCCAGACTTTGGAACTTCAGGCTTTAGTGGAATGTCTTCAGTTCTTGGATCAGTAAGTGGAGATAATTTTGGAGATGGTACCCTTAGTTCAGATGGAACAAGCACCTTACTGAATGCTGCACGGCAAGCAAGGAAAAAGCTAGCTGAAGACAATAAAAAGTTGGATTCAGCCCTCAAAAAAATGGGCTACGATGGGGATTTTGATCTTCTAGGGACTGCGAACTCATTTCACAAAAGCACAGTAAAAAATCTAAAAAATGATTTAAGTAAAATCTCTGGGGCAGCAAATTTTCTCAGCTCGATTGGCTCCAACATGGGGAATTTGTCTAAAGACAAAGAAGGTCTCTCTTTAAGCTCTGAAGATCTCAAGTCAGGAAGCGATAAAAAATTTAGCATCAATGTTCCTAAGATCTCCGATGCCAAAGATAAAGACTTCCTTTTCGACGATGAAGAAAAGAACAACAGCCTTTTTAGCAGCGACGATGAGTCAGGAGGGGACGGAAAAATTGAGTCAATCGACAATTTTGAGAAAGTTGCAGGTGCAGAAATCTCAGATAGAAGTACTGAGTCCATTTTCAAAGTGATCTCGGTGCGCTACCTTAAGAGCTACTCGCGCCTACTTGAAGAAGATAAAAAACAAAAATAATGCTGGAGCTATACGGGAAGACAACAGAGCATCTTGAAGAATGGAATGGATTTTTCATTCATCAGGATGCTCTTTTTTCATTTCAAAAACTCTGTCAAAGGGCCCAAGAAGAAGAAATCGAGATAGCGCTTCTCAGTAGTTTCCGCTCCTTTGAAGATCAAATGCGCATCTGGAACAATAAAGTCTCAGGCTTGCGTCCTGTCCTAGATGATGACTCTAAGCCTATCGACATCAATAAACTTTCGGATAAAGAACTGCTCTTTGCCATTTTGCGCTGGTCGGCCCTACCCGGTCTTTCCCGCCACCACTGGGGCACTGATCTTGATGTCTATGACAAGAAAGCCTGTCCTCCGCAATATCAAGTGCAACTCATCCCGCAGGAATATGAAAATGATGGAATTTTCCATCGTCTCCATGGTTTTTTACAAAAACATTTAGACGAATTTAATTTTTTTCTTCCCTATCGCACAGATCAAGGAGGAGTCAATCGCGAACCTTGGCATATTAGTTACCGTCCAAGTAGCGAACAGCTTTTAAATGAACTAAGTCAGGATGGCTATGCACAACTGCTCAAGCACTCTCCAGTTCTCCTGAGAGAAGTTATTCTTAAAAATTTGGATGAAATTTTTGAGCGCTATGTGCTCAATATCAACAACTAGTCTTACTCACATGCCTCAAGCATCTCATGCCACTCATCAGAAAAGCTGACGAGTTTTCGCTTTTTGAGATCCATAAGCCCAGTACTCATGATCATCTCCGACGCCAAAACATCCCCTAAGAACATTTTTTGCGACATTTGCACAATACTATCTTTAAGGAACTGATTAAAGAATGTGTGAATAACCAATTCTCCCTCTTCTTTTATTTCTCGCAAAAACTTGATATTTGCTTCAAGGAGAACTGGCCCTAAAAGTTCACGCTGAATATACTCCATCCCTAATCCGTATTCATTCAGCAAGTTCCAACGCGCTTCTTCAAATAAACTCATATAAGAAGCATTATTAATATGTCCATAAGAGTCAAAATGGGATTTTTTTACTTGAACTTTTGACACATGCATAAGCGATTTCTCCTTGAAAATATAGCAGTGAAGCTTTAACTTATTAGGCATGAAAACTATTTTGCCTCTGCTATTTTTACTATCATCTTGTACCCAATTTGTCTCTTGGGTGCAAAAAGAAAAAGGTCCCCAAGTTTCACCGCCTGCTATTGAAGCAACTGCTGCAGTAACTGCAACTCCTGAACCAACTCCGCCAGAACCTCAAATTGATAAAACTAAAGTGTTGGATGAATACTGCGCCAAAATCAATGAACGCTTTAAACGCTATGGCTGGTTTGACATCATCTGTAACTCCAAGCGCTGGACTTTTGAGCGCTTGAGCCCCGAAGGCAATCCCCTTATTTTTCAGGCATTCAACTCAAAAGTCACCAATGCTACCACCACTCTCTTTATGTGTACTGTCCATGGTGATGAACTAGTTACGGCCTATATGTGCGTGCGCCTCGTGAAAGATATTCTTTTTGATAATCCCGAAAAATATGAAAATGCCAATATTGTGATTGCCCCCATTGTAAATCCTGATGGCTTTCTCGCCAAAACCCAGACCAGAACAAATTCCAATGGCATTGATCTCAATCGCAACTTCCCCACTAAAGACTGGGAAGAGCATGCCTTAAGTTCATGGCAAAGAGTGAAGAAAAAAGATCGCCAAAGAAGATTTCCGGGCGATAAGGCAAACTCTGAAATCGAAACTCAGTTTCAAATTTGGCTACTAGAAACATTTAAACCCGATAAAGTTGTATCGATCCACTCACCTTATGGATTTTTAGATTTTGACGTCACGGCCAATACCTTAAACCAGCACTTCATCTATGTTTCGCAAGAAACCAAAGCATTGGCCTATAATATGGGGAAACAAAGTCGAAACTTCCCTGTGGTCGATTTTAAATTTTTCCCAGGCAGCTTAGGAAACTACGCAGGTAACGAAAGAGGAATTCCTACTTTTACTATCGAACTCTCTGATAACCGCCCAGAGAATGCGTCCAATTACTGGCGAACTTTTAAGAGCGCTCTTAAGGCCGTTGCCGAATTTCGCTATACCACCAAAAGTGAATAAACGTTCAAGCGCCTAAGCAACAATAAGCGGTGCAAGTTGAGCGACTAAAGCCCCAACTAACATCACCACAATGAGCATGATGGCCAAAGATTTCAAAGAATCTTTAAATCCCAACTCTTTGATTAAAACAGCAAAGGTTGCAACACAAGGAAAGAACATGGCCAAAACCACTGCCCCAGTAATAAGCTGTGGCAAGCTAAGTCCTAGTGGCATAAACATTCCAACAGCAACATCTTTACGAATAAAACCAACCAGCAAAGGCACAATCGATTCAGAAGGCATTTGCCAAAGATATTTTACGACAGGTGAAAAAATATACGCAAAGGCATCAAAAGCTTGGAATTGAAAAAGCAGATTGACCACTAAAACAGAAGCGAGGACAACAGGCATGGCCTCCTTCAAAAAAGCCCACAAGCGCACCCAGAGCTTCTTTGCCATGGCCTTGCCATCAGGGATACGATAAGGAGGAATTTCAATCATAAGTTCTGGAATATCACCCTTGACGAAAAATTTAAGAACGACCCCTGTGCCAACCCAAACAAAGAGTAAAGTTCCGTAGACGAATATCACTGGCATGGCACCAAACTTTCCAAGAATCCCCACAATCATGGCCTGCAAGGACGCGCAAGGAATGGCAATAGAAATCAAGGTTGCTGTAATAAATCGCTCTTGCTTAGAAGACAAAATGCGTGTCGCCATAATACCTGGAACATTGCAGCCCAAGCCCAAGAGCGTGGGGATAAAAGCATAACCATGCAGTCCCATCTTGTGCATAATATTATCTAAAAAAACGGCCATGCGCGGAAGATGTCCTGAGTCTTCTAAAAAGCTCATGACTAGATAGAAGCTAATCACATAAGGCATCACTGCCACAATCTCAATATAAGGACCAGAGGTTAAAACCCCAAAAGACTGAAAGTAATCGATTTCACCATCAATGAGCTGACCAATTAAAACATCGTGCCAAAAACCACTGCCGCCCAAAAGATGCGAGAGCCCCATCATCAAAGGAGTCCAGGTTTTTTCAAAAAGAAGATCCAATCCAAAAGGGACATTGGCAAGAGTATGATTGATAAAAACAATATCACCAGTAATAAGAAATTCACCTAAAAATCTGATAACAATAAAACTAGCAACAATCACCACCAGAGAAACCAAGATCCCCCAAAGAGGATGGATGGCCATATCTTCTAAGACCTCAAGAAAGCTATGTCGCTTCTTAGAAAGAGTCTGAGTTCTAGAAACGATGTCTCCAACGCGTGTCCATACTTTTTTGCGATTGAGATGGTGATGCCCTTCTGTATCTTGCTGACAAATCACATTAGTACAAGTAGCGCAGCCATGAGAGCAAAGGTGCTCGTGATGCAAAGGGTGAGGCAAATCGTATTTTTTGTGTTCCCGCTCTCGAATATCTTCTGGGGCTGGCTCTAATTCAAAAATAGCCTCAGAAAGGGCCGCAATCCCCTCTCCCGTCCTTGCTGCAGTGGCAAAGACCCTAACACCTAGCTCTTTTGCCAAAAGCTCTAAATCAATCTCAACGCCCTTGTGGCGAGCCTCATCAAACATATTGAGAACAAGAATTGTTGGCCGTTTTTGGGCCAACACTTCAATGACAAAAGGAAGCTGTCGCTCCAAGTGAGTAGCGTCGACGACAACCACAATTCTGCGCGCATCATCGATTAATTCGAGAGCGACTTTAGCAGCGTCATCAAGAGGCTCTAAAGAATAAATGCCTGGGGCATCAATGACCTCTAAGCTTTTCTCCTCTTTATTCGTTAATCTGCCCTTTGTATAAGATACCGTTGTTCCCACATAGTTTGAAGAAACGGCATGAACGCCTGTTAAGCGAGAAAAAAGAACTGATTTCCCCACATTGGGATGCCCTAAAAGAAGAAGTTCAGGCTTTACACGTTTTAAATCGTCCATCGATTATATTACTCCAAAATTGATAATTTGATGCGTTTGGCACTTTCACAGCCAATGGCAACCTGAGCACGGTCAATACGCAAAACAACTGGCCCTTTGAGTTTAAGTTGCGAAATTTTTTCCAGCACACGGCCTTCAAAAATCCCCAAGGCTTCCAACTTCTTGCGAAATCCCTGCCCACCAATAATTTCGGAGACCTCTCCTCGCTGTCCGGCTTCCATTTCTAGAAGAGTCTTCATTTGTATTTACCTTTTGTTTCGTGTTAACATTTCTTATATAATTTTTAGTGTTTGGCATGTCAAACACTTTACGGAGGAAATTATGTCGTCATTGGCCTTCTATCAGAAAACGCTAGAACTTCTCAAGAAAAATCAAGCATTTATACTGGCTTCTATTGTTGAAAAAAATGGTTCCGCTCCTCGGGAACTGGGCGCCAAAATGCTTATAATCCAAGATCAGGGCGGTTTTTCCACTCATGCGACAATCGGTGGCGGTAATATTGAATTTCGCGCCATTGAGGATGCCAAGAAAATGCTACAGGCTCAATCTCAAGAGCCCCAAATACACGAATATCACTTAGATGAAGAGCACGGACAGCGCTGTGGCGGTTCGGCCAAAGTTTTATTGGAGCCTTTTGGCGGTCAAAAAGAGTTTTATATTTTTGGGGCAGGCCATGTTGGTATAGAAATCGCTCGCGTTTTAGAAGGCATCAATATGCATGTGCATCTCATCGATGAGCGCGAAGAATGGATCAACTCTCCTCTTATTCCGCAATCTACGATTCGCCATCACATCATGTGGGATCAATTTTTAAAAGAGACTTCCCTGAAGGGAAATGCCATGGTGGCCATTATGAGTTTTGATCATCACCATGACAAAGATATTCTCGAAGCAGTACTGAAGGGGCATTTGTTTTCATTTTTAGGTCTTATGGGCAGCAAAGGAAAATGGCTTTCGTTTCAAAAGGAATTGAAGTCAGATGGATTTACAGAACATGATCTTGCAAAAGTCACTTGCCCAATTGGCGACAAGGCCGTAGGTAAAGGGCCTCGTGAAATTGCGATTTCCATAGCCAATCAAATATTGAAATTAAGATAAACTATTTTTCGATGCCATAAATTTTTAAGGCTTTTTGATATTCTTCGCTTTCAGGATCGGGAGCATGTCCGTTTTCTTTAGTGTAATCATCAATCCACTCTTGAAACCACTGCTCTTTTAAAGAGAGACCTGAACTAGTACCCGACATCTCTTCCACTTGCTTTTCTATTTCCTCTTGCTGCTGCTCTAAGGCATCAATCATGGCATCCATGACTTCTCCAGCCTGTTCCTCTGCTTCTTTTTGGTCCTGTTTATACTTATAGACACCAATCCCCACCAGTGCAGGTAGAGAGATAATTTTGAGCACTTTACTCAAAGCATGTTGAATTGATTCTGCCTTGGCCCCTTTGCCGTAAATTTTTAGAAGACGCTGCATCTCATGAGGAACACCATAAAAAGAAGCACGCGCAATATCCTCGGCACTAATTTTCAAAAAATTCCACTTGCTAAAAAAGAGAGCAGGGCTTCCTTTTACCCAAGCAGAGCCATTGAGTAGTAAGTCTAATGGTATTTGCACTTGTGGTTTTTTAAAAAAGTCTTTGAGCTTAGTAATCCAAAGTTCGTGCTTTAGCTGCTGCTGGCCTTTGATAAACTCTATCAATCCGTAGTCAATGACTTCTTGCTCAAAGCGTTTATTTAAAAATTTAACAAGGACTTCATCGTCCATTCTAAGCAAGGTTTGATACGCTGAAGCTTCTTCAGAATAATTTAAAGAGTAAATAGCAGCGCCCAATTTTTTGAGCTGAGCCTCACGCATAAGCTTGTTTTGTCGAAACTTTTTTATCTGACGAAGAATTGAGCGCAGCTCTTTATTAGAATATTCTGTCCAGTCTTGTCCTACTCTGACCATTGAAAGATGCGACTTCTGAGAAATAGCTTCAATCAAGGCAAGAGAATCTTCTAATTTATCTGTTTCTCTGGAAATGCTGGCACCTTTGCCTTGTTCAAGCAATTTTAGATATTCTGCTTTTTGCGCTTCAAAATATTGCCAATCAAAATTTTTAAAGCTTTTGGGCTGCAGCACGCTACGCCAGCGCATTTGTAAAAATTTTTGCATGTTTTGAACTGGCCTAAAGAAATCAGAACAAGTAATACTCGCCTGCGCCTCTGGTTGACCAAAATTCAAGCTTATAAATAGTAATAAGAAAACAAATTGCTTCATGAATAAAAGCCTCTAACTACACAATTTCTTTGAACTTATCGGCTCAATCAGCTTAAAACTAAAGTTGCTTTAAAATACAAGGAGGATAGCCTTTGAGCTCAACGTAGCGCTTGTAGATAAACATCGGATCTTCCGTCATTTTCTGCTTTAAAAGCTGGTAATAGCGCTGATAATCAAGCTTTTCGCCCAGCAGTTTGGAATCAATTGTCATTTTTTTCATTTTGGACTTAATCGCTTCAGGTAGCTCTTCAAAAAAAGCAATTTCTGCTTGAAAGGCATTTTTCTCATCTCGCAAAAGCTCAATCCTATAACGAGTCGTGCAATTGCCAATCTTTTTCCCGTCTTGAATGTAGCCAAAAGATTTTTTGAGACCTTGATAATGAGTCATTTCATGGGCAAGAGTCATCAATAAATCCCATGCATTGTCGGTCTTACCTATTTTTAATTCGGGAACGAGTTGGTTTTGAAACTTGCCAATGCTGATTTCGGCCATTGAAGACAATTTTTCTTCATAGGAGATAGGAAAAGGCGCCTCTGCCCAAGCAGCTTTCCCCGAACGAAAAGCCTTATGGAGATTGCCCCAAGGCAAAATGTCTTCTCGCAAAACGGTCAGCATATTGGCCAAACACTTACCTTCTTGGCATTCATTTTCCCAAGACTTTAGCACCAATTCTTCTCGCTCTTTTCGAACTTGTGTGATCAACTCTTTTTTCACCTGAGCCGCAGTCCACTTTTTGTTTTTATCCCAAAGAACTAAAGCTCTTCCTGCACCAATTGGAGTTGAAAAACTCGTCCCTCTCACTGTCGTAGCATGCCCTATTGGAGTCAATGGCAAAGGAGAATGCACCTCAATGTTCTCTCCCAAAAGACTCAAGCTCACCTTGTCTCCTGTATTTGAACTAGGATAGCGATTTCCGTTACGCATAATAGAGGATACGATGACGAGATTAGGTAAATCACTCAACGCATACCAAAGATCATCTTCCCCTTTTAATGGATTATTTAAATCATCACCTTCATTTCCAGCGGCAACAAAAAACAAGCGCTGCGGAAATTTTTTTAAAAGATTTGCCCAAGTCAGTTTTAAGACTTTGAATTCTTTATCAGAGAATTCAGGCTTGCAGCGAGGATTGTCTTCGCGAATCCATGAATTGCGATATCCCAGAGAAATATTGATTACTTTTATATCTTTGTACTTCGCTAATTCTTCAGCAATGCGCTGTTGATGGGATAGCAGCATTCCTTTTTCAAATTTTTCCATATCCAGATAATTCCAATTAATTAGATTACAATTTCCTGGGTATTTTTTGAGAAGAAGCTTTTCGTTAGTTTTACCCTGTTTTTGGGACTTAAAACTCCCCGCCTGAGCAGAAACATTGCGAATGAGAAGTGGCTTTGCTTTGTCTTGAGAAAATTGATTTAGGATATAAGCAACACGGGAACCATGCGAAGCGAGAATAAGTTCGCGCATAACTCTTTTTGCTTCCTCTGGGTTTTGCTTGAGCAAAGCTTCCCATTTGGGTGCAGGCTTTCCTGCCAATTGGTCTAATAGCTGTTTGAAAATTTCAACATCTTCGGCGCGGGCCATGCTCCAGTCAGCCTGATTATAACACTCTCCCATTAATGGAATATCTCGCCCCCCTTCATCGATAAGAAGACATTCTCCTTTGCCTAGTTCCTGATTTGCAAATTTTATTGGGGCAAAAGAGCTATCAATAATGGCAGTATTAAATTGGGCCCATGTAGGTAAACACAATAGGTATGAGCCTAAAAATATGAGCAGTAATTTAAGCATATAAATCCTGATTAGCCTGATTAATAAGAATAACCTTCCACTTTTATAGGTATCTCCAAAGGAATATCAACACCCCCTGACTCTTCAATCTGCTTAAAAGCGTTCTCAAGTCCCGGATAGGCCGTTCCGGTCTGTTTATACTCTTGATATGCCTTTTTAATCCAATCGGCCCGACGGGGAGGACCGGGAATGAGGA
>QKCN01000021.1 GCA_003245675.1 Bacteriovoracaceae bacterium | reverse complement strand
GGGAGCTTAAGCTTAGGAAGCTCACTGCTCCACCAAAATAGAATGAGTACCCCAATAACAAAAAACCAAAACTCTCTGTTCGCAATTTCATTTTTCCAAAAGCATTCCTTATAAAAAATTAGACAATCGTAAAGACACCAGACCAAGAAAAATGGAAAGGCCCAGGTGTTGGCACAATAAATTAGCAAAAGAAAAAAAACAGAAAATATTGGACGATAAACTGGAGGATGTTTACGCCAATAAAAATATAAAGGGACAAAGAAAAGCCCCATAAAATGAGGATGTAGATCCCCTAGCAAAAAAGACCAAAAGGGAAATTCATTGATTGTTCCTTCAATCACACGACTAGCTTCCCACCAATGATTTCCTTTGAAGCTTGTGATGATCCCCATCACATTAGATCCCAGCAGCAAAACGACTGTCCCAAACAAGGAGATTGCTGTTGAACGCTCTTTTTTTAGGGCCAAAAAAGAAGAAAGACCAAAAAGAGAAAAGAAGAATGCATTGAGTATGCTGTAAAGATAAATTGGGGGTAAAGGCCCCTCTCCCCAAAAAAGTCCTAGGCGATACAAGTAAAGATAGTAATGAAGGTTTCTGCCTGAAAGCCAAGGCTCAGCAGGGGCAAAGTAGTTTTTTTGAACCGCATTTAATATGGAAAAATCTCTCATCCGTTCTGCAATTGGATAAATATCCCCCCACAAAATGGATAAAACACCAAACAAAGCAAAGAGAATGCCAAAAAAAACAAGAGGAAGAAAAAAAGAAAAAGGCTCTCTTCCCCTTGAAGAAGAATTCAAAAAGAAAAAAAGTCCAACACTCAGAACAGGGCCTAAAAGCCAAACAGGGATGCCAAAAAAAGAAAATGGATAAAAAAGAATGGGTGCCAATAGTAGACAAATAAAGTAATTCGTCCACGCAAACTCAGAAGAACGAAAACGATGATAAATGACAAAAAAGAGATTAAAGAGAACAAATGTCATAGAACTTTAACCCAGATCTTCCCCGATTTTTTCCCTTTCTCTTGCGAGTGCTTAAAACCGCCCAAAGAAATTGTTCTCCCTTTATCGGCCAAGTCTTGCAAATAAGACCCTATTTCTCTTTTTTCCCCCTTGGAAAACTCCAAGCGCGTCGAAACTCCACTTTCTAAACTCTGATAACTAATTTCTAGCGCAATATTATCGGTTGAACTTTTTTGGCAGATTACCCAAAAGGAATAATCCCCCCAACGAAATGAGCCGCCTGCACCATTTTCTAAGCGCAAAAAGAAAGTACTTTTCGCCCCCAAGTTTTCTTGAGTATCTTTTATTTTCAAACGATCTGATGAAATTTCAATGTCGCGCTGATCACCATTTCTTTGTTCAACCGTCTCCACTTCAATTTGGCATTCACGCAATTGTCTTGTCGCCTGCATAAACGCAAACTCATGCCAAGCTGGCATCTGTCGCCGCACAATCTCGCGCATAAATTCATCGCGCTGAAAACTGGCAGTTTGAATTAAAACACAACGAACATCGAGGGGAATAACTTGTTCACTACTCAACAAAAAGACCGAAATTTGACTCTTAAAAGTAGAGGGGCTTCCTTGATCCGAACAAAATTGTAAAGAAGCAGCTTGAAGCGAAAAAGAGCTAAGAAGAATGCTCCAGAAAATTGTCGCCCTCTTGCCCATCCATAAAACTTGAAGAAGATTCATATTGCTCCCAATCTAAGCTCATTGGTTTTTGTATTAATTTTGCAATATCCAAATTCTGCCCTTGCTTTGCTGCAGAATCAAGAGTCTTCATTAACCAAAAAAAACGCTCCATTGTTTCATCACTCATCACATGTTCTGTAAGACAGGCGTCGCGAGAAGCAATTTCATCATCAATGCCCAAAACATCTTTTAAAAAGTAATAAATAATGGTTCGCGTAGACAGGACCTTATGAACAATTTGGTGAGCACAAGGCTCCAGTAATAGATAGCGTTGGTCATCTTCCCGTACCAGATTTTTCTTTTTCAACTGGGAAATCGCAATAGAGACACTGCCTTTAGTCAAAGAAAGGTCCGAAGCAATATCAGTCACCCGAGCATGCCCTTTTTTTTCTCTTAATTTATGAATGGCCAAGAGATAATGGACCATGGAATGGGTAACTTGTTCTTTTTCCTCTTTCATGAGCGCGAGATTAACCAAGAGAGTTTGGGCAGTCAAACGATAATTATTCTTTGCAGTTAAAAAATCTTTATAAAGCACCTAACTCACCGAAACAAGGTTAAATATAAGGCAAAATTCTCTCCTCTCATTGTTTAAGTCTCTGCATGTTAGAATATCACGTATAAAGGAAGAACCCCTAGACATAGGATCAAACATGAAAAAACTAACTATCATTTTTATGATTTTCTCTTTAATCCCTTTTTCCTGGGCAGATGAAAACCAGTACGGTTTTGAAGATTATGGTGACCCCTCTACTGAAAAAGTTTTAACCGATGAAGAGCAACGTACAGCCTCTGAGTACATCAATCAAGATTACATTAATGATGTAATGGCCGATGCCTGTGAAGCAAATAAAAGTAAACTCAAAAAAGACAGCAAAGCTGCAGGAGATGATTTTGACCCTTGTTCTGACTCTAGCGATCTCGGTCATACCAAATTCTTAGGCATGAAAGACTCTGTTTTTGAAACTGTTGTACAAGGATATGCCCTTATCTCTGCGGCATTCGGTGCTGGAGATGGAGGTTTTGGCTCCATCAGTATGAAACCCAAAGACTCAAAAGGTAAAACAAACTCTGGCGCAACTGAAACATCCACAACGACAACAAGTAATACAACTGATAAAACTAAAAAAGAAAAAAAAGAAAAAGATCAGAAAAAAGATTACTGTGCCATGATTGCCTCCGCCTCGGAAACCCTTGCGGGCTTAAACATGCAAACCAAAGGCAATAGCATTGTTGAGGCTCCCATTGCCCCTGAAAATCAGCAAAGTGAGAGCTTTTATCAGCTTGCGACCCTGCAGGATGAAAATAAACTTAGCTCCAATCTACGAGCAGCGGCTTGGGGAGCAACGCTAGCATGCTATACTGGTTATCTTGTTGCTGGTGCTTATCTCGATACCAAAATGATTGTCAAAATTGCAGCCGCTTCTCTGATCACTTGGTACCACCTGGAAAGAGCGAAAGCTCACAAAGAAGCCGCAGCCTACCTAAGAACGATTGGGGACAAATTGAGAAACCTCAAAGGGGAATGCAACCCTGTTACCGAAAAGATGTGCTATTGTGCCCACACGACCAATATAAACGATCCATACTGTATTCCCACGGAATGGAAAACAAGAACGGCCCTCACTCAAGGCTATCTTACTAGCTGCGTGGACGCGAATTTAAAAGAGGATAGCAATTGTGCCTGTGCTGAAAATGACAGTTGTCTTTCCCGAAAAGTCCAAAGCATTGCTGGAGTTGCAGGGTTTGGAAGTACCAGTTGGGCCAGCAAAGTAAACAAAGCCTCTAGCTATCTTGATGGTACCCTTCCGGCCGATGCTGATTTAAGCGCCAGCCTAAATGATATACAAGCCTCATCTCGTCGTTACCTCAATCAAGCGCTCAAAGATTTTAAAGGATCAAAACTAAATCTCAGCGACAAGGCCCGCAAAAATATGGAGGCTGTGGCAAAAGCGACAGGTCTTCCAAAAGTTGCAGCGGCTTATCTTGCGGCCAGCAATCCTCCTGGTCTGAGTGCCATGCGCGACAAGCTTAATGCCAATGCCAGCAACCAACGCAGGTATACCCTTGGTAGTCGTTCTAAGAAAAATGGCGTTTCTTATCAATCAGCAGGAAGAGCTGGTTCCAATAGACGCCGTAGTAAAGATGATTCCGGTCCCGATTATTCTAGCTTACTTAAAAAAGGGAAAGGAGAAAATGCGGAATCAAGCGTCGATATTGAAAAGTATGCAGAGAGAGCTGAGCAAGCTGCGCAAATCGAAAAAAACCCAACTAAAGTAATCTTTGATATTATTTCCTATCGCTATCGCAAATCAGCTTGGAATCGCTTCAAGGTTACTGAAAACTAAAACCCGGTATGCTCAAATACTCCTTGCTGATACAAAATCACAAGGAGTACTACTGCTCCCAAAAAAAAGGCTAAAAATGTGCGCCAACCATTTCCGTACATATTTCAATTTGAGCAGAATATAGATGACTAGACAAGCAAAAGAACTTCCCCTACTCATTTACGATGAAGAATGCAACATGTGCCGTCGCATCAAGGAAGCAATTGCACATTTTGATATCGATAATGTTTTTCACTTTCGTTCCCTACAAGATAAAGAACTCTATAAAATATTTCCTCAGATCACCCCCGAAGATTGCCAAGAAGAAGTCCATTTTATTGATGAGCATGGAGTTGTGTACAAAGGCTCCGATGTCCTTCCTGAATTGATGAAAAGGCTGCCTATCATTAGCAAAATTGCATGGATGTTTGACAATAATGCAGGAAAAAAAGCGCTTTCACTCTTCTATCAAGAAGTTCAAAAGCGCCGTTTTAAAAAAGAAAATGGCTGCAAAAAATGCCCAAAGATTTAAATATGAACACCAAAGGAAAAGGTCTTCGATTCCCCTGGAGCTAAGGTCATACGTCCTAACTCGTTATTAAAAGCATCAACCAACCCACTCATAGGCTCTACGGCAAGACTTTTGCGATCTTGGGGAGTATAAACGTGGACGAAATTATATCCCTCATTTTTCCCTGTTTTTTGCCATATACAAATTCGCTTTTTACTTTCAGGGTGAAAAAGCCAAGTTTCAGCACGCCCTTCATTAACCAGCGGACCAAAACTATTATCTAAATGAAGCTCTTTAATAGGAGCTCCAGTAACTAATTTTCTCTCCAACTCCTGACGTCCTGACGGAATACCATCTTCACTAGTGCAATAGATCATGGAAGAAGGAAGTTTGAGCACCCACTCATCTAATTGTCCTTCCGGTGAAAAATAAGGATGCCATCCATCAACGAAAGGCATTTTGCGTTCACCTATATTTTTCACAATTGTATGAAACTCCACTTCGGAAGAACTATTTAAAAGATATTTAATATAAATTTCAAAATGAAAAGGAAATCCTTCCTCTTCTCCTTGATAGCGGTATTTAATGGTACAGCATGCATGGTTTTCATCACAGACTTCTTCGACAATTTGAAATTCTTTATTCCAAACAAATCCATGATGAGCATGAGGCATGAAAGGATGTAATTTTAAAGAAAACTCCTGTCCTTCAAAAAAGTACTTCCCCCCTTTAACCCTATTGGCAAAAGGAAAAAGTTTCGCACCAAAATAAACATCACGCACGCGATTGGTCGCAGCCTGAGGATCCTTGCTTTTTTCGATCAAAGGATTTCTTACGCCGTCCTTATAAAGGATAAGTTCATCAATCGCACCACCAATAGTCGGTAAAAATGCGAGACAATCGCCAGTCTTATTATTCACAAGCAAACAACGACAATGAGAATCTGCTTCTTCCTTATGAATCTCAAACACAATTTTCTCCTTGCATCCAATTATAATTCTTCACCAACAGAATCTAACATTGAACGCCGCTGAGCGTGGCGCCCTTCTTCTGGCTCGGCCCGAAGCCAAGCTCTCGTGATTTCCTGAAGTAAAAGATTTCCAGAAACCCTCGCCCCTAAGCAAAGGACATTCGCCCCATTATGCTCTCTTGCTAAACGAGCATCCAAGCTGTCGCGGCAAAGAGCTGCGCGGATTCCCTTAAATTTATTGGCCATAATACTCATGCCAATCCCTGATCCACATAACAAGATGCCAAGAGCTTCTTCTTTGAGAACCTCTTTGCAAAGTTTACGCGCATAATCTGGATAATGGACTGATTCGGAATCAAAAGGTCCGAGGTCAATAACCTCATGTCCCTCTGCTTCTACAAATTGCGCCAATGCCTTTTTTTCATCAACCGCGGCATGATCTGAAGCGATAAAAATCTTCATCTCTAACCTCTTTTTCAATTAATTAATAACGATAATACTCTGGCTTAAACGGACCTTCAACAGTCACGCCAATGTACTCTGCTTGACTAGGAGTCAAGCGATCCAACTCTACTCCCACTTTAGCAAGGTGCAGACGAGCAACTTCTTCATCTAAATGCTTGGGTAAAGTGAACACTTCATTCTTATAGCTATGCCCATTAGTCCAAAGTTCCATCTGTGCAAGTGTTTGATTAGTAAACGAGTTGCTCATCACAAAAGAAGGATGTCCTGTAGCACAACCAAGATTAACCAAACGACCTTCGGCCAAAATAATAATATCTTTGCCATTGATGGTGTATTTATCGACCTGTGGTTTAATTTCAACTTTGCTAGCGCCATGATTTTTATTCATCCATGCAACATCAATCTCATGATCAAAGTGACCAATATTACAAACAATAGCCTTGTCTTTCATATTTTCAAAATGCCGTCCAACGACGATTTCCTTGCAGCCTGTTGCTGTTACAACGATATCAGCCTCTCTAACAGCATCATCCATCTTTTTCACTTCAAAGCCTTCCATTGCAGCCTGCAAAGCACAGATAGGATCAATTTCAGTTACAATCACACGGGCACCTGCGCCTCTTAGTGAAGCCGCTGACCCTTTACCCACATCACCATAGCCTGCAACGACTGCAACTTTACCTGCGATCATAAGATCTGTGGCACGACGAATGGCATCAACACAAGACTCACGACATCCGTATTTATTATCAAATTTTGATTTAGTGACTGAATCGTTGACATTAATGGCCGGCATAGGCAAAGTGCCCTTTTTCATGCGCTCATAAAGACGAAGAACACCTGTAGTCGTTTCTTCGCTAATGCCTTTTACACCTTTGGCGATTTCTGGATACTTATCCAAAACGATATTTGTTAAATCACCGCCATCATCCAAAATCATATTAAGCGGTTTATCTTTGGAGCCAAAGAAAAGGGTCTGCTCAACACACCAATCGTATTCTTCGTCGCTCTCACCTTTCCAAGCAAATACGGGAATCCCTGCGGCAGCAATGGCTGCGGCGGCATGATCTTGTGTTGAAAAAATATTACAAGAAGACCAGCGCACTTCTGCTCCAAGATCAACCAAAGTTTCAATCAAAACTGCTGTTTGAATGGTCATATGGAGACAGCCCGCAATACGTGCTCCCTTTAGTGGTTTTTCTTTTCCATATTGCGCGCGTAAGGCCATAAGTCCAGGCATTTCCGCCTCGGCCAATTCAATTTCTCTTCTTCCCCACTGGGCCAAACTGATATCTCTAACCTTGTAATCTCCATCTGTAGAAAAACTCACTACGCACTCCTTTTAAGCTAAACAAAATACACTTACACAAATACATAAAAATCATTTTTTTATAGCATGAATAAATCATAAATGTTAGTTCTGCGAGCTATGAAAAATTTAATTACCAAACACAAAAATGATTTCCTGATGACTTGTCCTCGCTTTAGCGAAACCTTGGCCCAAAAAGAGCTTTCGAGCCTAGGAATCCATGAACATAAGGCAGAAAGTGGTCACGTGAGCTTTCGCACTTCCCCTATTGGGGCCATCAAAGCCATTATGCATTCACGTGTTGCCTCTCGCATTTTTGTAAAACTGGTAAGCTTTGATGTGCGAGATGAAAAAGAGCTCTATGCCAGGGCCCTTAAAGTTGATTGGTCATTCTTTTTTCCTCTCCAACAAGCTTTCTCCATCGAAAGCAAAATCGTCAAACACGAAGCAGAAGTTTTCAAAAACCTCATTTTTGCATCACAGAATCTAAAAGACGCGATTGTCGATAAGTTCAGATCTCTCAAAGATGGCAGCCGCCCCGATGTGAGAAAAGAAAATCCAGATGTCCATTTCCTACAAGTGATTTCACGCCAAGGATATAAATCAGACTGGTTTAAAGTGGAAATCTTTTTAGATATGACAGGTTTTCCTCTGCATGAGCGCTCTTACAAAGAGTATTTAGGTGATGCCCCCCTTAAAGAAAATCTAGCGGCGGCAATTCTTCTTTCCACTCAATGGGATAAGAAAGAAAAAATATACGATTTGATGACTGGCTCAGGAACCTTGCCCTTAGAAGCTGCCCTCATAAAAGGCAATATTCCGCCAAGCTATCTTAAAATTCGAGATTTTAAAGAAGGAAAAAAGCCTTGGGCCTTTTTAAAACACCTCTACTTCACCTGTAGCCAAAAGTTGCAAGCGCAATTTGCAGAACTGTTTGAAGAAATTCAAGCTCAAGTTGCACAAGGATTTGAGCATCTAAAAAATTCGCCGATCACCATTTTTGGATCCGACTTTTCGGACAAGGCGATCCATATTGCGACCGAAAATGCCCAGAAAGCAGGATTAATCGAATTCATGGAGTTTAAAAAATTTGATGCCACAATCTTCAACTGTGGTCAAGAAGATGTGCGCAGTATCATAATCATGAACCCACCCTATGGCAAAAGACTAGGAGAAGTTCAGGCTCTAGAGGATCTCTACTTTAAATTGGGGGAAAACCTCAAAAATAATTGCAAGGGGCAATTAGCTTACATTTTTACCGGCAACCCTGAATTGCGCAAAAAGATCAGCCTACAGACCAAGCGCAAAATTCCTTTTATGAATGGGAACATTGAGTGTCGCCTACTGGAGTACCCTCTTTACTAGACGTCTTCGTTTCCAGGAATGGTGATGTGATCTTCTTCCATCCTCCCCATGATTTTCATAACAAAATCAGGACGAGAAAACTTCATCAAAGCTGTTTTATTAACAACCTTTTGATAATGTTTGGAAGACTTACTAAAGAAGTATTGTGACACATCAGCATCTTTTAGAAATAAAATATGCCCTTTCGAGGCAAACTTACGGCGCACATAATCTGAATCCAAAAAACAAATATCGCGAATTAGAAAGTTGCGAGAAAGATAAATGATAATGGTATGGTCCGATAGATCCAAAAGAGATTTACGAATCTTGACACCTTTAGGTGAAGACTGATCGGCCCAATGAACCTTTACTTCAACTAATTTTCCATCCAAGTGAAAATCAAATCCACGTTGAGAAGTAGACTTTACTTGCTTGAGTCCAAAAATAACCTTGCCAAGCCACTCCCCTAATTGCACAGGTAAATTCTTGCCATTCACCAGAATAAGATGGCGTCGCAAAAATTCATAACACTTGTTAACACCTTCCACTGAATCAAAAATTGATTTGTGATCTGGCCAATGCAAAAGGGAGATACTTTGTGAAAAACGAGAAGTTAATTTTTTAGCAAATTGGTGTTCATACCAACGATCGAAATTCTCATTTTCAAGAAAACTATGAGAGCTAAAGATAAAACCAAACTTCTGAAGAGAATGAGGCCCCTCTATTTCGGCATCATTTTTTTGCAGAAAACTCAAAGGAGCAAAACTCTTGGAATCTTCACTCATAACAAAGACTTCATCTTTGTCATAATCAGTTCTTCCATGGGTTTCTTTGTTAAACTCCTCCAACAAACTAAAAATTTTTTCTTTCACGTTCCAACCTAATTTTAAAATGTATACTCTAGTAGAATAACACAAGAGTCAGAAAGCTTGGAAGATGAGAAAAATAATCCAATTACAAAAGTGATGCGACAAAGGAGTCCCCGACTATTTCGTTCAGCTTCACCTGCACAATTTGATTTTTCAGCTCACGATCCGTAGCAAGGCGCACTTTACAAAAATATGGATCTAGCCCCTGCGCCATTGAATTTGAACAAGTTTCAAAAAGAACAGAAGTCTCCTTACCAAGCCGCAATCTCATAAACTGATGCAGGCGAATATCCCCCAATTGACGCAGGTCGCAAGAACGTTTTTCTTTGATTTTATTGCTCAAGTGATCTGTCATATGAAAGGCTTTGGTCCCTTTGCGCTTAGAATATGAAAAAACATGAAGATGAGAAATATTAGCCTCTTCTATTAATGAGCGGCTTTCTTGATAATCAGCCTCTGTTTCTCCAGGAAAACCGACGATAACATCTGTGCCAATGGCCGCATCGGGGAAAAATTCGCGCACTAAGGCAATGGATTGCAAAAACTCGTCGCGCGCATAACGCCGCTCCATGAGTTCCAAAATGCGATCACTGCCGCTTTGCAAAGGAATATGAAAATGGGCACAAGCTTTTTGACTATCCTTTAAAGAACTCAATAGTTCACGCGTAACAGTGTTAGGCTCAATGGAAGAAATTCGAAAGCGCTCAAATGGCAATAACAAAAGATGCTTCACCAATTGGGCAAAATCAATTTCTTGCCCCTGATATATGCTTTTGTATTCTCCAATATTCACCCCCGTTAGAACAATTTCGCGAATGCCATTTTGAAGCATTTCTTCGGCATGCTTCAATAACTCCTCCAAAGGAATTGATTTGGGCTCTCCGCGCGCGTGAGCAATAATGCAGTAGGAACAATAATTATTGCAACCATCCTGCACCTTTAGAAAACCGCGCGTATGATAATCGGCTTCCGAAGAAAACCCTGGAGGAATCTCAGCATCAATGCATTCATTCTCATCAAGATATTCAAAAATTTTATGCTTATTGGAGGAACCCAATACAAGATGAACCCCCTCCAACTGCTCAATTTCCTCTTTGGCCATCTCCGCATAACACCCAACCACAATGATTTTTGCATTAGGATTAAAACGATGGGCCTTGCGAATAACATTACGACCAGAAGCTTCCGCCTTCTGAGTCACAGTACAGGTATTCACCACCACCCAATCGGCTTTTTCTTCTAAGAAAGGGACAAGTTTGTAACCACGATTACAAAACTCCTGAGTCAAATAAGAAGACTCCGAAGAATTAAGCCGACAACCAAGGGTAAATATAGAAAATGTCTTATTATTTTGTTCCATTTCCTCTGAGTAAGATAAAAATAACAATATTGCAAAATTTTTTAAAAATCTTTATTGACAAGAAAAGTAAAAGCCATTATTTTTTGTCTCACGAAAGAAAGTGGTCCCGTAGCTCAGTAGGTTAGAGCACCTCCCTTTTAAGGAGGGTGTCCTGTGTTCGAGTCACAGCGGGATCACCATTTCTTTTTTAATTTGAATACCGGTAATGCTCCCATCGTCTAGCCCGGCCTAGGACACCACCTTTTCACGGTGGGTACAGGGGTTCGAATCCCCTTGGGAGTGCCAAGTTAATATAAAGCCCTGTTTTTACAGGGCTTTTTTTTTGTCTTCAAAATTTGCTCCGGTCTGCTCCGGTATGTCTGAAATAGTCGTTTTAATAATTTCATTTTTTATACCCTTGCTCCGGTCTGCTCCGGTGTAGTTGCTCCGGTTTGCTCCGGTCAACTTATCTCTTTAATTATTTTCTAATTCTTCCAAATACAAATTAACATCATGGACGGCTTTTCTATTTGCATCTGTAGGGAGACTTGCATATTGCTGTGCTATCTGAATATCTTTATGCCTTGTCACCGCTTGGGCCATATCAACACTTCCTGTAACCTTTCTAGTAATTGTTCCCATGCTATGTCTCATAATATGAGTTGAACTAAATTGATCCCCCAGTCCTGCTTTTTTCAAAGCTTTATTAAACTGATATTGAATTGTTCTATAACGTAACGGCTCCCCATTTTCGTGAAAAATAAATCCATTAGCCGAAAGTGGAATTCTTCTTTTTAAAATCTCTTCCATCTTTTTATTAATGGATGCATAACTAATTTCACCATTTTTAGGATATTCCTTAAGATATTCAAACTCTTTGTTTCGATATGCCCAAACTGCGACATACTGAATACAAATTTGCATTTCTTTAAAGTCCACACTTTGAACTTGGAGTCCAGCAACTTCACTAACCCTAGCCCCCATGTAGAACTGACATTCTGCAAAATCTCGCCAAAATAAAGGAAGTTCATTAAAAAAAGAAATCAATTGTTCTGGCTTCATCTTTTTATTCTTTTTTATAATTTTCCTGATAATCCCAGCATGTTTATGCCGTGGTAAGACAGGATTCATAAAAAGAGGATCATAATTTTGTCGATACCAGTTTAATAATGCTTTAAGACACTTAAAGTCATCATCAAAATTACTTCGTTTGCTCCTATTTTCAATTGCAGACTTCCTATGCTCAGCAATGAATACATCAAGTAAATTTGCAGTAATCTCAACCATCTTGTAATTCATAAGCGGCAAATAAAATACCTGCTTTGATAAACGATGCTCTTGTGATGATCTTTCAAGTGATGGGATATAAATCTTTTGATATAGCTCCCAAACATCTCTAAAATAATACCCTAAATCTTCACCATTCAATTTTCGCTGAAGAGGCTTTTCAAGCATATCACGCAAGTCGTTTGATTCAACTTTTTGTGTGACAATAGCCTCAGAAACTGACGGATGAAAATTTGCTCGCCAATTGACAGCTTCTTTTAAAGAATCAAAACTTTTTGAATGCTCTCTACCATTGATATATTTTCTCACTAAGTAGCGACCAGTCTTCAAGTCTTTTTTTATTCCTTTATAGTTTTTTAATTTTTCGTATCTGCTCATTTTTAGTCTCCTTCAAAAACCCAATTTAGGATTTCTTGAGGAATAAAAAACAGCATTCCATTCTTTTTCCTTTTCGGAATCTTCTCATCTGATGCCAAATTATAGATATGTCCAATCGTACAATCTAAAAAACTTGCAACATCCTTAACACGCCATATTTTTTTGTCAAAGATCGAAACAGCACCGCCCATTTCGGGTCTTATGAGCTGTCTATTTGTTTTACCATTTATTACTATATCGTTCAATCCAACCATAAAATTTACTCCATTTTTTTTAATAATTTTTAAGAAAAAAATGACTTCAATTTTGATTAAGAAAGTTAGGTTTTATGGTCTAGTTTTAACTTCTTTGAAACCTCTTTCATCTGTTGTTTTAAGAGATCAACTTCGTCTGTCAGCTTGGTATTATTTTTGTAAAGAACTACAAAATGTTGCTCCACCATTTTTTCAAAATTTCTAAATGTGGAAGCAATATCTTTGCTATTTTTTAGCTCAGTCAAAATGCTTTCATATCTAAAAACGAACTTCCTCAAATTAGTAAAAGCACGAATTATGAAGATACCCATTTCAACGGCTCTCTCTGATCTAAGACAAAAAGACAAAGCATAAGCTCCTGCCTCCGTAAAGGCCGTTGGCATCTGATCTTTCCTACCAAACAATTTCTGTTGTTCTACGGTCACAAACTGTGACCGTAACTCAATAAATTCCGTTTCATCCAACTTAAAGGCAAAATCCTCTGGAAAACGTTCTTGATTCCGTTTTATAGCTTGATTCAACGCCTTAACTTCTACACCATAAAGCTCTGCAAGCTGAAAATCCAACATGACCTTTTGATCTCTCACCACATGAATATACTTGGCCAACTCTGCTATTTCTTTTTCGATATTTCTCTTACTCATAGACAAAACTCCCCCTGAGAAAATAACTTTTCCCAAAACCAAAACTACAAAATTCAAACTTACTTAATTACAATCTGAACTTTCGATCTTATGAACTTCCCAAGACCTCGCTTAAAATCTCCTGCGGCCTTTTCAAAAATTCTTCAATCTCATAAATATGCAACCTAAACGACTTCGTTATTTTCTGATAACAACGACTCAAATTATTCGACACAGACTCCTTATCCACCAAATACAAAACATCCTTAAACAACCCCGAACTATTAAACTTCTTAAACTTCTCTATTATTCTTTCCTGCGACTTCTGATGCAATTCTACTTCAACCGCTAACTTCATATCCTCATCAATCTTAACCCCAAAATCTGGCACAAACTTTCTATACTGAACAAACTTTGACTGCAATCCTTTCTCACTAATCAAATCCTCCAAACCATTACAATAAAACCTCGCTGCTACTTTCTTTACCCACTCATCATGCTCCCACTTACTCAAATCAATCTTTCCACTTCCCCCATTGCCCAATCTCATATCATACAACACATCTCTTCCAAGACTAGACACCATATACAACTTCTTATTCCCACCACAAAACTTCTCCCTCTCGATCAACCCCAACTTATACAATCGACTCAACCTCCTATGACAATTTATCAATCCATACTTCCCATCTTCCTTAATCACATCTTTCAACACTTCACTCGTACTTACTCCAAACTCCCCTAAAAACTTCAACAACATTAAATCTCTTTTCATCATTATCATTCCATTCCTCCCCATTCTTTCTTTACTACCCATCCAATCCTTTTCTTCATCTTCTAGGTTATCTGGCCCCGCATACCGCAAACCACACCGACTGCTTCTTGACTCCTTTCTACAAGTCCACCGGACGTAGTTAGAGAGGAGTCAAGAAGTGAGGAGGGGTGAACCCTTTGCAATGCGGGGCCAGATAACCATAACTTAGATACTCTTTTCCACGAAAAGAATGGATAAATGAATGGAATAGATACTAGTGTCTGTTTTAGTGAGGCTTTTAGTGCCCTTTTAGTGAGGTTCCTCATGCATAAGCTCCTACACCTTGCATTATTGTTTGCAAGCTATCTCTTAATACAGTTTGCGAAAGGCCATCTGTACGTCTATATCCTTGCGGTTTATACTGCTCTTGCTTTGGCTTAATAACCGGTCTTGGAGTTCCGTTATCCTTTGACTTTCCCAGCTTTAAGAATTGAATTTTCGTAACTTCAATCTCTGTGGTTTTCTCTTTTTTGCCATCTTTATTTTGCCAAAAGGAAGTTCTATTTTTTCCTTCAATTAAAACTTCACAGCCTTTAGAAAGATGGCTTGAACAGATTTCAGCTTGTTTCCCCCAAACGATAACATCATGCCAATCTGTCTTTTCTTTCTTTTCTCCCGATGCTTTATCAGTCCAATTTTCATTTGTAGCAACTGTAAACGTACATTTTGATAACGATCCATGAGTTGTAAATTTTGGTTCTGTTCCAAGTCTTCCATTTAAAATTGCAATATTTACCGACATAGGCTCTCCTTTTAATTTATGCTAATTTAAGTTCTCGACAGATAAACTCATCAAAGCTTATCTTTTCACCATTTTTCAAAACGTAATCTTTAAATGCGTTTTCAATCTTTTCTTTGGCTGTTAAGCTGGACTTTTGAATCTTCTCAATGTCCTTATCTGTGAATTTATTTGCCATTAAAAATTCAACTAAAAACTGAAAATCAACCTCCTTTCCATAGTCCTTCTTATTACATTCAGACAAAATCTCAGTAATTTTTGAGAACACTTCGGGGCTTGAACTCTGACTAAATACAAGCTTCTTCTTGCCAGTTAATTTTGTCTTTGCTTCTTTCTTTTCACTTTTTGAAACCATTTCTATTCCTCCTTTAATCGTCTGCTTTTATTATTGATCTTTGAAAACTCGCTCATCATGTAGAGCAAAATCAAAGTTTACTTTCTGTAGAATCACTCCCTCTCGGATATAAACAAACCCCTCTCCTGCTTGTAACCTTTTGATCATATTAGGACTTACTAGATACTCATTGGCTGCTCTGAGCGATCCCATACCTGTAGATTCGGGTGTTATATCTCCTTCTATTTGCTTTGTTTCTTTCCAGACTTCTCTTGTTCCAATTGTATTTGCCATGTATTCAGCAGAATCAGGATCACCAGCGGCCATAAAAACCTTAAGAGAAGTGTTATCCATAATTCTTTTAATGATGTGTTCACCAAGCTCTAAGAAGTCACCAATAACAGATTGAGTTGCCATAAAAGCTCTAATATTGGCACTTCTGGTTTTGGATAAGAAGTTTAAGAATTCATTAGATATAAACGCTGCAATTTCATCTACAACTAGAGAAATTGGCTTTCTATCTTTCTTTTGGATATGCCCTTGAATGTAACCACTCAAAGCTTTTAAGTCGTTAAGTAAAATCTTTCCAAGTGCTTTGCTCATCAATGGATAACTGTCATCATCAAGACTTAATAGAAAGACTTTATTTTCATTGTAAATATCAAGGATGCTGTAACTTGTTTCCATTTTTGCTGCAAATGGAGTTCTCTCTAAAAGTTCAAGCTCTGCTTTGAGTCCTCTAAGTTCTTTATCTTCATCAGAAAACTTAGCTGTCACTTGGTCTAAAGTTGCCAAGTAACCTGAGTTTTCTAAAATTTTGACGAACTCTAAAGAAGCAATTGCTTTGTAATATGGCTCAGTCATATCAAGTGAAGCAACAAACTTATCCTTTACTTGTGCAGGATTACCAAAGGCAAAAGGGTTATATTCTTGTGACTCTTCTGGCTTACTTAAAGAGAAATAGTGAAAATCTTGTTCCCTTCCATACCTTTTGCAAAAGTCATAGATTTTATCTTTTAGTGTTCTATCCCCTTTTAGATCAATTATTATCTGAACCTTTCCAGTTCTTATATCATGTGCCAACTGAGGAAATAACACGCCCTCTGTTTTAACTGCACCTGATACACCAAAGGCTATACCATGTAACATTCTTGCGCTTTCAGTAATAAAAAATGGCTTTGGGAAGACGCCTTGATCGACATGGCCCATATAAACCTTGTCATCATAAGGCTTTTCATAATCCATTGAATCAGCTGCACTTTTGCTCGTAAAATAGAAGAAAAAGTAAATTAAACAAGCGATAGCAACAGCTAAATACACAATTAAGTTATCTGACCACATTCTGAAAGTGCAAGCACAAGCAAACAAGGCCCCTGCAAAGATAACACTAACAAACGTAAGCTCTAGGTTGGAATTCTCATTCTTATCATGCATCAATGAGTGTTCAAGCCCAGCATGATATGAATAGTAAAACGTGACCGATATAACTAATACTGCAAATATAATTTTGCTGATTAGAAACGGAAGCCCTGAAAGGACAAGCATCACAACCATAAATGGGATAATAGGCATTGTTTTAGTTAATTCCATAAGTCCTCTTATAAACTTTTCTGATTCTTGAATCTGTAAAATCAATCATGCTTAAACTTCGTTTCTTCTTTTTATTCTTTCTAATTACGGCAAGAAGCATCCCTCTCCCACTAAAGAACACCGCTTTCAAAGTTCCCTCAATGAGTGATTCCAAAATAGTTGCAATCGACTCAAAGAAAAGATCATCATTCTTTTTTAATTTGCTCATTTATTCTCCAATTGTTTGAACAACTGCTTCACAGCCTCTTAAATAAATTGATCTTGCTCCTTTTTTAATGACCTGATCTTCCATCTTGTGAACCTCAACAAGTGGAGTTGGAAAAATCCCTTTAAGCTCTTGTGGCAATTCTTTTACATTTTGTTTATAGGTTGAAGTTGAATTGAACTTGGGCATAATATTGATTGTCTCTGGCCCTAAATCCAACTTCATAGGATGGGCTGAAATATTTGATTCTGGTCTTAAATGCTCTGGCATTTGTCTTTTTTCGAGTGGCGTTTTAAGTGGATTGTTCTTATGAAACAAATAAGCTAATCCTGCGACTGCAACACCGCCTATCGTTCCAAAAAGAGCAGCATTAGCAATCTTGTTTTTAGTTGGTTCTTTAGCGATTAGATACGCTGCTGCCCCTGTGCTAGTTGCCCCTGTTGCAAAGCTATAAGCTAAAGACTTTTTCAAGCTATAAGATGAACAGGAAGCCAAAGACATTAACAGTAAAAATATTAGAATTTTATTCATAGACTGACTCCCTCATCAAAAAGTGCAATTACTTTTTTCCCTGCATTTAAAATACAAACTGTTTTTATTTTGCTGGCATCATCTCTGATCTTGTCTGTGATTGTGGAAGTTGCCCCAACAAGTCCCGATAAGATTTTATTTTTTGCTGTGTTTTGCTCAACTTCACCCCAAGGAGTTTGAAGTCTTGCTTTAGAAACATCGAAAGCAGCTCCTAAAAATGATGCAAAAGACTCTTTCAAAAAGGCTTCTTCTTCTCCTGAGTAGACTTCACTTGAAAATAGTGTATCCCCCCCATCAAATACATCTTTTAAAACAACATCTACTTTATAAGTCTGCTTGGGAGTAATTAGGCGATCACATTTTGCTTTAACTCTGTACCCTAATGGAGTTCCAGCACAGCGAAGAAATGACTTGGCAGGGATAACCTCTGTTTTGTTTAAATGAACCTTGATTCTGCTCATTACACCAGTTACGGCCAACACTGAGTCAGTAATGATGCCATCAAACTCATCAAGCATCCTGATCTCATTAGCTTTACCGATCATTATTATCTTGTTTTCAGGTAGGGTCTTTTGTTTGGCCCTTTTTGTTTTCCTCTGGCTCAAGCGTTCTATTTTCTTATTGCTGCGCTCAAGCTCATTGAGTAGCTTATTCACCAATGCCTTATCAGATTCATTACTTACGGCTTCTTTTTTAATGACTTGTTCTTTTCCACCTAAATATCTCTCATCACGAGACAATAAAGATAAAGCAAAGGATGAAACTGGCAGAAGAAGACTAGCAAGTATTAGATATTTCACTTTGCCTCCTTAACGAAGATTACAGATTCATTAGGAAGCTTATTTTGAGTAGAAATAAATAGCGGAATACCTTTAGAAAAATACTCCTGTCTTTTCACCTCAATACCATTGATTATTAATGGATATGAGGCTGTATTTTCGATTTTAATAGAGTCGTCGCCCTCAAAGTAATTGTAGTTTGAAGCTTGCTTTTTCTTCTTATAAACAGCATTAATCTTTCCAGACTTAACTTTGATAAAATTGTGAGCATTTCCAGCTTTAGATGATTTAATAAAAAACTCATATGAACGCTCTTTTGTGAATACAATGAGAGATTCATCAATTTTTTTCTTCTTGGGGTTAATAATAATTGTCTGCCCCTGATTAAATTCATCTTTTTTTAATACTTCTACAGATTTGGTATTTGCTCCACCAACACCAAGAACGACACTCATAAAAGTAACAATGACAGGCTTTGATCCAATTAATATTGTAGCGACTCGCTCTGGAAGTATTGAAAAAATCATTTTAAAACCTCCTGATTTTCGTGAATTTCATCAAAGTCATAAATCTTATGGCCAAATGGATAATGAGACTTACTTTGCATTTTCACTAAAAAGCCAGCAATGCCTCGCTTGTCTTTAAAGGTAAAGTGGCAAAGATTGTCCTTAAGCATCTGCGGTTTAAAATATTCAAGTTCACCTTGAAACTTAAAATGGATATTGTTTTTCTCTAATCCTTGAATAAGTCCTTTATCCATGTAGGCAGGATAATGACGATTGTTAATAATTTGCTTCATGCCAAGCAAACATACTTCTGCAACTTTCAACTCATTTTGAACAAATGGCACATTCTTGATGAAATAAATGTTCTTATGAACAAGTAGCAATAAGAATGCAATCGTTTGAACGAGTGCTGTTACAGAAAAATATAGCTTTAACTTCTTATTTTGCTTTTCAAAGTGACTTTTGAAGCTATCAAAAGTTGTGGATTCTTCTTTTTTTGTTAATTCGCTCATTTTCACCTCTTATATTTCCTATCTCTATATTTTCTTTCTTAGAAAGGGAGATACCATCCTTGCTGCATTATTCTTGGCAAAGTCCTTCAATGCTCCACCAACCATCATGGCCTGCCCCATAACTGGAATTTTGTTTCTCCAAGCTTTTAATAAACCTGACTTTGCTAATTGCTGAGTTTGTGCCCCGATATAAGCTCCACCAATGGAAGCAGCTTGCATAACTCCTGTACCGCCAAGAATCCCCCAAGTAATCAACCCACAAAAGGCCAAGAAAATTGCAAAAGTTAAAATAATGGCAGTTCCCTCGATATTTTGACCGATAATTTGACCAGTAGAACTATGCTCCATTATTTGATGACTCAAAATAAAGACCATGAACAAAACAACAAAAGGCATAACCATACACCATGCAGTCGTTTTAAATGCTCCTCCAAGAGACATCTTAAAAGGAGGTAGAATTGAAAAAGCTGCTGGAATGGCAACAAGTCCAAGATTCAAGTTATAAACAATCGTATAAGTTGCTTTTGACACAAAAAGACAAAGTTTTGCAATGAATATAATTATAGTAGCAGCGATCACATTATACGTTTTTTCAAGAGGTATAAGGTGATACCTAATAAATTCCCAAGGTGTAGCGTGTCTTGTTTCTTGAGCGTCCATAACTGTATCAATAGCACTGCCAAGACCATCAAGAATTACTTTGCTCTCTTTCAAAGAATCAACAACATGATTTGCCATATCAAAAGAGCTTGAAACTAAAGTTTTATGCAAGTTTGAGAAAAAGAGAATTGTAATGATAGCAATGAATACTCTTTGAACAAGTCCTCTAATATCTCCATTTGAAAACATCTCATAGATAATTGCGATTACGAAAAATGCTGCAATAATCCCTTGAATGTATGGCTCTAGTGCATTCCCGAAGTTATCCACAAAGTCATATTCAATAAATAGGAACTCTTCTATTCTAAACATTAAATTTCTGCCTTTGGCTCGCCTGTTTGAAGTCTTCTAATGTCATCAAGTCCGGCCCAATCTTTCATAGACTGCTCCTCTCCTAGTTTTCTCATGCGGTCTTCAATATCCATTTGATTTTTAGTTAAATTACGTTCGGCCATTTTGTTATTAGTCTGATTCATGTCATGCAAGATTCTTACTGAATACGCCGTATTTAGGGCTGTATTTGAAGTATTCCCCTCAACACCTGAACCATGTGAGTCATCAATCCTTGCTTCGACCTCTGACTCTTGAACTGCTGGCACTGCAATTTTCATTTTTACAAACTCTAAATCATCACCAGTATAAGAAAGCTCCTTTCCTGATGAATCATAAAGTCTCTCTACGCTTGAAATATTGTATTTAATTGCTCGTATTGCATTATTAAGCTCTTTTAGGTTCTTAGGCTTAAGCTTCTTTAATCTCTTAAGCCGTAAAAGCCTGTACTGAATACGTCTAGCAAGATAATACTTTCTAGAGATTGTTCCATGAACTTTCCCCAAAACTTCCTGAGTATCTTTAGCAACATTCAAAAGCTTAAGCGTTGTTTGAAAATCTTTAGCAAGGGTCATAGCAATTTGAATAAGAGTTGCAGAGTCACTATCTGGAACAAAGATAGAGCTTGCAAAGGTTTTATTCACAACGGATATGCTAAATACCAATACAACAACATCAATTAATAGATGACGCATATTTCACCTCCACATATTTGAGTAATCTTTCTTTAAAATTTGGAAAATATTTGCCTTGAGCCTCTTCCCACTTTTCAAAAACTTCTCTCTCTGTCGAATCAGTATTGTATTTTTCAAAAAGGAGATTTGTTCTATTGAGTCTTGCAATCTTTCTGATGATGCTGTTTTGATTCTTTTTAAGAATTAAAAACTCAGAGTGATCCCGACTCTTATCATTGTCGATTTCTAAAATGCTTGAATCTTCTCTTAAACTTTTTAGCATTGCCTTAGAAATTTGATCTAGTTTTACAGAATCTTCAAACTCTTGAGGAAAAATAAACTTTGTCTCTGCCCCATCGAAAATGACATACAAAAGCGGATAACTTTCTTTATTGGCCGCATCATCTAAATATTGAAATATGGCCCAAGCAGAACCGCCCTCTTTTCTAACTTGTCTAAAGTAATTAGCGATACTGGTAGCGTGTTCTGGCTTCTCGATGTATTTAGTAAGCTCATCAAGTAAAAACACAGCTTTTTGCCCCAAACTTTGAAACCATTGGAACAAAAAGAGCAAGACAGGGCCTTTAATGTTCTCATCCCAGCCTTTAAGGTCACAGCAAATAACATTGCTATCCTCATCAAAAATCTCATCAGTTAGATGCTTTTTAATTCTGGAAAAATATGACTTAATCCCTTTGAAGTGCGAATCTAAGTAACTAATAAACTCTAAGTTAGTATTAAATAGATTTTCTGTTACTCCTTGTTCAATTACTTCATATAGTTTTCCAAGCTCAGTT
>QKCN01000079.1 GCA_003245675.1 Bacteriovoracaceae bacterium | reverse complement strand
AGAAATTGTAGGAACAGTCATACCTGCATTGGCCGCCTTTTGAATATTGGCCTTAGCTTGGCTGTCTTCATCTTCTTCATCATCGGTTCCGTTAGTCACTCCATAACCTTCAAGAGCAACTGCTAGAACATGGCATCTCATAAGTAGAATCTCCGTCGTACTGGCCATTGCGAAGCTATTTTCAAAGCAGTATTTTCCATCAATGTATTTATAGCCTTCAAATGTTGCAAGTTCAGTATGAGGGCCATCCAAAAACATGCCAATAATACCTTCTCGGCCTTCTCCTTTTGCAAAAGTTTTAGCGATAGAGGAGCAGAGGTCAAAATCGTCTTCGCCAACAGGAGTAAATTGCTTATCGCAAGTCATGTTTTTTTCAACACTGTAGGCTGAAGAGTTCGGTAAGTATTTTTTCATCTCTTCTACTTTGCCTAATTTTTCAAATTCACATTCGCATTCAGTGAATTGATCTTGAGATATACTTTTCGTGAAATTGCTTCCTTCTATTTCTTGCATCAATTCTTGGCAGTAAGCGGTAAGGGCCTTTTCTTCTGAAAAAGATTCTTCTGGTTCACTGGCTGAAGAGTCATCTTGCGACCAAGCTGCTGCAGTCAGCAAAAGAGATGAAAGGGCACAAATAAAAAGTGTTTTCTTTATAAAGTGTTTCAAATTATCTCCAAAATATCTTAGGAAAGTAGGAAATCTTAACATCCCATTTTCGGCTAATTCACAAATAACTAAAATTAATATTCAAATATTCATAAAATTCATGAACTTGAGCACTCTGCTTTTGGCTGAAGAAGTTATGCATTTTATAACATCGCGAAATTTCAATAGATTTTAGTGAGTCCTTTTGCGCTTCCGCAGTAAAAAACATTGGCAAAAAGAAATGGAGAAGGCAGTATCTGAGTTTCCAATCTTGAGTAAGTAGGAGAACATGTCCCATTTTTCATTGTCCGGACTGAGTGAACCTCAACGGGCAGCCGCATCTACCATCAATGGCCCCGTTTTGATCCTTGCAGGAGCAGGCTCGGGTAAAACACGAACAGTGACTTATCGCATGGCCCACATGGTATTAAATGAAAAAATTCCTTCATCTTCCATTCTCGCTGTGACCTTTACTAATAAGGCAGCTAAAGAGATGAAAGAGAGAGTTATTGGTCTTTTGGGGAAACGCAAGGGCAGGGGACTAACCGTTTCCACTTTTCATTCTCTGTGTGTGCGTATTTTAAAAGAAGAAATTCATCATCTAGGTTATAGCAATCGCTTCTCTATTTATGATGGTGGCGATCAGGTGGCCATCGTACGAGAAGCTTTGACCTACTATCATGCAGGAAAAAAATTCGACAAAAAGATGATTCTGGGACGAATTGGATTTTTAAAAAACAACGGTATTTTGCCTGAAGATTACATTCAATCTCCCTTTTTCAACGAGGAAGACGAATATGATTTGGCCGTTGAAACGGTTTATCGTTTTTATCAAGAGCGGCTAAAGTTTTGTAATGCTATTGATTTTGATGATCTGCTGCTTTTAACGGTCCACTTGTTGGATAAACACCCTGAAATTGCTCGTAAGTACTCCGAGAAGTATCAATACATCATGGTTGATGAATATCAGGATACGAACCCTTTACAATTTTCTTTAGTGCAGGCCTTAACTTCGGCCCATCATAATATTTGTGTAGTTGGTGATGATGACCAGTCTATTTATGCTTTTCGAGGGGCCGATATTCGAAATATTTTGGAATTTGAAAACCATTATAAAGGCACACGCGTCATTAAATTGGAGCAAAATTATCGCTCTACCAAAAAGATTATCGATCTGGCCAATGAGGTAATTAAACTCAGTGCAGGCCGCAAAGAGAAGACAATGTTTTCTACCAATGATACAGGACCTAAGCCTTATCTTTGGAGAACAGGAGATACTGATCACGAAGCTGGCGTGGTGGTCGATGACATTATTGCTTATCAAAAAGATGGTGGTTCATTGGCCGACGTTGCAATTCTTTACCGCAGCAACACTCAAATTATTCCTTTTGAAGATGCTTTGCGTTTATCAATGGTTCCATATCGCATTATTGGCGGTCAAAAATTATATGACAAAAAAGAAATTAAAGATCTTATTGCTTACCTTTCGGTAATCCATAATCCCAAAGATGAACTTTCTCTGCGTCGAATTTTGAATGTTCCTAATCGTGGCATTGGTCCTGTTACTCTGGAAAGTCATTTAGAAATAGCCAAAGTAAACGAATGCTCTCTTTTTGAAGCCTTTGAACTGGCTGCTCAATCGGGAGAAAAAGTTGCACATGGTGGGGCCGATTTTGTAAAGACGATTCGAAAGTATCAGCAAAAATTTCAAGAGCATACTTTAGCCGAAGCATTGAGCACTTTAATTGAAGAAATTGAGTACTATGCTTATTTAGAAAAAAATTACGATCATCCTAAAATGTTGGAAAAAAAGCGCAGTGATGTGCAGTATTTTATTGAATCAGCTGAGCGCTTTACCCGTTTTCGTGGGAAATTTGCAACTTTAGAAGAGTTCATTGAAAAGTTACTTCTCGCAGATTCTCAAAATGAAGAAAAAGATGATGAAGACCCCGATGTTCGTCGTAATGAAGTTACTTTGATGACTTTACACTCCTCCAAAGGGCTTGAATTTGAAGTGGTTTATTTTGTGGGGATGGAAGAAGAGATGATTCCTCATAAAAAAACAATCACCGAAGGAGGGGATATTAATGAGGAGAGGCGCCTTTGCTATGTGGGGATTACGCGGGCCAAAGAAAAGCTAGTGATGACTTACTGTCAGCAGAGAAAAATTTACGGTAAAGATACTCCTCGCCATAAATCCCGCTTTGTACAAGAATTAGAGGCTTTGTACGAAGAACAAGATCGCAATGCTTTGGGGCATCTGACTGACGAAGAAGCAGATGAATATATTGCGGATGTTTTTTCAGGTTTGATTAGTTCTTTAGAGGATTAGGAAAAGATTGGGCCATCCTTGGCCCGGTAACCGTCCCTGGTTATTTTGTTATTCCGGAAAATTCAAAATTTTTGGGGATATACATCCCAAGTGAGGCAAAAGATAAGACCATTTGCCAGAACGAGGTTATTTCACGAATGCTCAATTTGGAAACTTCTGTGAGTCCTTCATCCATAATAAGATCATTTATATAGATCATATTATTGGCAGGAAAAAGTCCCCAAAGGTAATATGATTTCGCATATTCAAATTTAAACAACTTTGTGTGTTGGGGATTTTTCCCCATTTCAATTTTTTGAGAGGACCGCGAACGGAAAGAAACTTTGGCACAGGATGAAAGAAGGGAGGCCAATAAAATGAGGACAAAAACCGTGCGCATTAAGTGTCATTCCTTATAGAGGAGGTATAACAAGTATTCTTATATCTTCATTGTCGTAGGCCTGACGTCATATGTCAAAATTTATTTTTACTTTTTATTCTTTTTTGATTTTTTTTGTTCTTCTTTTTTCTTTTTTACTTTTTCAGATAATTTATCTGCAAATTCCTTTAGGGAAAGAGTTCTAAGTTCCATCAGTTCTTGAGGCGATGTATCTAGTTTGCTCCCAAAGAGTTTAAGAACTTTGATTGCTGCCACGGTGTCATAGTTGAGATAGTTTTGTCCAATGTGATAAAGCAAAGAAATCGATTCATCCTTCGAGTGTTTTTCATTTATCAGCTCATCAATCACAAAGGATCTAAGTTTCTCATCTTGGAGCCATTTTTGCCTGAGCTCTTGGCCGATCATTTCAGGAGTAATGACTTTTGCCAGTTTGCGATATTCTATCGGAATTTGTTGTTCTTTGAGATGGTACAAAAAATCTTCAAAGCTAAACTCTTGAGAGTGTACAAAGTCATAAACTTCAGCCAGCTTTATTTTACTGCGCATATTTTTTTGGGTGGCAAATACTTGCTTTGCATTTTTGAAAAGAAATTTCTTACTCTGAGGATTATTTGATTTAAGCAGATCAATGATAAATTCTATTTGAGATGGCTCGAGATCATCTGTCAGGCTATCGAGTACAACATGAGGGTTAATTTTTTTGCGAAATCCTTTTTGGAATTCTAGTTCTCTAAATTTAAGAGCACTTGTCGTATGAGGAGAATCAATAAGGCGATCAGAAAATAGTTTTAGACCCGCAATGATGATGAGTGCACTAAAAAGTAATCCTTTGCGAATGGTTACGGCCTTCTTGGAGCGAAAGAGCTTAAATGTTTCTTGATAGTCTTCAAAAGCAAAAAGAAGGATGATAACGGCAATACAAGGTAGGGCAACTAGCATGGGAAGAGAGCCCTCTAAAAAGAAAAAGGTTCCACCCGCGATGAATCCAATAGTTAAAGTGTAAAGTCGGTTATTTTTTTTCAAGTGCTCTTTGTTGGCAATTTTTTGCATATAGGTTGAATAAGGGCTGCGCCCACCTGGTCCAAGCAGTGAGAGCACAGATGCAAAAATAATGAGTAAGGCGCTGATTATCGCAGAACGATAGTTTGAAAGAATTTCCCAAAGAGAGAACTTTGCCATGAAATCTTTGTCTAGCATTTTATCACTGACTAGATGAGGCCCCATTAAAGGCAATTCTGCTGATGAATTAAGCGATGATAAGAGCTCCGTTTTGTCAATTCCTTGAATGAGTATTGCGGCATAAGCCGCAAAAAGGAACATGCCCAATATGAACATAGATAAAAATTTTGCAATTTGAAAGAAGAGATTGAAGCGAATAAGTTCTTCTTTAGTACAAGGAAGATTCATCACCCAATTCATATTATTGGCCAAGGGATTTGCATCTTTGGCAAACATGGGAGCCGTGATCATAAAAATCCATATCAAAATCATGCAGCTAAATATAATGTCCGTGATTTGGTTAATGGCGAGTATTTTTAAAAGAGCCAGCATGACTATTGTTACGATAACCCAAAGGAGGGCCAACTTTTTTATAAATTTGGGGAAGAAAATAGAAAATAGAGAACTCATTAATTATTCCTCTGATTGTGCTGCGGGGAAATTAAAATAATAAATAAAAATGTCATCGAGACTTGCTTTGCGTCGATCAATGAACTCTGTTGGGATTTCCTCTTTTTCTGCGATGTATTTGGGGACAATCCATCCCGTTGAGCCATCACTATTAAGCCCCGCCCAGGTACAATTCTCGCTGGTTAAAATATTCGGATTTGCTCCTTCGGGGACGCGCAATTTAACAAAGGTTTGATGAAGCTGCTCAATCGAAGAGTTAAATTCCGTTTTCTGATTTCGAATGAGTACGATGTGGGTGGCATGCTGTTGAACTTCAGAGATAATATTCGTTGTTAGTAATATCGTCGTTCCTTTTTTCATCAGTTCTGCAAAAAGGTTGAGAAAATATTTTCGAGCGTAAATATCTAGAACCGAGGTTATTTCATCCAGTAGCAGAAGTTTGGGGTGTATGGAGATAGCTAAAATAAGGGCCAATTGCATACGTTGACCACGAGAATACTGATCAAATTTACGATTAAGATCAATTTTTCGGTCCTTTATGAGCTTGTCAAAAAGAGCTTGGTCCCAATTCTCAAAAAAATCTTTATAGCGTAAGACAAATTCTTTCATCTTGATGGGAACTTTGTAGTCAATAAGCTCCGAGACGTGGCCAATATATTGGCGATTCCTGAGATCATTGCCATGGATGGAATGCCCTAACATTTCTCCTTGACCTTCATCAGGGATCTCTTGTCCCATGAGTAATTTTATAATGGTTGATTTTCCGGAGCCATTTTCCCCTAAGAGAACATAGAAACGGCCTGATTTTATTTCGAGATTCAGTCCATCTAATACAGCAAGAGAGCCAAATGATTTAGATATATTTTCGAGTTTAATAATTGTTTGCGATTCCAATTTATATTTCCTTATTTTGAAAAAATCTGTTCTTGAGAGCTGCGTGGACCAGTGAGGCCAACATTATTCAAACTCAATTCCTTTCCTAGTTGGACCGCTTTTTCATGAATTGAGCTAGTGAAGGCAGGAACCACTTCTTTTGTTTCTTGAAAGAGGTGGAGGGTTTGAGTTGGAAAAGCGAAATTAACATGGAGCTGTTTTGCTAAGCGGATAACATCAATCAAGAGGTGATGGCGCTCATGCAACTCCGATGGCCAGTCTGGTGCTTCCCAGAAAAGATAGAGCAAAATTTCATAGGCACTGGAGCCGAGATCGTTGAGGTATACGTGAAAGTAATCTTTTCTGGTTTTAGGATGGTTGCTGATCAACTGTCTTATGCCTTCACAAAATGTTTCAATCACTTCTGGCTCTGTACCATATTGAATGGTTAGCTTGGTAGAATAGCGGCGATAGCGACGGCGTCCATAATTATCGATTTGAATATTTGTCAGATTGTTGTTGGGAACAGTAATTAATGAATCATAAAATGTTCTCAGACGAGTGCTGCGAAAACCAACTTGTTCAACAATTCCTTCAATTTTATCCCCAATAACGATCCAGTCTCCAATATGAAAAGGACGATCTATTAATACGGTTAAAGACCCAAAGAGGTTAGAGAGAGTATCTTTGGCTGCAAGAGCAAAGGCTAAACCTCCAATTCCGAGACCAGCAATAAGATTTGTGACATTGAGGGTAAAGCTTTGAGCAATGAAAATTGCTCCGATGGAAAGTACAAATACCTTAGCACTTTTCCCGACAAGAGGGACCAGCAAGTCATCAAACTTATTGCTACTTTTTTCTGCAAGGCTTTTGAAATAAGAAGAGACAAGATCCACGAGAAACATTGAGGCAATAACAGTACTAATTGTAAAGACGATAATAAGTCCTCGCCAGAGAGCTTCATGCATATCTGGCGTTAATTCCGCTAAGGGGAGACCTAAAAGCCATAATCCAGAGAAGATTGCCAGTGAGGAGCTTTTGGAGAAGCGATTATAGGGGCGCTGTCCGACTGCTTGATCACTAAATTTTTCCATTTTGGAGGAAATAAAGCGATGTATTACAAATTTAAGAACTCGTTCGGCAACCACGGTGCAAAAAATATAAGCAAAAATAAGTACCCAGCTTGAATGTAAAAAATTATTAAATTGTGACGGCCAATTGGACATAGAAAGACTCCTGATATGGTCAAGTTATTGTATTTTTTCATTGTTTTTGGGACATGACAATTTTCTTTATCAAAAAACTTGAGCGAAAGGATCAATAAGTTTCCACTGAGATATGGAAAATTCAACCTGCTTTGTCTTTTGAAGGGGGCGAGAGATAATGAAGCTAAGATTAGCAGGGAGGAGTAAGTGACTGAAGAAGTCGGAAAGCGTATAAAAGTATCCAAAGGCGATATTTTACTCAGAGAAGGTGAAATTGGGGATATGATGTACTGGCTCCAGAGTGGTCAGTTAGTCGCTTATAAAATGAGAGGAACAGAGCAAGTTCAGCTTGGTTTTATTTATTCCGGTGAATTAGTAGGAGAGATGAGCTTTTTAGACAAGGAGCCTCGCTCGGCCACCGTAAAAGCTTTAAGTGATTGTGAGTTGATTGAAATTCCTCAGGCTAAGTTTGATAAGTTTTTTGAAAGCCAACCGAAGTGGTTACAAATTTTACTGCGCACTTTAAATGATCGTTTGCGTAAGGCTAATAATCGCATCAAAGTCTAAAACCAGAGCTTGAGTTCTCGTTCAATAATGGCCCGTTCTTCTTCGGAGAAGGGGTTATTGTCAATGGAAAGATGCAATAGTTTCGTCGCTTGCTTTAATATCATAGGACATTTTTCAAGTTGATTGCTATCTAAAATCAGGCGTTGCAGTGAGTTGTATTGAGCAATGTCTGCAGGCAATGACTTGATTTTGTTGCTGCCCAAAAATAATACTTTAAGAGCTTTTAAGTGGCTTAGCCCCAGGGGCAACTCTTCTAAGTCATTATTGTTGAGATATAGGTTTTCTAACACAATATTGTCTTTTTTCAGTTGAGGAAAAGTTTGGATAAGGCAGTTGTTGAGACTTAGGGTTTTTAGATTTGGGTGCTCAAAAAGCTCATGAGAAAGTTTCAGATTTTGCTCATTCTGCAGCGAAAAATATTCTAATTGAGGGAGTTTCGCAAGGGAAAGCTCTTCAATGTTTTTTGCTTTGATGTATAATTCTTTTAGATTGGGAAGTAGAGATAATTCCTCAGGGAGACTTGTATTCTTATTAAGTGACAAGTTTAGACAAGTTGCATTGTCTTTATCTTCGAGAGCTTTTTTTAAGTTTTTGAAAATACCCATGGTTTTATTATAAAGAGGGAGGCGTAAATGTCATCATCAAAAAAAATTAAGAGAGATGAGTATTCAAAAATGTTGGCGGTCGCTCGTGGTGATCAAAAAGCTGATTGTGTCATAAAAAATGTGCAGCGCCCGGACTTTATTAATGGAGGAATTGAGCGTTGTGATATTGCAATTGCAGGTCGCTTTATTGCAGGAGTTGGACCTGATTATGAAGGGGAAAAGGTCATTGATGGCAGTCAGTTGTGGGCCGTACCTGGATTTATTGATGCGCATATGCATTTAGAGTCATCCATGATGAATCCTTTTGAATTTGAAAAAACAACTTTGCCTTTGGGGACAACTGCTATGATTGCAGATCCTCATGAAATAGCTAATGTTTTGGGAGAAGAAGGAGTGTCTTGGTTTTTGCGTTGTGCTCAAATGATGTCTCAACATTTCCTCGTTCAGATTCCTTCTTGTGTTCCGGCGTTGCCCGGCTTTGAGAGTAATGGTGCCAATTTTGGCATTACTGAAATGAATCGTTTAAAAGAGAGCGCCAATAGTCTCGGGATGGGTGAGATGATGAATTTCCCTGGCGTGATTGCAGGGGATGAAAAAGTCTTAGATAAAATTGAAAGCTTTGCAGGAAGAGTTATCGATGGACACGCACCAATGCTAAGAGGGAAGGGGCTTAACGCCTACCTCTGTGGTGGACCATCAACTTGCCATGAGACCGTTAGTAGTGATGAAGCACGAGAGAAGTTACAACGGGGAATGGCCGTTATTATGCGTGAAGGAACTGTTGCAAAGAACCTTAAAGACTTAGCTTCGGCCATCAATGAAAGTAGTGTTGTTCATTCTTTCTTATGTACAGATGATCGCAATCCTTTGGAAATAATGAAAGAGGGACATATTAATTATCTCATCAAAATGTTGATTCAAGAATGCAATGTCCCTGCTCATCTAGCTTATAAAATGGCTAGCTTTTCTCCGGCCCGTTTTTACCATCTCGATCATATGGGGTTGATTGCGCCAGGCTATTTTGCTGATATTGTTTTGTTGTCCGATTATGAAAAGGTCGAGATTGCTGATGTGATGATCGGAGGACAGTTTGTATCACAGTTAAACTTAGATACACAGGTTTGCCAAAAAATTAAAGATTCCAAGGCTCCACGTCACAATTCTATGAAAAGAGAATTTCTGTCTTTGGATGAGTTTAAAATTGATTTTGAAGATGGAAACTATAAAAGCATTGGTATTATCGCCGGTCAAATTGTGACTCTCAAAAAAAATTGTCATATTCAAAATGGGCAGCTTCCTAAAGAGCAATGCTATTTAGCTGTTGTTGAGCGGCATGGGAAAACTAAAAAAATATCCCAAGCCTTTGTGGAGGGCCTAGAGATTTCTAAAGGAGCCTTAGCTTCTTCTGTTGCCCACGATTCTCATAATATTATTGTGGCGGGGAAAAGTTTTGATGATATGACCATAGCCGTTAATGCACTTATTTCAAAGGGGGGAGGTTTTGCTGTTGCTAAGGATGGGAAGATTGTTGCGCATCTTGAACTACCCATTGCCGGTTTGATTAGTGAACAAAGTGCAGATGAAATCGATAAGGGATTGCAGGAGCTGGATCAAGCCTATAAAAGCTTAGGGGGAACTCTTGAGTCTCCTTTTTTGCAGCTTGCCTTTTTAGCTTTGCCTGTTATTCCTCATTTGAAATTAACAGACAAAGGACTTTTCGATGTTGATAGTTTTCAATTTATTGAATTGGGGGAATCATGATTATTGATTGGAAAGAATTAAAAGCGATATTTCTCAATAATAAAGATGCGATGGAGCATATTGTTGGCGGATTTGTTCGCGATTTACCTGAACGCCTTGATCTCGCACAGAAATTTGTCCAAGAAAATAATTGGGATGAAGTGAAAAATGTATTGCATAAAATTAGGGGTACGGCCCAAACTTTTCGTCTCGACAAATTAGGGGCTTTTGTTCTTGAGTTAGAGCAGATGGATAAGGATGATTTGAAAAATATTTGGCAAGAGCGCTATCCTCTTTTGAAAGAAAAAATTACTGCTGTTGTACAAGAATTTGGAAAGCATTTCAAAAATGGAATTTAAAGTTATTGGCGTTGTTTCAAGTCCTTTTACCGAAAAGTTTGGCATTCCTCGTCAGTCTGGACTTTGTCCGTCTTCTTGGGGAACACTTGTTTTTGAAAAAGAATTTTCACATCCTGATGTTATTAGAGGATTAGATGGGTTTTCTCATTTGTGGTTGAGCTTTCTTTTTCATGAAAACAAAAATAAAGACATTCGCTTTGTTACCCGTCCTCCTCGTTTAGGGGGGAATGAGCGTATGGGGCTTTGGGCAACACGTAGTCCTTATCGTATTAATCCTTTGGGGTTAAGTGTCGTTGAATTAGAAAATGTCGAAATGATAAATGGAAGAGTTGTGATTCATTTTAAAAATCATGATTTATTGAATGGAACTCCTATTATTGATATCAAACCTTATTCCGTTGAAAGTGATTGTATTCCGCATGCTAGTTGCGGTTGGCTAGAGCGCGCACTTCCTTCCGGGGTTATTGCCGTCAAGTGGAGAGAGCCTGAACTAAAACCTGCTAACTTGCGTTTACTTTCTTTGGTCGAGGAGATGATTTTATTAGATCCTCGTCCTCGTTATGTAAAGGAAGAGACAAATAATCATTTTGCTATGCGAGTTGATTCTCTTGATTTTCATTTCATTGTAGAGGATTCTATTGCAACAATTGTTGAGGTCACAAAATGAGTGCTATTGAAATTTTAATTATTGGAGTTGTTCTTGCTATTGATGCATTAAGTGCTTCTGTTACTTGTGGAATTAAAACCCGAAAGCGTGAAGTTGCAAAATTTTTAAAAATTGCATTTTCCTTTGGTTTCTTTCAAGCTGGCATGACTCTTTTGGGGGTTGGGCTTGGGCATTTCATTGGTCCTTTTGTTGAAAGCTTTGGGCATTGGATTTCTTTTGCCGTCTTTTTTGTATTAGGACTTAAAACGATTAAAGAAGGACTTGATGCTCATAATGCGCTACATCTACTGGCAACGAAAGGGTGTATGGGGGTTTGCAGCAACAAATGTCTGGCGACACTTTCTATTGCAACCAGTATTGATGCTTTTCTAATTGGCATTTTGTTTGCGCTGAGTTCAGTGAATCTCTATTTGGCCACTCTTTGGATAGGCATCATTACTTTCATCCTCTCATTACTGGGAACCTTTTGGGGAACATTGCTCTATCGTTTATTGGGCAAGTATGCATTTTTTCTCGCAGGATTGATTTTAGTGGCTTTAGCCGCCAAATCTTTCTTTTGATTTTATTTTTCCTCTTTTACACTTGGAAAGAGTGAAAGGAGGGACCCATGGGAAAATTTGATGTCATCATTATCGGAACTGGACCTGCTGGCTTAGGAGCTGCTTTTAAGCTCATTGAAAATAATCCCCGCCTAAGTATTTTAATGCTTGATAAGGAATCCATCTGTTCTGGGGGATTACTTAATGATTGCAAGCAAAACTATACTTATCCAATAGGCTTTCCTTTAGAGTATTGGGAAAAAGAAGAAGTAGATCAACTACTACAAGAAGTTGAACGACATCTTCAGCCCAGCATCCTTCCTCAAAGTGATCTTTCAAAATATGTAAAACGTGCTCAAAGTGTTCATACTGCGCTTTTAGAAATAAGGCAGGCACATGTGGGCACTAATAATAGCAAGTATCTCATAAAAAAATTGATTTCAGATTTAAAAGAAAAAGGCGTAGAGGTTCGCCTCAATACTGAGGTTACGGCCGTTAATCATCTTCATAAAAAGTTGGAAATTAATGGTGCAGAATCTCTCTATTATCAAGAATTAATCGTGGCACCGGGGCGTAAAGGTTTTTCTTTTTTGCAAGAACTTATGAATGAGGAAGGAATTGAATATAGCGATAATCAAGTTGATATTGGCATAAGAGTTGAAACGAGAATGGAGAATTATTCTATTGTTAATGACTATTATGATCCTAAATTCTATTTTAATAATAAAGTGAGAACCTTTTGCACGAATTCAGGTCACGCTTTAGTGACCAAAGAAAAGTATAATGACTTTTATCTTGTGAATGGACACGCGCTTTCTAAAGATACCAACCAAAATGGTCTGGCCAATTTTGCGATGCTTAAAACAATTGGTTTAAAAAATCCTGTGCGTAGTGGGCAACAGATGGGGGTCTTTTTGGCCCACCTCGCCAATTCAGTCGGTGGTGGACAACCGATCATGCAAAGAGTCGGTGATTTCCGCCGTGGAAAGCGCTCTAATGTTGATAATTTCAATGATGATCTTTATGATTTTGTGCCAACTTGTGAAGTGTGTCCCGGTGATTTAGGACTCGTTGTCCCGTCTAAAATAATGAGAGATATTTGGGCCGCCATGAAATCTTTGGATACAATTGTTCCGGGAGTGCTACATCCCTCGACGATTATGTATTATCCAGAGATCAAGATGTATGCCAACAAGCCTATTTTTATCGATGATTTTTTCCAGGCAAAAGAAAGCCTATATCTCATTGGTGATGGGGCTGGAACGAGTCGCGGGATTACGGGAGCATGGGCAAGTGGAATCAGGGCAGCTCAAGGTATTTTAAAAAAGTAGTTATTGACGGCCCCTTTCTTTTTCTTGTAGATTAAAAAAAAACTTCATGAAAAACGAATTTATCTTAGAAGCCAATTTCGTCTCTTCTCAAGTAAAAAAAGCTCAGCTTCATATTGATATCTATTCTCAACAAATCTTAGGATTTGATGAGTCTTGTGCACGTCATGCCAACTTGATTTTACCTGAGGACCATCTCGTTTTTCCTGGATTTGTTGATATTCATGTCCACTGTCGGCAAGATGCTTCTGGTTCTTTGAATTATAAAGAAGATTTTTCTTCTGCCGCTCAAGCGGCTTTAAATGGTGGAGTCGTGGCAATGATGGATATGCCCAATACTCCTTGTCCTCCTGTTGATTTGCAAAGCTATCGAGAAAAAGAGTTATTAGTTCAAAATTTGCCGGTGGAAATTATCCCTTTTGCTGATGGTGGAGGGGATTTATTTTCTCTGGGATCTCAAGATCTTCCTTTTAAAATTTATATGGGCCCCTCTGTTGGAGGGGCTTTTCTTTGTGAAACAGAAGACATGCGCTTCAATAATTTGCGACGCAAGTTGGTTAGTTTTCATTGTGAAGATTATGAAGTCATGCAGAAGTACAATCATGAAAGAGCACATGGGCGGAGGCGTCCTAAAGAGGCCGAAATTGTTTCAATAAAAAAAGCATTAGAGTTAATTGAGCGCTTTGACCTCGAGGGCATCATTTGTCATATCTCTTCGCGAGAAGGATTTGAACTGGTGGAAGATGCCAAAAATAGAGGCATCCACGTAAAATTAGAAGTGGCTCCTCATCATCTTTTCTTCAGTGAAGAAGCCTATCGGGCAGATCAATATTTTCAAGTCAACCCTCCTTTGCGCACATTGATGGATTGTGTGTTTTTGCTGGAACGTTTTAAAAAGGGGAAAATTGACTTTTTGGCAACTGATCATGCCCCTCATTCTTTGCAGGAGAAAAAGGAGGGAACCTCTGGTCTTCCCCACCTTGATACCTATGGTTTTGTTGTTGGAAAGCTTCTCGAAAATGGAGTCCCGCCAGAAATTATTTATCAAACTTGTTGTTTGAATCCAGGAAGAATCATTAACCGCTATGGACAGCAGCGATATGGCGATTGGAAAGAGGGATTTCATGCTCGTTTCAATGTCTGGGACCCGAAAGGGAACATGCAAATCACTCAAGAAAAAATTAAAAGTAAGTGTCTGCACTCACCATTTTTAGGTGAGCAAATATTGGGAGAGATGAGGCTATGGGACTTAAGGGGGGAACAATGAAAGATTTTGTGAGCATTAAGGATTTATCAAAAGATGACATTCTCAATTTGATCAATCTGAGTTTAGAAATGAAGAAAAGCAAAGAAGATCTGAGCCGATTATATAAAGGGAGGAAAGTTGCCTCCCTTTTTTTTGAAAATTCGACAAGGACGCGAATTAGTTCCGAAACGGCAGCAATCAACTTAGGAGCTTATGTTAATGGTTTTGCCGGAATTGAGGGGACTTCGGTTCAAAAAGGCGAGCCCCTTTTGGACACCATCGAAATGTTGCAAACATATCAGTATGATGCGGTTGTTATGCGGCATAACCTCGAGGGATCGGCCCGCTTTATTGCGGATAAGATGAAAATACCCGTCATTAATGGAGGGGATGGAGGGAATTCGCATCCCACTCAAACAATGCTCGATTTGCTGACTATTTATGAGCATTTTCAAACGCTTGATGGACTGAAAATTGCACTGGTTGGTGATTTGAAGTTTGGTCGTACGGTCCACTCCATGATGCATGCCATGACTTTTTTTAAAAGTGATCTTATCTTGGTCTCTCCTGAGTCATTAAAGATGGGGGCTTGGAGAATCGATGATTATAAAAGAGAAAGTGGACGCGACATTCTTGAAACCGATAATTTAGAAAAAGTTTTAGCAGAGGCCGATGTCGTTTATATGACTCGTATTCAGCGAGAGCGATTTCCTCAGGGGATTGAGGGGGAACTCGAATTTAAAAAGGTTTCTGGAGTATTTAAATTGTCGGCAAAGAAATTAGATGGATGCAAAAATAATATGATCGTATTGCATCCGCTGCCTCGTTATAAGCATGATTTAGAGATTGATATGAGTGTGGATAGTTGTCCTCAGGCACGCTACATTGAGCAGGCGCAAAATGGTCTGTTCATGAGACAAGCTATTTTAGATTCTTTATGGTCGGGCAAGCTCAAAGGGCGAGAAAATGTTTCAGCAAAAATGGACGCAAGTTTAAATATGAAGCCTATCATCAATGGGGTTAAAGCTGGAGAGAAATTAGTTTATCGCTTGGCCAACGGAACCTTAATTGATCACTTAGAGGCGGGAAAAGGTCTTGAAGTTTATCGTCAACTCAAACTCGATCAACTCAAAGATCAGGAAGTGATGCTGGCATCGAATATTCGCAGTAAGAAATGGGGGCGTAAAGATGTTATTGCCATACATGGAAAGAGCTTGGAACCCAAGGAACTTTATCGTCTTGGATTGATTAGCCAGAACCATACCATTAACAGTATCCAAGAGAGTCGGGTTATTGCTAAAGGCAGTGTGCAACTGCCTTCACAGATTGAAAATATGATAGTGTGCTCTAATCCTAAATGTATTAGTCGATACGAACATCATGAGTTCACAGGTTCTCTTTTTCATGTTGAATCAAGAGAACCTCTTGCTCTGAGATGTCATTATTGTGAAAAACCTATGACAAGGAGTGAAATTGAAATCGCCTAATCAAAAAGAGTTTTTGAGCTTCCTTAAGCGCACTGAGATTGTGAAGTATTTTCCTGAACCGATTGTTTTAAAATCGGGCAAGAAGTCTCATTGGTATTTTAATTGGCGCAAGGGGTTTGAATCAGTGCAGTGTATGGATGAGCTTTCCAATCTTTTGCTCCACTTTATTGAAGTACAAGGTTTGGAGTTTGATCAAATTATTGGCGTTCCTGAGTCTTGTATGCGAATTGGTTTTTTATGTCAGTTTAAGAGATTTATCATGGAAAACGAGGATCATCCCATATCAACCTTTCGCATAAATGAAAAGGAACATGGTGATCCTGCTCATCGCAGTTTCCTTGGCGATTCGCGTGGACGCTTTATTCTTATCGAAGATGTCACTACTTCGGGGATGTCTTTATTTGCGACAGTCGAAAAATTATTAAAAATGGAGGGCGCGCAAATTAGTGCAGTGGTTGCCCTAACTGATCGCAGTGGAAAGACGCAAGAGGGGGATTCTATTGTTGGGTCATTGCTATTGCAAAAATTTGGGATACCCTTTTTGGCAATCTTAGACTTTGAAGATATTGTAAAAGAGGAGGCCTTTTTCCATGAGTGATCTTAAAAATCATATTTGCCACGCTTTAGATCGTATTAGTTCAGAACGAGATCTTGAAGAGCGAATTGAAGTTCTTGCTCCTTATGTTGGTTGTTTTAAGGTGGGTATGGAACTTTTTGCATTTCTCGGTCCTCGGGTTATTGAGATCATCAAAAAAAACAGGCGACAGGTGTTTTTAGATCTTAAATATTACGATATTCCTCACACTGTTTATCAAGCATCCAAGCGAGTCATGGATTATGGTGTTGATTATTTAGATTTTCATGCCATGGGAGGTCAAGTCATGCTTGAGGCTGCTGTTCGAGCAAAGCAAGAATTAAACTCTTCAACAAACCTGATTGCAGTGACAGTCCTAACATCTTTTGATCAGACTTCTTTGCAGGAAGCAATTGATTCTAAAAAAGATGTGCAAGAGCTTGTTGCAAAGTTTGCTAAAGATGCCGCAGCGGTAGGAATGGATGGTATTGTTTGTTCGGCAGATGATCTTCACTCTGTGCACAAGATTAATTTGCCGCTGGACTTTAAATATTTGACCCCAGGTCTTTCTTTTGAAGATTCCCAAGGAAGTGATCAAAAAAGAGTTGTTGGGGCCGCAGATGCGTTCAAGGCGGGGAGTAGCCTTTTGATTATGGGGCGAAGCTTATGGACTAATGATGCCAAGGAAAGTCAGGAGAAAGCACAGCGTCTATTGGAGGAGTTAAAGCGATGTACTCTATTATAAGGAAGTTTCTATTTCTTTTTCCGCCAGAGACCATTCATGATATCCTTTTTTCTTTTCTAAAAGTTGCCTGTAAATTACCTGGCTTTTTGACTTTTATTTCTTTCTTCTGGGGGGCACGTGCTCCACAAGAACCGAAAGAGTTATGTGGCTTACGCTTTTGTAATTCTATTGGATTGGCCGCAGGTTTTGATAAAAATGGAGAATTAATCGAATTTTGGGAGGCCCTTGGCTTTGGGCATATGGAGGTAGGATCAGTAACTTCTCTGCCATCGCAAGGTAATCCCAAACCTAGAATCTTTCGTTTAAGAGAACAAGAATCCATTCTTAATCGCTGTGGCCTTAATAACGACGGAGCGAAACAGGTTGCGCTGAATTTGCAAAAAGCCAGAAAGAAAAAAATGATCATCGGTGTAAATATTGCCAAAACTCATAGTCCTGAGATCATTGGCCGTGCTGGCGTGCGCGATATGCTGGATAGCTATGTCCTCCTTGCTCCTTTGGCCGATTATGTGACTTTGAACATCAGTTGTCCCAATACGCGCGAAGGCAAAACTTTTGAAGATCCTGTGCTTTTGGAAGAACTACTGAGAGAAGTGCATGCCCTTCGCTACAATACTCCTTTGTTTTTAAAGCTATCACCTATTTTAACAGAGAGGGGGCTAGAGGATGTTATTAATATATCCTTGCGTTGGGGAATAAATGGATTTGTGGTTAGCAATACTTTGCCTTATGAGCACGAAACATTTGGGCGAGGTGGCTTAAGTGGCCTTTTATTGCAGGAGTCTTCTAGTCATTTGTTGCAAAAACTAAAGGACTTGCTTCCTTCTGAATGTTTAGTTGTCGCCTCTGGCGGAGTTCTAACTGCTGAAAACTTCGTTGAGCGTTTGCATTTAGGAGCGAATTTAGTGCAAATTTATTCAGCTTTGATTTATCGTGGTCCTTCCATCCTAAAAGAGATGCTTTTGTTGTCTAAAAATTGAATTGCTGCGCCGTTTTCTATCTGTTATTTTGTGCAAGGTTTGACGCCAACAAAGGGGCAAATATGAAAACGACAATTTTGGCATTATTTTTACTTTCTAACTTCGCTATGGGGACAGCATATGCTTATATGGCAGAGCAAGAGCAACGCAGCTATGTCGAAACGATTGCCAAGCAGGTAAGAAGAGACCTTTATATTAAAGGTCATGACTATGTGGAGACAAGTGTCTACTTCGTGAATAAAGAGCTTTTAGATGAGCACGTGGCTGGAAACGAAGAGTATGAAGCGCACTTAACAGATGAGCAAATTGCAACTCTCTATCGTTGTCATTATAATCGTTCATGCTCTTTGTATTTGATTGCTTCTTCTTCAGAGTATTATGGCGGCTATGGGCAAGAAGCTCATTTTGTTTTACTCAACATTCATGAGCGTAATCATTTTCAAATTTCACATGCTATCTATTTCGAGTAATTCATCAATATAAGGCTCCCTTGGGGAGCCTTTTTTTTGCGAAATCTTAGCTTGTAAAATAATTCTTAGTTAAGAGAAATAATTTCGTATTCTTTGGTTTCTTTGGCCGTTTGCAGCTCAAAATCGTCTCCGACTTTTAGTCCTAACATGGCATCGCCAATAGGTGAGAAGACAGAGATTACCATAATGGCCTTTCCTCCTAATTCTAAAAAACTTCCTCCAGCTGTAGTGCTGAGAAAATACGTTTGAATGCGATTTTTGTGCTTAAGTTCGACAAGTGCGGAGACTGCTATTTCATCGTCTTTAGAAAAATCTTGCACTTCAATTTCTTCGAGCATTTGAATATCAAGCTTCAGTTCTTCAACTCGTCTCATTTGGGCGCCCGCAAGATATCCTGCCTCAATGGCCCGAGTATCGTACTTTCCCTCTTGCTTCATATCGGGAGCTTGGTTGAGTTCTCGTGTCGAATTGGAGGATTCTTCCGCTTTTTTCAGTTCAGCTTGAGTCTTGTCGATTAGTTTTTGGATAATTCGTTTCTTGTCCATGCTCTTCTCATCTTTTCAAAAAAAAGGGAAAGCTAAAAGCTTTCCCTCTATTGTAGATTAAAAATAGTAAAAGACTACTGTTCAGAGATATTTTTCGTAAAGACTTTCTTCAAGAAGAGAAGACCTAATGGCGTGATAATCGCCATGCCACCAATCCATAGCCATACCATATAGTGATTAGGATAGGATTCTGCACCTTCTGGTGTATATGTCGCCACCAACCAACCAGACATTGGCCCAGCAACAAACTTGGCCGCAAAGTAGGGAAGGTATGAAAGCGAAACATAAGAGCCTTCTTTTCCTTTAGGTGCAACTTCTGTCATAAACTGCATAAGACGCGGAGACCAGATGGCTTCGCCAATAGTGAAGATGATAATAAAGAAAATCAACACGAAAAAGTAAGGATTACGTAGTTCTGGAGCTAGTTCTAGCCAGCGGTCGAATACTAACTCTTCTACCCAAGTCCCCATCAGCCATTGCATGGATTCAGCAGGCATTAAGGCTATAAAGACAGAAAAGGCTGAAAGAATTGTACCAATGGTCATCATCTTGTAGGAGCTAACTTTTTTAGTCAGGGCAGACATAAAAGGAACTAGAAATATAATAATGATTGGGTTCAGCATTCCATAAAGACTTCCAATTTTTATCCCTTCACCCAGTACTCGAATACCATATTTAGGGAATGTATAATGAAAATGATAGAAAATAAGACGCACAAAAACGATGACGAGCATCATTAGAATAAAGTACCAGAATGACTTTTCTTTGATTACGCCTCTAAATATTTCAAGAGTATCTTTAGCCGCTTTTTTAGTTACACCTAGTAGGACTTTGATGAAGTTGTCGCCATGTGCTTTGTCAAAAATAATAGGCTTAATTTCAACTTTCCCTTCTTCTGTGAGTTCGACCCCATTTCTCATAAAAAGAAAGATGATAAAATTGGGAATCGTGAGAAAAAGAGTTACTAAAAAGATTGTTTGATAAGTCGAAATTTCAAAACCTAAAAAATTAGTATGCCCATGTTCTCCCATAATCGTGCGGACTTTATCAAAAATCCAAGCTCCAGTTGCCCATCCAACATTCATAAGGGTGTAAAAAAGTCCAAAGCCCAGGGCTGAACTTTCTTTTGTTGTATAACGCTTAATCCCCACGGAAAGCACTGGACCCATAATTGCCGTACCGGCCGCTAGAGGAACAAATCCCAAAAGAGTTACAGCATAGATATTGGTGAAAAAGGGCATAAAGAGGCGCCCAATAAGTAAGGTCGAACAGCCGAGTAAAAGTGTGCGTTTAATACCAATTGCATCGACGACGGCACCGACAAGAATCATGACGACTGTTAAGGTAATGGACCAAGCTCCAATATAAGAACCTGCTCCAATATCACTCATTCCCACATCGGAAGAGAGAAAAAGGGCAAAGGTTACGTTCATGGCACCATAGGCGGCATACTCAATCACTTTGGAGGCGAAGAGAATCCAAATTTCGCGAGGACAGGCTTTAAGCCCTTTAGCATAGCTCCATAAGATGTAGATAAAAGATGCTCCGATGGCCAGGCCTGCAATCCAAATAATAAGGTCAACTGTATTCACACTTTCTCCTTTAATCAGGGGTTGATCTTTTTTAATTCGAAGTAGGATAACCTTTTTTGACAGAAAACGACAAATTAAAAACTAGTTAAGTTCTAGCAATTCATCTAGGGAGAATCCTAAATTCATCGTGATTTTGTAGGCGTCATAAGCTGCATCAGGTCGACTGATTTCAGACATCGTTTTGATATACCACTCATTATTGGGAGAAGCTTTAATCGCCTTTGCAAGAAAGGATTTGGCGGCTTGGTGCTCTCCTTTTTTCCACGCAAGATAGCCCAGCATTTCATAGCCCTTTGCTTGATCTTGTTTTCTAGAAATTGCTTCATTTGCCCATGCTTCAATTTTATCTGGCTTCATTCCTTCTGTTAGAACAAGAAAGGAAAAATCAGCTAAACTAGGGTCATTTCGCACCTCTTCATCCATCTCAGAATATTTAGCAATGAGATCATTCCATATTTCAGGATTATTTTTTCGATCTTCACTGTGTAAGACCTCGATTGTTTCTCCAACCAGTGAAATTTTTTGCACAATGGGATATTCGGGATGTAGTTTTTCCATCTGGCGTGCGATTTTTGCCAAACGATCGACAGGGAAGTTCTTTTCATGAGAGAACGCTTCTAGCAATAGATCGACGAGTTCTGAAAAGTCAGAAACATTTTCAATTTCAATTTTTAGCTTCGCATTTATTGCAGAACGCAAGAACAGCATCTGGGTTAGGCACTCGTCCAGTTCATTTTCTTTGCAAATTCTTTGAAGTCTTTGTTTCAGTTCTTTTATGTGAGGTCCATCTTGAGTGCAATTTGGAATTTTGATGTTTTGAATATCCTTCTGCAAATGATCGGTATCAAAAGAAATTTCTAAGGAATTGAGCTTGTTTTTAAAATCCTCACAGACATTGTCTTGAATTGCTCTTTTTTGATCTTTTTCTTTTTGGTGAGTGTTTAAGGATGGGCGAGGGGCCAATAATATTTTTTTTATGGGGTTATTTTTTTTAGGTAATACCTTTTGTTGTTCGCGGTTTTTGTTAGTATCTTCGATAAAGGCTACAATCTTGGCTTTGCGCGTTCCCCAGTAGAAAAACCAAATCCCAATAAAAATGACAAACAATATAGTCAGTGCGATTTTCTTTTGCATTGATTATGACTCCATGAGTTTTTGTAAAATATGAGATGAAGCATAGAGTCCAAAGAGCGAAGTCATGTAACTAATTGTCCCGTTTATACTGCGGCCGCGATGTCCATCTATCTCTTCGTGTGGTCCCTTTTCTGTGGGGAACTCTGTCGAATAAATTGCCATAATGCCTTTGCCAATATTGTATTGGTTGATACGTTTTCGAACTTGGCGCGCGAGTGGGCAAATTTTTGTTTTAGTGAGGTCCGTAATTACTACTTTGCTTGGGTCAAATTTGCGAGCAGCACCCATACTGGATATGGTCGGTATTTCTTGATGGTAAGCCTGAGCCAGTAAATGCATTTTGCAAGAGAGAGAGTCAATAGCATCTAGCAGATAGTCTGGTCGATAGTCTTTGATCAGTTGTTCGGCATTGTCTCTGTCAATGAGCATATCGATAACATTTAGTTCAACTTCAGGATTGATATCTTTGAGCCGCTTGGCCATTGCTTCAACTTTTTTTTCACCCAGATTGGAGTGAAGTGCAATAATTTGGCGGTTAATATTGGAAAGATTAACCGTATCAAAGTCGATAATGGTAAGCTTGCCAACGCTTGCTCGTACAAGCATTTCTGCGGCGATGGCGCCAACTCCACCAAGGCCTGCAACCATGACGTGTGCCTTTTGGAGTTTTTTGAGTTTTTCTTCCCCCATTATGAGTTCTGTTCGATCAAAAAAATTCATGTGGAAAAATCTCCATGACTGCTCGAGTTGAGACATCTGCGACTTCTTCGAGTGAGCAGCTTCTTAGTTCAGCTAGTTTATTCCAAACAACGACAATATTATTGGGAGTATTCGGATGAGTGTATTTATAGGGGGGCATGTCAGGGGCGTCTGTTTCTAAGACAAAGCTATCGAGTGGAAGGTTTTGGGCAATGCTCTGTAGTTTATGGGCATTAGGGCGAGTTAGTGTTCCTCCTAGTCCTAATTTAAAACCCAGATCCAAATAGCGCTTTGCTTCTTCTTGAGTTCCCGAATAGGCGTGGACAATACCTCTTTGAGTAAAATTATTGTCTTTGATTATTTTGAGGACTTCATTGTGTCCAGATCGGACGTGTAGAATGACTGGCTTTTTACATTGCTGTGCTAATTTAAGTTGTTGGGTAAAAAAATCTTCTTGTTCTTTTTGGAGCAGGCGGGAAGTAAAGAAGTCGAGTCCTATTTCTCCTATGAAGCTGACTTTTTCCAGCTTGAGGAGATTTTTTAGTTGCTCTAGATCATGTAAATCATGCTCCTCAATAAAGAGGGGGTGAATGCCTAATCCTGCTTTGATTTCAGGGAATTGATGGGATAGGTTTAGGATGCGATTCCAGTTTTTTGCACAGATTCCTGGTAAGAAGAAATATGAAAGCCCTGCTTCCTTCCAAAGCTCGATGTTTTCCCTCAAATGTAGGGCCAGTGCAACATCATCCAAATGGCAGTGGGTATCAATTATTTTCATGGCAGTTTTTTTAGCATATAATGACCTCCATCACAAAGGATTTAGTGGACATGAATGAGTATTATCAAAAACTATATGGAGAGCGTTGGCCTCAGCTTTTAAAGGCAATGGAGTCCGATGAATTTAAGGTTTGTCGTCCTTGTGGGCAATCAGGGGAGGATCCTTTTTCTTATCCTCACTTTGAGTCGGGGCAGGATATTAATTCTTCCTTCTATGTAATGGATCCTGCTTCTATTTTGGCGGCAGAGTTATTAGGCGTTTCTGCCAATGATGTCGTGCTCGATATGTGTGCCGCTCCTGGTGGAAAAAGTCTCATCTTGGCAGAGTCTTTAGGACCAAGTGGAAAACTTTTTTCCAATGAGGTCTCGCAAAATCGTCGTTTGCGTCTGCTCAATGTTCTTCGCGAGTATTTAAGTGAAGAAAAAATGACACAGGTTCAAGTTGTTGGAAAAGATGGATTGCGCTTTGGTATGGAATATCCTGAATTTTTTGATCGCATTTTAGTGGATGCTCCTTGCTCTGGAGAGAGACATATTTTGAAGGATCCCAAAGAACTCAAAAAATGGACTCCCAAGCGCACTAAGAAGTTGGCATCAACTCAATATGGTTTGCTTTGTTCTGCGCTTCTTGCCTTAAAGCCAGGGGGAACTTTGGTGTATTCAACTTGCTCAATTTCTCCGTTGGAAAATACAGATGTGTTAGCAAAACTTAGTAAGAAAAAAGGGGATCAATTTACTTTTGATCTTCCTAAAGCAGTTCATCCATTGGCCCATAAAGACGAACATGGTTTTGGTCTTTGGATGATGCCCGATAAGTGTATGGGGGCAGGTCCAATTTTTATGACTCGAATTAAAAAGGTTTCACCATGACATTTTTTGAGTGGGTCCAAGGGCAAATTCAAGAAGCTCGTTCTTATGAAAGGCGATCTCTTTTATTGACAAGCATGGATGAACTAGAAAAAGCCTCTATCTCTTGTGCCCAATGTGGTGGCACTTGTTGTACTTTTGTTGCTAACTCTATGCAGGTGACTCCACTTGAAGCCTTGGAGGTATGGGCACAGTTAAATGATCTTTCCATTCTTGAAAAGCTTGAAAATTGTGTTCGCTTTTATCGCCTAGATTATGAAATAGGGACGGGCAAAACCAATATGCGCAAAACATATACTTGTCCTTTCTTTTTAAAGCAAAACTTGGGCTGTCCTTTTCCTTTTGAATACAAACCCTATGGTTGTTTAGCCTTTAATCCTGTCGAGGTGGATTCTTTTCAAAAAGAAAACTGCTGCAGCAACCTCACTCTTTTAGAAAAAAGAGAGGGGCAGTTCAAAGAATTCGAAAATGAAATGAATGACAGATTAAGGCAAATGCTTGGGCTTTCTTGGGAGAAAAAAGATCTGCCAAGAGCACTGATTGACGTCTATAATTGCTTTAAGCGTCTAGCTCTGTAAAAAATTCTCAAGTAACAGTTATGTTAGTTTTTGTTTCCTGAAGTCTTTTGAGATTTTAAAGAGTTCTGCTATTTTGGCCATGGATTCAAGCTGCAACTCATGGACGAGATACTTAGCAGGGCGAGAACAAGCTTGGAAAGCGGAAGTGATTTGCTCTAAATCTTTTTGTTAAATGGATGTAACGTTAAAGATAGCGGACATGCTGATTTAATGATGTCGTTCTCAATTTACCTCTTCTCTTAAGGGGGCCATGGTGGCCCCCTTTTTATTTTGAAAACTGTGCAATTTCTTTAATCTGAACAAGTTTGCGATAATCTTCCATCTTGAGCAAAATCGACTTGGTGTGAATGCCAATTGTAAAAACAATTTGTTCATTTTTGAGCAAGTCCTCATCCATGTAGAGATCATAGGGAAGAAAAGGATGGGACACTGGCGGAAGTGCTCCTTTTGTGACGTTGGCGCATTCTTTGAGCTCTTCGGGGTAGGCAAAGCGCATCCACTGCGACTTTAAAATTTTGCGTACGCGATTAGAGTTAAGGCGCTGATTCGCCGCTAAGACAAAGATGCGAAAGTCTTGTTTATCTTTTACTAAGGCCGTCTTCGCGCCCCATTCAAGAGGAGTTCCGCGAATTTCTGCAAACTCTTCACAGGTTGTGCAAGCTTGGTGGTTGAACTCTTTAAAAGGAATTTGATTTTCTTTTAAGAAATTTAAGATTTTTTGAGTGAGTTCAGGGAGGGAAGCTTCCAATCGATTTCCTCTTTGCCATGGGCCTTTAAATATTCATTGCATTTAGAGAAATGTTCACAACCAAAGAAACCACGATGGGCCGCTAAGGGAGAGGGGTGTGGGGCTTTGAGCACTAGATGTTTTTGCGTGTCGACCTTAGCTGCCTTTTGTTGAGCAGGGCTTCCCCAAAGTAAAAAAACCAAGTTTTCTTTTTCTTTGTTGAGAATGTCGATGACCTTATCTGTAAATTGCTCCCAACCTTTCCCTTTGTGTGAAAGAGGGTTTCCTTTTTCCACTGTTAAAATGGCATTAATCATGAAAACACCCTGCTCTGCCCATGGGATTAAAAGACCGTGGTCTGCAGGAGTTATTCCTAAATCAGATTGAAGTTCTTTGTAGATATTAACAAGCGAAGGCGGGGGCGGAGTTGGCGGTAAAACTGAAAAGCAAAGTCCATGCGCTTGATTGGGGCCATGATAGGGGTCTTGTCCGATAATGACGACCTTGACGTCTTCAAAGTGAGTGAGATTGAAAGCGGAAAACACCTCACTCATTGGAGGGTAAATGATTTTATTATTCTTCGCTTCTTCTTCCAAAAAATTTCGAAGCTGCAACATATACGGCGCTTGAAACTCGGAAATAAGAGGGTTTAACCAAGAAGGATGGATGCGTATTTTTCTTTTTTGTTCAGTCATGAGCACATAATGCAGTTTTCATATAAAGATGTAAATGACGCAATTCTTACATAGAAGAAAGTTTTTACAAAAGCTTACAGAGGTTCTCAATACTTTAGAAAATGTAATCTTTTCAAAAAGATAGGTGCATATTGACACCGATTAGCAGGAGCTTGACTTACAATTAGAATAGCTGATAGTTTTAGTCAAGTAAGAGGCTTTCGAATGATTCGAGGGTTTATGCTAGGAGAGGGAATATGAACGATGGACAAAAACTTACATTAAAGTCATTTTTAGTGTTGATCTTTTTTGCTTTTGCCACAGTTGCTTTTGGGCAGACGGGCAATGACAGCTCTGAACAGTATCCTTGGTTAAATGGCAACTCAGCAAGCTCTCCTGACACCGCTGCAACTCTTCCTGACACTTCTGCAGATGATGATGATCCACTTCCTCCTTATCTTGATCCAGATGATGGTCGTGATGACAATGATTCAGGAGCGGGTAATGACAACACCACGAATCCTGTCTCAGGAATCGGAAGTGGGGTTAGTGAAATTAGTTCGGCCATTGCTGTGGCCCGTGACCTTATTGCCCTCGGTGAAGAATTCTATGCCCTTGTTGAAAAAGGTAAGCCTGTTTCTAACATTGATGTAACGCCAATCTCAGTTCTTCCGCGCAATGAAGATGGAAGTGCCGTTGATGAATTGGCCACTGAGAGCTGGGAAATCCCTAAGAGTAAGCGCTATGGCATGACCTTAAAGAATCTCTACGGAATGAAAGTTGTGGATATGGTTTTCAACCTCAACTTCTCTTATGGCGGTAGCTATGACGGAAGAGGGAAGTTCCTTAAAGGTGTTCAGATTACAGTGGATAACTTAAAGCTCGCTTGGGGATATAACTTTGATGCTAGTTTCAAGTTAGTATCCATCATCAATATGGGAACAGCGGATGATCCAATTGCCGGAGCCACAATTCAAATGAGCTATGCCGTAAGTACGATCATGAGCCGCAAAGAGATGACCAAGACCTTCTTCATTACTGCAGATGGTGATATTGAAAGAGTTCAAGGCGCGATTGAAAGACTTTAATTTGTATGTTGAGAGAGTCCAAATAGTACGTTATTGCAGAGGAGAGAGTGTGAAAACAAACCTGAAGCTTATTGGCAAATTACTTTTAGTGCTAGTACCTGTTACTTTTGCAACTGTATCTTTTGCGCAAACTGATAATGATCGTTCACCGTGGCTTGATGATAACGGCCAGGTCACCAATCCTGATCCAAGCTCTGGGACCGATTCAGGTTCACCTACCGATCCAGAAGATGGTGATATCCCTTCATGGCTAGACTCTGATCCAGACAATGGCTCAGGCAGTGGGGGAAGCGATAATGATTCAGGGACAGGTCGTGGAAGTGGTACCCGTGAAATCAGTTCGGCCATTGCTGTGGCCCGTGACCTTATTGCCCTCGGTGAAGAGTTTTATGCCCTTGTTGAAAAAGGTAAGCCTGTTTCTAAGGTTAATGTAACTCCAATCTCAGTTCTTCCTCGCAATGAAGATGGAAGTCCTGTAGATGAGCTGGCAACAGAGAACTGGGAAATTCCTAAAAGTAAGCGCTACTCGATGACCTTAAAGAACCTCTATGGCATGAAAGTTGTGGATATGGTTTTCAATCTCAATTTCTCCTATGGCGGTAGCTATGACGGAAGAGGGAAGTTTCTTACAGGTGTTCAGATTACTGTAGATAACGTGCAGCCCGCTTGGGGATATAGCTTTGATGCTAGTTTCAAATTAGTATCCATCACCAATATGGGAACTGCGGATGATCCAATTGCCGGAGCCACAATTCAAATGAGCTATGCCGTAAGTACGATCATGAGCCGCAAAGAGATGACCAAGACCTTCTTCATTACAGCAAATGGCGATATTGAAAGAGTTCAAGGCGCGATAGAGAGTTTTTAATTTTAAATTAACTGCGGTAACGAACATCGGAACACCAGAAAATCCAATTGCAGCCGCAGAAATTGAAATGAGTTATAAGGTTTCTAATTTAATGAGTGAAAAGCAGCAGTCTAAGACTTTTTATATTACTGCCGAAGGTAATGTAACAAGAGTTCAAGGGAAAATCTCTAAGTTCTAGCTTTTCAAAATTATTAAAGGTCAGCATGCCCTAGCCTAAAGGGGGTCTGCTGGCCTTAATTGCTTCTTCCATTGTCTTAAAATTTTCCATTAAAATTTCAACAGCTTCAAAATCACTAAGTGCTTCTAGCGCATAGGCAACTGCTTCTGCCGTGCAAAGATTAGTCTGTTTGGTCTGGCGTCGAAATTCGTAGCGGCTGGAGGCGTGAGTTAATTTAAAGCAAGGAATATCTTTAATCTCTTCTTCTCGTCTTTTCATTTTCTTAGCCTGGCGCCAACTACCATCTGGCACAATGAGTTGCAGTGGTTTGGTTGTATCGAGTTTGGCAAGATTTTCTGGCGTGAGTTCTTGGGCCTCTTCATGGGGAAAGAGATAAATTGGTGTATGACCTTCTTTCAGAATATGAACCGTGTCATCTTTTAGTCCGCGTTCTACAATATTACTTTTCTTTAGGCTGAGGTGGACCAAGTTGGCCGTATTGGTTGTGAGGAATTTTTCACGAAAATGCATGAGTAGCGTTACGTGAATTTTTCCCTCCGCTTTTTCTAGTTTATCGCAATAGCAAAAAGGATTCCCCAACTTACAGTGGGGACAGCGACCTTGGGAAAAGTTTCTACGTCGACTCATATGGTTCTTGCCTTGTTTTTCAGATTGCGATAGGAGTGTATCTATCAGACAGATAGTGGATTGCCTATGGATTTTGAAACCTTATACGAAAACAATAAAATTATCGTTTTTAACAAGCCTGTTGGAGTTGAAACCATCAGTGCGCAGTTAAAGATTGGGAGTCAGTGCATGACTGCCCAAATTCAGGAAAAATGGGGCGAGGAGTTTTATCCCGCTCACCGTCTGGATCGTGATACTTCAGGAGTGATGCTTTTTGGTAAAACCAAAAAAATTGCCCAGCACTATACTGAGTTTTTCCGCACACGACAGGTCAAAAAATCCTATCTGGCCCTTTGCTGGGGTAAACCCTCACATCCACAAGGGACTATAAAACGCAACCTCTCCAAATGGGAAGGGGGGAAAAATCCTGTGCGTACACTTCCTATTGGAAAAGGGGTGACGGCCACTACAGACTATATTTGTCTCGATAGTTTTCGCATAGAAAAGGAAAAAAAATGGGTGAGCTTGATGTTATTTCTTCCCCATGAGGGACGGACGCATCAAATTAGGGTTCATGCTCAAAGTATTTCATTGCCACTTTTAGGTGACGATCAGTATGGAGCACGTGAATTGAATCGCGTGGCAAGAACTGAATGGGGCTTAAAATATCAGGCATTACATGCGCTTAGATTGCAATTTGAAGGAATTACTGTTGATGCCCCCCCACCTCATTCCTGGGAGAATATTCTTCGTTTGTTTTCAACTAATTACAGCGATTTATTGTCAAAAAATTTGTAATTTTTCATCTTAAAAAGCCACTTATTTTGTGTGGGACCATTTGAGGGTCCAAGAAGAGGTGCGCATGAAAAAGAATACTGGAAGAAGCGTTTGGCGGCGTGAAGGCCTTGAGAAAATTCAAGGGCGAGCTCGCTATATTGATGACTTGCAGGATGGAGAAATGCTTTATGGGGCAACCGTGCGATCTCAAGTTGCTCGAGGTATTCTGCGCGATATAAAATTTGATCCGCGATTTGATTGGACTGGTTTTACTGTCGTGCGTGCTGGCGATATTCCTGGGGAAAATCGAGTCGCTTCTATTTTAAAGGATCAACCTTTTCTGGTTGAAGAAAAAATCAACCATCCCGGTGAAGCAATTCTTTTGTTAGCGCATGCTGATAAAAATAAACTCCAGGCGGCGTTGAAACGTATTCAAATTATTGTGGAAGAATTGCCTGCGGTTGTCGATTTAAACGAAGCTTATGAAGTTTCCATGCATTCCCAAGATCATGGCGATAAAATTTTTTGGGGCAATGATAATATTTTGGCCAAATTTCATATTCAAAAAGGTGATGATTCTTTTCCTCCTGCTGGAGCAGCTTCTGTCATTGAGGGGACTTATTACACCGGCCACCAAGAACAGCTTTATATTGAAACGCAAGGGGTTATTGCAGAATTTGATGATGCCAGAGAAAATCTTGCGATTTGGGGTTCTATGCAATGTCCTTACTATGTTCAAGGAGCGATGAAGACATTGTTTGGTCTTGCTGATCAAAATGTGCGTGTTGTTCAGCAAACAACAGGCGGAGGTTTTGGAGGCAAAGAAGATTACCCTTCCGTTTTGGCAGGACATGCCGCTTTATTGTCTTATCGTTCAGGAAAGCCTGTAAAGATGATTTATGATCGACGCGAGGATTTGCAGGTAACGACCAAACGCCACCCTTCGCGCACGCACATAAAAACATCGTTTGATAGTAAAGGGAAATTGCTCGCGGTTCAGATTGAGTTTGTTCTTGATGGAGGAGCTTATGCGACTCTGAGTAAGGTCGTTTTATCGCGAGGAGCGTTGCATGCTCTGGGGCCTTATTTTTGTGAAAATGTTGATATCAAAGCTTATGCTCTTGCTACGAATTCTCCCCCCAATGGGGCTTTCCGAGGTTTTGGGGCTCCTCAAAGTATTTTTGCCATCGAAAAACATATGGATATTGCGGCCCGACGGATGGATATTGATCCTGTTGAGTTGCGCCGCCTTAACTTTCTAAAAGATGGGCTGACGACTGCCACAGGACAAGTTATTGCCGATGGGGTAGATATGGATGAATTACTGGATCAAGCTCTTGCAGAAACTGAGTTCATCAAAAAACGCCATCGCTTTGCAGAAGAAAATAAAAGTTCTTCGTTAAAAAAAGGAATTGGACTTGCAACTTTCTTTCACGGAGGAGGTTTTACAGGATCTGGTGAGCGTGATATGGCGTCCATCGTTTCTCTGGAAATTGATCAGGAAGGATTTCTTCATATTCAGGTGTCTAGTACAGAGATAGGGCAAGGGGCAACGACTGTTCTAACTCAAATTGTTAGTGATGCCCTATCTCTTCCTCTTCAATTAATCATTGTCGATCGCCCCGACACATCCATTGTTCCCAATTCGGGCCCGACTGTAGCCTCGCGGACGACGATGGTTGTGGGGAAAATTCTCGAAGATACAGCATTTAAGTTAAAAGAAGAGTTAGAGCAAGCTTCACTTTCTTGGGATGCGAATGAGCTTTGGGGTGAAAAACAGCAAAAGCTGGCCAAGTTTCGAAAACAAAAAAGAAAAATATTTGGGCAGTATCAATATCCAAAAGAGATGCACTGGGATGAAAAAACATACAAAGGGTCAGCCTATGCCGCTTATTCTTGGGGTGTTTATGTCGCAGAGATTTCCTATGATTCGGTGACTGGAGAAACTTGGGTTGATGATTTTTATGCCTTACAGGAAATTGGCAAAGTCGTTAACCCTGTAATGGCTGAAGGTCAAGTTCAGGGGGGTGTTTTACAAGGGATTGGTTTTGCCCTTTTTGAGAAGGCGGTCTACAAAGATGGCCGCATGATTAATAATCAAATGAGTAATTATATTATTCCAACCTCTTTGGATTTTGGAGATATTCGCGTAGGCTTTTTTGAAGCAGGGTCTCTCTATGGTCCTCAAGGAGCAAAAGGTTTAGGTGAGCTGCCGCTGGATGGATCTGCCCCCGCCGTAATTAATGCGCTCGATATGGTCTTGAGCAATGATATTACTTTTATCCCCTTCTTGCCGGAAGATGCATTGAAACTGGATAAGGAGTCAAAATGAAAAGCATAAGTTTTATATTAAACGGAGAGCCCGTCGTGGTGAACGCTTATCCCATCGAGCGCCTGCTGGATGTCTTGCGTACGCGTTTTTCTTTGACCAGTATTAAAGAAGGATGTGGCGAAGGTGAGTGTGGGGCCTGTGCCGTATTTTTAAATGGCGAATTGGTCACATCTTGCTTGATTCCTATTGGACAAGTCGCAGGACAACGCATTGATACTTTGGAAAGCCACCGCTATCAAAAAATAAAAGAACGACTCGAAAAAGCATTTCTCGTCCACAATGCTTCACAGTGCGGGTTTTGCACTCCCGGAATGATGATGGCCGCATTGGAATTGGCCCGCAAAATTGAGAATCCCACTCGGCAACAAATAAAAGAGGCAATCTCTGGAAACCTCTGCCGTTGCACGGGGTATGTGCGCATTGTGGAAGCTATTTTCGAGGCACTAAATAAGGAGTAAGTGATGAAAGAATATCTAAAAGCTTCCAGCCTTGACGAGGCCCTAAATTTACTCAGTAAAGACTCTCAGCTAAAAGTTTTGGCCGGGGGGACTGATTTGATGGTGCAAAAGCATGCGGGATCTTTAAGTGATGTTCGTTTTTTAGATATCAATGCTTTGCCATCTCTTAAAAATATTAATGAGAAGGATTGGGGTATTGCCATTGGAGCATTAACGACTTATCGACAAATATTGAACTCTGATCTGGTTCTTGCTGAATTTCCTCTCTTGGCCCAAGCAGCAAGAGAGACTGCTTCAGTTGCAATTCAAAACAGAGGAACTCTGGGAGGCAATATTGTTAATGCTTCCCCTGCGGGAGATTCTCTGCCTGTGCTACTTGTGTATAATGCTTTATTGGAGCTACAAACACAAAAAGAAAAAAGAAATATTGCATATACGGATTTTCATCAAGGTTATAAAAAAATGGATTTGCGTTCTGGAGAATTGTTGACGCAAATTCTTTTGCCCAAAGGGAATACTTGGGATCGCTCTTATTTTAAAAAGGTAGGAACTCGTAAGGCGCAAAGTATTTCTAAAGTTGTTATGGCCGCACTTTTGAAAATGAATGGAGAAACCATCGAAGACGTTCGTATTGCCTTGGGATCAATTGCTGCATTTCCTTTGCGTTGTCGATTCCTCGAAGACTTTTTAAAGGGACAGCAACTTCCACTATTAAAAAGGGAAGAGTTGGATCGCTTGATCGAACAGAATATTTGTCCAATGGATGATATTCGGTCGACCAAAGAGTATCGCTTACAAATTGTTAAAAACTTGGTTTGGGATTTTTTAAAGGCTTAAGCTTACCAGCCTAGGCCAATGCTTGCGCCAAGACTAACACGCTCGTCTTCAGCTCCCGATTCTGTATCTTCAGTTTTAGAATAGCCAGCTTCAAGTTTGACGATTCCTCTTTCACCTAGTTGAATCCCTAAAAGGGCGCCTTGAGTGTTTGTATCTGAGCTATAGTCATGTGTTGTTTGGTCTGGTTTGGTGAGACTGGCATCTGCATTATAGTTGGAATAATAAATGTTGAGATAAGTGAGAAAACTTGGAGTTAGGCGATATCCCATAATAAAAGAGAGGTCATAAGCATCAACAGTTAGTTCAGAGTCATATTCTATTTCATTTTGATTATCAGGATTAGTGGCGGTCAAATTTGATTCATCCCAAGTATCACTTCCTATCGACGCAGCAATGGCCATCTTTAAGCCTGGCTGTTTGGCAAGGCGAGGGGTTCCCCAAAATTGAAATTTGGCGCCATACATATCAGGGGAGTCATAGCTCGAGCGAGTGAAAAGATCGAGGCGAGAGAGTATGCCTAGGGATAATTTGAATACAGGCTCCTGCCGTTCACTGATATATGTTCCGTCGGATACCTCCGTGGCATAGTCGATTCCAAAAATAGAATAATCCCAGATTTCTGTTAGACTAACTCGTTGTGATGACTCATAACCTAGATCAATTTCACCTCTTAAAAATCCGCCATTGGTTTCAGGAGACTCAAAACGGTTGGTTGGAATTCTAAAATCGATATCTGTGGCACAAGAAATGAAGAAGAGGGGAAGAAAAAAGATAAAGAGCATTTTCATTGTGGCGTCCTTATTGTTATATTGAAGCTCTATTTTACAAGGAGAAATAGTGAAACAAAAGGCAATTATCGTAGATTTAGATGGTACTTTATGTGATGTAAATCATCGCGTTCATTTTGTGGAACAGGAGCCCAAAGATTGGCGTTCTTTTCATACTTCCCTTGTTCATGATCCTGTGAATCCTTGGTGTTTGGATTTGATTATTGCCATGAAAAAAGAGGGCGTCGAAACCGTCCTTTTGACAGGGCGTCCAGAATATCATCGGGCCGCAACTGAAAGCTGGTTGGCCGAAAATAAAGTCCCTTATGCCAAACTCATTATGAGAAAAATAGGGGATAAACGCGGTGATGAGATAACTAAGTGGGAATTTTATGAGCAAGAAATTGCTCCTCTGTATCAAGTTCTTTTTGTCGTCGAAGATCGTTTGCGCGTTGTGAAGATGTGGCGGGAAAAAGGAATTGTCTGCCTCCAGTGTGATTGGGGCGATTTTTAGGTCTTTTTAGGTCCGTCCATACTTTTGCCAAGCACTGCGTCTAGCACAGTACTTGGCAAAAGTATGGACGGACCTAAGCTTAAGGATTTTCTTCTTTAAACTGCTTCCAATAGTCCGAAACCGTTTCTTTCATATCTTTGTGCAAGAATAGAATTCCAATCAAGTTCGGGATCGTCATACAGGCAATGGCAATGCCCGAAAAAATCCAAACGATTGTTGTATCTGTAAAAGATGCTAGGAAAAATCCAATGACATAAGCGATGCGAAAGTAGAATACTGATTTGGTGCCAAAGAGAAAAGTCATGGCCCGATCACCATAGTACGACCAGGAAATAACTGTGGAGAAGGCAAAAAGTAAAAGCCCAATTGAGACAATGTATTGGCCCCAATCCCCAAAGAACCCTTTGGTAAAGGCATAAGTCGTTAGTGGTGCGGAGTGAAGGAGTGACTTGCCTGTCACGACTAGATCTTCATTGTTAGTCAAATCGACTTTCCCTTCATGAATTTTGAGAGTTCCCGTAAACGGTTTTTCCCCTTTGAAAAATTGAACTTTCTCCGCAAGCGAGCGAGAGTGGATGATGCTCAATTCTTTATTTTCAAGTTCGCCATCTTGTAAAACAACTTTTCCTGAAAAAAGTGGAAGGGATTTTGTTTCCAAAATATGCTGACGTAAGAGCTGGCGGTCTGTTTGGTTATTATCACTTAATTGCTTGGAGATAATTTCCATATCCGTAAATTGAAAGGTATTGCGCACTTTTTCTTTCCACGCTCCCGAGGCAAGTAGAATCAGTCCTGTCAACGTACAGATTATGATGGTATCGATGAAAGGTTCCAAAATCGCCACAACGCCTTCAGATACTGGTTCATGGGCACGGGCAGCCGCATGGGCAATGGGGGCAGAACCTTGACCAGCTTCATTGGAAAATAATCCGCGATTGACTCCACGATTAAAAGCATAACTAAAAGTTGCACCTAGAAATCCTCCCGTCGCCGCAGTTCCAGTGAAGACGTCAGAAAAGATTTGGATAAAAGAAGGAATGATGTTTCCTGCATTGTAGAGGATAACAGAGAGTCCCCCTAAGAAATAAAATATGGCCATAATAGGGACGAGTTTTTCTGTCACTTTGGAGATGCGACTAATTCCTCCTAAAATGACTGCGGCCAATAAAATGGACAAGACAAAACCCGTAATTTTATGATCAATACCAAAGGTGGCAAAGATAGAGTTTGAGATACTATTGATTTGGGGAAGATTTCCTGTTCCAAAAGAGGAGATTACAGTCGCCGCAGCAAAGATAATGGACATCCACTTCCAATTTAGGCGGTTTTTCATGTAGTACATGGGGCCACCGGCGATTTGGCCATTACTGTCTTTTTCACGGTATTTATGTGAGAGAGTCACTTCAACAAATTTTGATGTCATCCCTAAAAAGGCCGTTAACCACATCCAGAAAAGGGCAGCAGGTCCGCCGAGGTGAATGGCTAAAGCGACTCCTCCAATATTGCCCGTTCCAATTGTTCCAGAAAGGGCCGTGGCAAGCGCCTGAAAGTGAGAAGTATCACCTTCATCAGAATCCTTATCGTATTTGCCACTGGCACAGCGAATCGCGTGGGCAAAGTAGCGAATTTGTGGGAATTTTAGGTAAAAAGTAAAGAAGAGTCCTGTTCCTAAGAGCAGGAATACAAACCAAGAAGATCCCCCAATATGAGAATCAATAGTTGATAAAATTTCAGCTAGTTGGGCCATCAGCACATCCTTGTTCAAAAAGTCCACGATTGAATACTTATATCCTACCTTCATTGGTGGCAAAACTAAATGCTTTAAGGTAAAAAAGAGGGGTTTTTAAGGAGATTTTCATGAATTATTCCCAAATATTGCAGCAAAAAAAGATGTCTGCTGATGAAGCAGCGAATTTTATCAAAAATGGAGAAATCATCGGCGCTTCTGGCTTTACTCCGGCAGGCCATCCCAAAGTCGTACCAACTGCTATCGCCCAAAAGGGTGAGCTAGAAAGAGAGGCAGGACGAGAATTTAAAGTCACGCTCTATACTGGAGCAAGTACTGGCGATGAACTCGATGGAGCTTTGGCCCGCGGTAAAGTTTTAAAGAAGAGAATGCCTTACCAATCCAATGCTTCTTTGCGCAGTGAGATTAATAGTGGGGCGACAGAATACGCTGATTACCACCTTTCTCAGCTTGCTCAGAATTTGCGTTATGGTTTTATGGATAAGGTAACGACGGCCTTAGTTGAAGCTTGTGATGTGACTGATGATGGTAAAGTCTATTTGACGATGAGTAATGGCAACAGTCCGACTTATTTGCAAATGGCCGATCAAATAATTATTGAGTACAACCAGTCCGTGCCGCAAGAGCTCAAGGAAATGCATGACAATTATATTCCGCTGGATCCTCCACATCGGCGCGAAATTCCTATTTATTCCGCAGGAGATCGCATTGGCTCTCCTTATGTGCAAGTCGACCCCCAGAAAATTAAGGGAATCGTGTGGACTGACAAGAAAGATGCGGCCGCACCTTTTAGAGAGCCAGGAGAGGTTGAAAAGAAAATTGCAGAAAATGTAGTGGATTTTCTTTTGCATGAAGAGAAAAAAGGTCGACTACCCAAAGGGCTTCCTTATCAATCTGGCGTGGGTAATATTGCTAATGCTGTTCTTTCCCAATTTGCAACGCTGCCCGGGATTTCCAATGTGACTCTTTTTACTGAAGTTATGCAAGATGCTTTCTTTTGGATTCACGAAGCCGATCGTTTGAATTTCTGCTCTACTTCTGCACTTACGTTCTCGGCCGAAGGAAACGAAAAATTTGTTAAAGATATTGAGATTTTTAAGAAAAAAATTATGCTAAGACCACAGGAGATTTCCAATCATCCTGAACTCATTCGTCGCTTAGGTTTGATTTCTATGAATGCCGCACTTGAAATGGATATTTTTGGCAATGTGAATTCCACAAACGTGTTGGGCTCCAAAATGATGAATGGTATTGGAGGAAGTGGAGACTTTTGTCGTAATGCCTATCTTTCTATTTTCATGTGTCCTTCGACCTCTAAGGGGGGAGCGATTTCTAATATTGTTCCGATGGTGACTCACGTTGATCACAATGAACATTCAGTAGAAATTTTGGTAACGGAACAGGGGATTGCTGATTTGCGAGGGCTTTCTCCAGTGAACAAAGCGAAGAAAGTTATTAGTAATTTGGCCCATCCCGACTATCGAGACTATTTATCAGAATATTTAAGCTATGGATTAGAGCATGCACCTTCTAGACACATTCCTCATGTGCTCGGACGTGCATTTGAGTTACATCAGCGCTTCATTGAAACGGGTAGCATGAAGTTATCATAAGGAGATCAATAGTGATCAAAGGTGTTATTTTTGATTTAGATGGAACTTTATTGGATACCATCGAAGATATTGCAGATTGCGTGAATACTTCATTGGCGCAAAGAGGACTTCCCATTCACCCCGCAGAAGATTACAAACATATGGTCGGTGGTGGTGCTATCACTCTTATTGAGCGTGCTTTACCCAAAGGGACAAATCTTCAAGTCGCACAAGATATTTTGCCTGAGTTTGAAACGGCTTATGCTAAACTCTATGCCAACAAGACTCGCCCTTATAATGGAATCGAAAGATTACTTGAAGGACTTCATAAACAGGGTGTGCAAATTGGTGTTCTCTCTAATAAGCCCGATGGGTTTACCAAAGAGATGGTGCGTAAGTTTTTTAAGAATGTCCCCTTTGAATTTGTTTTGGGGGCTACCGATAAATTGCCGATGAAACCAGATCGTGCCATGTTTGAATCAGTGCAGGGTCTTTTAAATCTCTCTCCCGACAATGTTGCCTACCTCGGCGATTCTGACGTTGATATGATCTTTGCCCAAAACTGTGGAATGATAGGCGTTGGAGCAGCCTGGGGCTTTCGAGGAGTCGATGAACTTGAACAGAGTGGGGCAAAACTGGTTCTTTCGTCCCCAGAAGATCTATTAAATATTATTTAAAGGAGTATGCATATGGGCGTTATTATGAAGACAACCTATATTGGAGATGATCAAGTTGAGCTTGTGCACACACCAAGTGGTGCTGTGATTAGAACTGATTTGCCTGTAGACAATGGCGGAAAAGGGAGAAGTTTCTCTCCCACAGACCTTTTTGCCGCTTCACTTCCAGCCTGTATTATGTCGATTATGAGTAAGGTTGCGGCCAATAATGGCGAAAAACTTGATGGCACGACAATTGAAATTGAAAAGAATATGACGGAGAACCCTCGCCAAGTAGGACATCTTATTCTCAAACTCAAATTTGCCGAAGGCATTAAAGAAGAGAATAAGAAAAAATATCGTGCCTGCATTGATGCCTGCCCTGTGCATCGGTCTTTGCACCCCAATGTTAAAGTAGAGATTGTTGAACAATAGGATTTCTTCTTTTAATCCTATTATTCTTCTCCGATGATCCCGCCTTTTTTTCTCCAAGAAAAGCGAAGCTCTTTTTCGGAGGCAGAAGTCGAAGTACCTTTTTCTTCATCTCCTTTGATGTAATAGACAAAATCTAGTTGCTGACGAGGAGACCTGTACTTTTGGTAGTATTGTTTAATAATTGAATTAGGGGATAAGCCTTTTTTCCCAAAGGGCATATTCCCTAATTTAAAATTCACTCCAGAAGCTCCTTCTTGTGGGGCATATGCTCTTTCTACAAGCTCGGAGCAAACAATTCGAGAATCATCCGTAAAATCAAAATCAAAATCGTAGGGGGTTCCATAGTACGAAAGAGCTTTTGTTAGCGCCAATGCTTTTTCAAGAGGGCGGAGGCGAGGACGAACCGCACCAATGTGATCGGGGAGATAGCCGTCACTGTCTCCAAAATTATTGAGGACTACTCCGTCACTGGTTGATTCTAGTAGGCGACCATTGTTTCCGCTTGTCCATTTTTCATAGACTTCTGGGAAATGAATTTGAACGTAGTTGAGGAAACCATGGTATCCTCGTGCTGCAAAGTAATTGTAGGTTTCTTCATCGTTATCAAAGTATTCTCCTGCTTTTTCTGGTGAGCCGAGGTAGAGAAGACTATGAGTCCAGAATTCATTAATAAAGAAGTTACTAAGAAACCAATCTCTGCGTTCAACTAAGATATCTCCAGGCAATAAAAGGGCGTTCATCTCTTCAATTTGTTCTTGTTTCGTCAGGCTGCTCTTGCGATGGATGCGGGTATCACCTAGCCAAGTTCCAACGCTCTCGATCGTTGCATCAACTCCTTTTTTAAGAAAGTTTTTTGGGGATGCCTCTTTTTTTATCAAACCTTTTTTTATAAAACAGAAAAGATTTGCTCTTTCTTTATCAAATTCAATATGTCCTTCCCCCTCTCCTTGAATTCGTTTGTTGGTAAAAGAGAGTCTGAGTTTCCCTTCTCTCCAGTGTTTCCCGAGTTTTCCGCGAAAATCATAATGGATACGACCTGATTTGCGAAAACGGACTTTTCTTTCCCATTTAAAGCTGCCTTCGAATTCTTGGAGCTCTGCAGGACCTTGGACTTTCCAGGATTGATCTTTAGGCGATATCTTGATGTTGTAATACTCAAGGGCATTTTTCTTGTTTTGGCAGTGTACTTGAATTTCATTTTGAAATGAAATGAAGTCTTTGGCACTTGTTCTTGCATGGACCGCAGAACTTAGCGTTAATGCAAGAAGGTAGGCTGCCGAAAAGTAAGTGATCTTCTTGAGCATAAAAGACTCCATTAAATGGTGCATGTCGCACATTATTTAAAAAGTGTATCAACTGAGATTCAGATGTTGTTAGAGCAAGTTTTGTGCCAAAAGAATAAAGAAAAGATTTAGTATTTTGGGCTGCTTGGCAGATTGAGCTGTGTATAAATTAGACAGTTGATTATTATCAAGTCTTAAACAAAGCGTGTTTTTTTCTGAAGAATGTTCTAAAATTAATTCTTATGAAAAAAGATAATCTGAGCAGACACAAATTCGAAACGACTATTTTGAATCGCTTTCTTGTGAGTGTTGTATATGAAAAGCAAAATATTTATTCTCTGCAGTTGTCCTTTGCTCAGAGTGGGCGTGAGGAAGTCGAAATTCCTGTACCATTGTGTCAGTTAATTCAGGAATTGAAAGAGTATCTTTTGGGGGAGCGCAAACAGTTTTCTTCCTTTGCGCTAGCCTATGATGATTTTCCTGAGTTTTCTTCCACTCTTTATGACTTTTTACGCAAGATTCCTTACGGAAAAGTTCTAAAATATGGAGAAGTTGCGCAGGCTCTTGGGGATGTGAATCTCTCTCGCGCCGTCGGGATTTGCTTAGGCAAAAATCCCATTATGATACTTATTCCCTGTCATCGCATTGTCGGTGAAAAAAAACTCGGGGGATTTTCATCCCCCGATGGTATTTTAATGAAAGATTATCTGTTGCGTTTAGAAGGTGCTATTTTGTGAACGGCCGTCTCTATTGGCAGATACGTTCGTAGCTTTCTTCAAGTTCTGAAACTGTCTTCTTTATTTTTTCTGTTTGAGATTCTGCTGCAAGAACATCTTTTCTGAAATCTTCCAATTCCTCTTTAAGTCTTTTTACTTGTCTTTTGGGGATGCTCATTAATTGTGTTCCGCCAAGAGTTGCTGCTCCGCTGAGTAAGGTCATGAGCGTCCCTTGTAAAACTGCTTTTTGAGGAGCTTCATATAATTTGGAAATGAAAGTAATTCCCCCTAAAACCACACTGGCAAGTCCTACTAGGACCGTCGGGGCAATCCAAATTTTAAAGCGCCGCTTGGCCTTCTTTTCTGCTTGGTCGATTTGGGCGAGATATTCATCGAGTTGTTCTAAAATTTTTTCTTGCTCATCTTGTGCCTCATTTAATTGCATTTTTTTGAGTTCGATCTGGACAGCCAATTGAGTGCAGGGATCATTGGCGTGGGCCAGTTGACTAAAGCTTGCAATAAAAATAAAAAATAGCGCAAGCATGGATGACATTACTTTTTTCATGACTTCCTCCTTAAGAGATATCGCAAAAAATTAAATTAGTGACAATACACTTGCTCTTAGCTGTGCAAATTAAAGGCCAGATTTTCCCCTTGGGAATGTCCTTTTTTTATACATTATTTAGCCAACTGTATAAAAAATAGACAATTTTGCTTATGAAAATGGCATTAAAACTGGCCTGATGGTTGCAACGGTATGAATTGAACTTTGATTCAAATTGGGATCTTTTATACTTAAATCGAAATGGTCGAAGAGGAGAATTTCATGAAGAAAATGATTTGGTTTGTACTACTGCTTGCTTTTTCTTTTAGTGTATCCGCCGGTGAAGCTGCTTCAAAGCGTATGAATAAACGAATTGCCACATGCTTACGTGATGTGGCCGAACGCAAAAGTTTTGATGAAACTAGTGCCCGTTTTATTTCTCAAATGATTGATCAATGGGCCGATATTGAAAATAATGAGCAAAAAAATCAAATGAGAGCAGCGCGACGCGATCTTTTAGAAACCTGTCAGGGATATAAGGACGCAGCTAAACATAGTCCTGTTTATTATCCTATTGGTGAAATAACATTTCCAGAGTACCTAGAAGATCTAGCTTATAAGGGTATTATTTCAGCTCATAGCTTTGAAATCTTTAAGTGGTTAGCCAATGATACTAGTGCTTGTAATATTGTCGGAATGGATGTTGCGGTAACTGTTATTGCTGGGGTAAGCGCTGGCCTTAGTCTTGGGACATGTCAGGCGCAAAATGGTCGCAAGTTTTTTGCTTTTGTTCCATCTGCTGGAGTGAATGTGGGGGCGATTGTTTATTTTGGTTTTCAAAGTATTAAATTGAGAAATATTACAGACGGAAGAAAGACAAAGTTTACAACTCGTGGCGCAGTGGTTCTTGGAACAGGAGCCGTTGTTGATTCACGTTATGATGATGAAAATGAGGATATCGAGTTATCGGCCAGTGGGCGCACTTATGGTGTTGGTCTTGGATTTGAATTAGGGGCAGAATCTTATGAAGTTTACTCGCTAATGAACTTGAAAAACAATTTTGATGCTCTCTATCCTTTATTGCAACGTACAGCACAAGATTAAATATAAATGGGGGAGGTCTTGAAGACCTCCCTTTTTTAGGGAAATATGAAAAACATTAGATTGGGTTATCTATTTATTTCATTGTTGTTTGTAGTCTTGGGAGCACAAGCTGGTGTCGCTGATTTTTCATCCGAAGAAAATTTTATTTCTTATGTTAATGAGATCTTTACACAGCATCGAACAGAATTAGAAAATGATATTTTAGGGGAACGTCCTTCCCAAAGACGTGATCAAATCTTTTTGATTGCGAACTGTGGTCCTGCAAGTAAACACATGGCCCGCTTGTTGAATGAAAAATACAATATTGAGGCAAAACAAGCATTGTTAGGCCGAGATCATTTGGGAAGGCCGACTCATGCCGTGGTGGTTGCATCAGTTTTAATTAATAATGTCATGACCAAATTTGTCATCGATCCAACTTATCGTCAGTATAATAATAGTCTTGCATCGACAATTGCGAATAACCGAGCACATTATCGTTGCTTAGAGGATCGATCGCGATTGGATATCTTTGATCAGAAAAATGATCGTGGGGCAGAGTTATTTGAAATTTTCAATCATCATCTTTGCGATTATTCAGAACTTGCGCAATATTACCAAGAAGAAAACACAGATACAGTTGAAGAGAATTTGAATATTCCACTGGTCTTTGTGGCGAGTATTGAAAATAGCTCACAAAAACAGCAAGAGCTTAACCGTAGGGTATTTGAACAATATGGTGACTTCGCCTTAACTCCCGTTCGGACATTTCCGCAACAAGGGTATCTTTCATACAAAAAAATTTTTAATAATTTTATGCAGAAATTATTTTTTGATTACCGACATTTCCTTCAATAAAAAGGCCTCCTTGCGAAGGCCTTGAAAATCAATTTAAGCATTGAATATTATAAACGTCTCTTCTTGATTATCGATTTGATCCAATAATGTAACTCACTCCAAATAGAAATTTCCAAGATGCATTTTCAGATCCTTGAAAAGAACCCGTTTCATCGGCCACGCGATAGATACTGTAACTTGCGCGACTAAAAACAGATAAGCGCTTAGTTAATTGAGCCTTGATTTCAACGTATGTTTCTTTATGTTGCCAGTATTCTTGGTAATTTGTTTCCATTACGGGATAACATGAAACAGTGCCTTCTGATACCCAATAGCTGTCTCCCCATATATCTTCTTCCCAATAACCATCTTCAGAACAGCTTTCTCTTCCTGTATCGTATTCATAGCCATTGGTTCTAAAGTCATGTGAGCGTTGACCAAAGGCAATGCGGATTTTGTCAGCGATGACAACGCCCAATTCAAAGGCGCCGTTGCTGCCCGATTCTTTCCCTTGTCGATACATGGCCATCCCATCAGACGCGCGCTGTGAAGCCATTGATAAAGTGAGGAAATCAACTGCGACGTTGAGGAATAGCTTGAGATTTTTGACTGGCGTGACGGAAAAGCCTCCGCCTAGACCAATAAGATTGATGCTTAGATGGTGTCCCATATCGAGGGCAATGTCTCTTTTGAATTTATAATTAACGAGGTTGCCCTCAATGTAACCTTGAACTAATTCATTGCCCCAGCGGCCGGCCACACCAGGTCCAGTGACTTCGACATCAATATAATTAAAGTCACCGCTCTCAATACTGCCATTGGCCTTGATGCGGGCAACGATAAAGTGAGTGCTAGGAGCATATTCTCCACCTGCTATTTCGTATTGAGCATCAACTCGAAATAAGGCTGTGACTGCTTCATTAGAAGCGTTAGCCCCGATTCCAATTTCAACTTGGGCCCAAGTTAAACTTGAGATTAATAACAGAGCACTCGCAAAAACGGACTGCATGATCACTTTCATTTCTTCTCCCCCCTCAAAAATGGTGTCATTTTGACAAATTTTTAATTTTGGATTTGCATAGTGCAGGAGTTATGCCAAAAAACTGAGCGAAAACCTCGGGTTTCAGGGGCAACTTGACCCTACAGCACCCTAAATAATGAATATCTTTTAATTGACTCATTGTGGCGATCAGCATAAAAATAGGGCCTACAAATTATTTAGGAGATGATTTAAATGACAACTGAAGTGATTATTACTGACAATTCGGCCAACCCTGCACCACTAGGTCTTCTAGGCTTTGGTTTGACCACAATTCTTTTAAACTTTCACAATGCAGGTCTTTATTCCTTAGACACTATGATTTTAGGAATGGGGATTTTTGTGGGAGGAATTGCACAACTCATTGCTGGAATTATGGAAAATAAGAAGAAGAATACTTTTGGTTTTACTGCTTTTTGTGCTTATGGTTCTTTTTGGCTCTCTCTCGTGGCCCTTGTTGTAATGCCATATTTGGGTATGGGCGAAGCACCAAGCAAAGTTGCGATGGGAATGTATTTACTTATGTGGGGTATTTTTACTCTGGGCATGTTTGTTGGAACATTGAAATTGACTAGAAGTTTGCAGTTTATTTTTGGTTCTTTGACTGTTCTATTTTTCCTTTTGGCTTTAGGGGATTTTACTGGCAATCATGTTATTACTCAGATTGCAGGCTTTGAAGGAATTATCTGTGGGGCTTCCGCCGTCTATACTTGTCTAGGACAGGTTATTAACGAAGTTCACAAAAAAACGATTTTCCCTCTTTAGATATTCTTTGCCGGTATGCTATTTGGCTACCGGCATTCCCTTTAAATTTTGTGTTTGATGATAATTCTTAAATCCATCACATTGGTGCCTGATGGACCCGTTTGAAGCGCAGAACCTGTTTTTTGTAAAAAGCTCAGGGAGTCGTTGCGTTTGAGATAGTCCTCAAGATCAAATCCATTCATAGTTGCTTCTTGCAAGCGCTTGAAGTTGAGACGTCCACCAGCATGCTCAGTGGGGCCATCTCCACCATCAGTGGCTACAGAGATAATTTCCAGTTTTTTTAATTCCGAAGAGGGAAGTTGCAGAACATTGTCTAAAAAAAGCAATTTGCTCATTTGTAAAACAAATTCCGTATTGCGTCCTCCCTTGCCATCGCCTTTAACGGTGATGGGCATTTCGCCACCAGAGATAAAGGCCCATGAGCTTTCTTGGCGAACGAGGGCCCGCAATGAATTAAGGATTTTTTGAATCCCTGTTTCTATGGTCTCGTTTATTACTGGTCCAAAAAAGCTCAGTTGTTCAACTGGATAGTAGGCGGGGAGTAGTTTGGCCGCTTCCTCTTGCATACTTTTACTATCTGAAATAATAAAGTGGCTAATTTCTTTGTTGCGCAAGACTTGCTCTTTGTGAGCGATTGCCTCTTGCCTTTCGGGCAATTGGAGATAGGGGAGTAGCTTACTTTGCGCGTCTATCGCTAAAAAGCGTTGGGCGATTTCTTTTAGTTCTTCAACCTCTCTCTTTTGGTAGAAAAAGGGACCTGAGGAAATAATGGAGAGATCATTACTGGGGACGTCGGAGATCACAAATGAGATTATTTTGTTGGCTGGAGTGAGAGAGGCCATACCTCCATTTTTAAGAAGAGATAATTCACTGCGAATTTTATTCGTCTCTTCAATGGTTGCTCCGCCCTTAAGAAGACTTGCGCCAATATTCGTCTTTTCTTCTAAGTTAAAATGAGGATGGGGCAATACGGCCAGTGCTGATCCCCCTCCACTAATGCCAACAAGCAAGAGATCGTCGGGAGCAAGTTGTTCCAAAAAACTTTTAATACTTTGCCCAGCCTTGAGAGAGTCATTATCACAATAAGGGTGACTTGCCTCTATGACTTGATAATAAGGAGATTCGCTGCCATGGCCATGTTTGGTGACGGCCAGTCCTTTTGGTAGTTTTTCTGCGGCTAATTTGGGTGATGAATTGAGGACTTGATAAAATCCTTGGGCCATTGCACAAGCCGCTTTGCCCAGACTTAATACAAAAATGCGTTGGTAGTTATTGAGATCAAGTTGAAGTTGATCGGAGTAGCTGAAAATCGTATCTTGTAGATTACATTTTTGCTGAATAACTTCCTTTGGATTTATCGTATTAAAAAGTTTCTGGGCAAATTGTTCAAGGCGCATAACGTTTAGAGACCTTTGTATTTTTTGTAATCCTCCATGGAGCCTTCACTTTCTTCCATATCGTCACCATACTGTTGGCAAGCTTCTTCTTGCGAGTGCAGCTTGTGAGGATCGGGGAAGGGGGCCATGGGCATTTGCAATTCTTCTTCGTCATCTTGATGAGCTTCGCTGTAATCATTGACTTCAGGATAGGGATTGGTTTTATTTTGTAAAACCTCTCTCTGCCAAGGAGCAAGTGATTCTTCGTACTGGCGGAGACGCTGTAAAGCATCGAAGTGGGCCCTTTCTAAGCGCATCACTTCTTTGCTGTCTTTGCGACCGAACATATCGTAGTACTTTTTACGAGCCTCAATATATTTTGTGCGTAGGTCTTCATATTTGTGCAAAAAAGAGTCTGCAGTATTTCGCTGAGGAGAAACAGAGGGCGCCGACGCTGATGGGCGACGCTTCGCTGCTTGTCCATAGCGATTATTGTTGTTATTGCGGCGCTTGGAGTTGGGGTTGGCATTTTGCGCAAAGCGATTGGCTGAGTTCGGGCGACGATTGTTATTGCGTTGCTGATTGTTACCATTGTTGCCGCGATTCTCATTGCCTGAACTTTGTTGGGGCACCGTTAGTGGACCACCATCTTGCCCCTGTCCTGCGGACTGATTGGGGCGAGGATTGCGCGGTGGAACATTGCGTCCTCCTCCTTGGGGAGAGGGACGCTTGTTGTTATTGTTGCGGCGAAAGTTATTTCTGCGTTTGTTTCCGCTATTTCCGCTGTTGCCACCGTTACCGCTATTGCCACTATTGTTTCTTCCTCCCGAGGAAGAGTTTTGGTTGCTGTTCATTCTTACTCCATTATCCAAACATGGATAGTAGTACACCTGCAGCCACTGCTGAGCCAATTACGCCAGCCACATTCGGTCCCATGGCATGCATGAGAAGGAAGTTTTGTGGGTCAGCTTTGGCACCTTCGTTTTGTGAAACACGTGCGGCCATTGGCACAGCGGAAACCCCAGCAGAACCAATAAGCGGGTTGATCTTATTTTTGAGGAAGAGGTTCATTGCTTTGGCCATCAGTACGCCACCGGCAGTACCAATACCAAATGCGATTACTCCCAATGCCAAAATACCCAATGTTTCAAGATTGAGAAATTTTTCAGCCGAAAGTTTTGAACCCACTCCTAAACCAAGGAAGATTGTCGTGATGTTGATCAATGCATTCTTGGCAGTATTGGAAAGACGAGAAACAACGCCACATTCTGTAAGAAGATTTCCGAACATCAAAGCACCAATAAGTGGAGCCGCAGAAGGTAAGAGGAGGGCACAAAGAGTGAGCACTAATAATGGGAAAATGATTTTTTCCGCTCTTCCCACATGGCGTAACTGATTCATGCGAATTTTTCTTTCTTCTTTCGTCGTAAAGAGTTTCATAATTGGTGGCTGAATAATTGGAACGAGGGCCATATAGGAGTAGGCAGCCACGGCAATTGAGCCCAGAAGACGAGGAGAAAGTTTCGATGATAAGAAAATGGCCGTTGGACCATCTGCTCCTCCGATAATTCCAATAGCAGAGGCATCGGCCATATCAAAATTGATTCCAGGAATGTATTGGCTCAGATACAAAGCACCAATCAAGGTTGTAAAAATCCCCAATTGAGCTGCTCCACCTAAAAGGGCCGTAATGGGATTGGCAATCAAAGGACCAAAGTCAGTCATGGCGCCAACGCCCATAAAAATGATCAAAGGGAAAATTCCTGACTCAATACCTACGTGGTAGACATGGTAAAGAAAACCGCCGGGATCATTGATTCCCGCCAATGGAATATTGGAGAGAATGCAGCCAAAGCTGATAGGTACGAGGAGTAATGGTTCGAAGCCTTTGACAATGGCCAAGAAGAGAAGCAAGAAGCCCACTAAAATCATGAGGGCCCGTCCGCTTCCTTCAACCCAATTATTGGCGGATCCGATTGCGGAAATTCCTGTGGATTCCCACATACTGCTCAACATGACATTAAAAGGAGGAAGATGATTGCGATCCTTTTGCGTCTGAGCAACTTTTTGAGCGGGCATATCCTTTCTCATATCAAGTGTGGCCATCTCATCGGGATGATTGGCTCGATAGGGGCAGTCTGGATGAGGTCCGCCTTCAAATTTTGGACAATTGCCATGGTCTCCACCATGGCCTCTTTCGTGATGGGCACCTTCCTTTGCAAAAGGACAATCTCCACCCGCCATTGAAATGGCGGGGAAGATGAAAAGTGCCATAAGTATTGTAATAATCAAACTTTTCATAAAGCCTTTTCCTTAATTCATAGTAAACAGCAAGTCACCTGCTTGAACTGTATTTCCTTTGGCAATCTCAACACTGCTAATTGTCCCATCTTGAGGTGCGGTAATTGGCGTTTCCATTTTCATCGCTTCAAGCACGAGTAGGACATCGTCTTTTTTCACCTTATCTCCAGGGGCAACATTTACGCGAATTACGTTCCCAGGAAGGGCCGCTGTAATTGGCGTACCACCGGCTTTAGTCGCAGGAGCTGCTGAAGGAGCTGCAACTGCTGGAGTTACAGAAGTAATCGCGCCTGTTCCTTCTGCCACAACCACATTGTAGTTTTGACCATCAACATTGACTGTATAGCTTTTAGGTCCGGTGCTGCTGGCAGGAGCTGCCGCTGGAGCATCTGCTTTAGGTGCTTCTTTTTTCTCATTTGAGATTTTGCGAATATTTGCAGGAATACCAGATTTCAAGAAATCGAGACCTTTATTTCCGCCTTTAGTTGCCATGGCCCCAATAATGAAAAGGTTTTCATCATTTACAGGAAGTCCTTCTTTTTCAAGAAGAGCTTTTGCCTTAGGTATTCCTTCTTCAAGAACGTCTAAAGGATTGCCTTTAAATGGAGGTTTCTTGAGTTGCTCAGAAGCGATTTTTACAACTTCAGGATCTGGTTCTACAGGAGTTTTTCCAAAGTATCCGAGCACCATTTCTCCGTAGCCATCGGCCATCTTTTTCCAGCGACCTTGGGTCACATTGCTATAGGCTTGTTGGAAATAGAATTGAGAAACAGGAGTTACAGACGTTCCGAAACCACCAACGCGAATTACGTGGCCCATTTCTTCAATAACCTTTGGATAGAGGTGAAGCGTATTGGTATCTCTCATCATCATCGTATTCGCAGTTAGCGCTCCACCTGGCATAGGACTGTAAATAACTTCAGGAGAGATCGATAATGCTTCTGGTGGGAAGAAGTAGTCTTTTAGGCAATCTTGGAAGACTGCATTGGCTTCCATAATTTTTGCTTCATTGACGTCGAGGGTATATTCAGAACCTTTTAATACGTGAACCATGGAAAGAAGGTCAGGTTGACAAGTCCCTCCAGATACAGGCTTACGAGCGACGCAGATACCATCGGCACTAGCGCGAATTGCAGCATCATATTGTACTTCTCCTACGCCAGCGGTTGCGTGAGAGTGCATCCAGATTTGCATATCTTTACCAACGAGTTCGCGGGTGCGTTTAATGGTCTCATAAACTTTATGAGGATTTGCTGTCCCGGAAGCATCTTTGAAGCAAAGAGAATCAAAAGGAAGACCGGAGTCTAAAATTTTCTTTACTGTTTTTACATAGAATTCTGGATCGTGAGCACCTGTGCAACCAGGAGGAAGTTCCATCATTGTTACGCAGACTTGGTGATGAATGCCATATTTTTTAATGCATTGAGCGGAGTACTCGAGATTTTGAACGTCATTCAAGGCATCGAAGTTTCTGATGTGGGTAATGCCGTGAGCTTTAAAAGTCTTGGCATGGAGATCAATCATATCGCGAGGCTGCTGAGAAAGGGCAACAACGTTGATACCGCGAGCCAATGTTTGTAGCTTGGCTTTAGATCCTGCTGCTTTTCTAAATTTATCCATCATATCAAATGCAGATTCGCCACAATAAAGAAAGAGTGATTGGAATCTAGCACCACCACCTGCTTCAAAATGTTCAATCCCTGCATGAGCAGCCGCTTCTACCGCAGGAATGAAGTCGTCAGTTAAAACACGAGCTCCAAATACGGATTGAAAGCCATCGCGAAAGGAAGTATCCATAAACATAATTTTCTTTTTCATTAAAGTTCCTTTTTTGTTTTAGTATTTAATATTATTTCGAATCGTTTTTAAAACGGCTAATTGCTGCACTAATAACAGCGACGAGTTTTCCGTAAGACGTTGTCGGAGCTGCACCACCTTGAGCTGCTTGTTGACGTTTGCGTAACATTTCTTGTTCTCTTCTTTTGGCTTCTTCTTTCTCATCTTTCTTTTTTTGTTTGAGTTCTCGCAAGGTAAGGGGAGCGAGGAGCATACTTGAAAGCTTAATCGAATAAACGAGGAGAATTAAGAAAAGGAATACCATTCCCATTCCTAAAAGCGCCAATTTAAATCCTTCTAAGGCCATCTTGTTTTTCCTTTGTTAAAATTTACCAGTTTGTTAATATCCTAATCTTTACAGGTTTCAATTCGTGCGCCCCATACCAGATTGAGAATCATCAAGGGGAGCTTTTGTGAAAAATGATGTTGGCATTCATTTTCCATGTAGTCGATGAAACTGTCGCGTCCATTCTTATTGATTAAGAAAAGAACACAACCTCCAAAACCTCCACCCATCATTCTGCCGCCTGCACAGGCTGGATGCTTGATCCCAATTTTCTGGATGAGATCTAGCTCTTTGCAACTCGCCTCAAAAAGCTTTTGCAAGCTGTGATGGGTTTCGTTGATGAGTTCACCTAGCTTTTCCACTTCTCCTTCTTGCAGCGCAACTTGTGCTTCCAAGGTGCGGGCATTTTCTTTTACAACATGAAGAAGTCGTCGATAGAGAATCGGTTTTTCATCTTTTAAATGTTTTTGCAAATCACTTTCCGTGATATCGCGGTAGTGCTTAATGTTTTGGTCTTTCTCTTTTAGAAGCGAGAAGCTTTCGCGGCATTCTTTGACTCGAGTTTCGTAGTCACTGCCGGCCAAAGATCTTTTGACCTGTGAATCAATGAGTGCCCATTCATGATTTTCCATATTGTGGTGAGTTTGCACATATTCATTGGAGAGGTTTCGAAAATCAACCAATTGAATAAAACCTTCACGGGAAAATTGGGATGCAAATTGATCGAGTAGTCCAGTTGGGACATTGAGATAGATGTTTTCTACCTGTTGACCCAATTCAATGAGCTCGCGATCGCTGATATCGCTCATATTAATATCGCGAAAGGCATTTAAAAGTGCCATTTCCAGAGATGCCGATGAGGAAATGCCGCGCCCGAGGGGAACATTTCCCGCAATCAGCAAATTAAGTCCTGTTTGAAAGCCACAATCTCTTTGGAAGAGACTGATTGCCCCATAGACGTATTTTTGCCATTCTTTTTCGGGTAGGGGCGTTGCCTTGATACGCGAAAGATCAATTTCATAATCATCACTCATGTTAATGGAGTGTACTTTAATTAAGCTGTCTTCTCTTTGACTGAAGGCAACGGCAGTCCAGCGGTCGATTGCCGCAGGAAGCGCAAGTCCTCCAGTATAGTCGGTGTGTTCACCAATAAGATTGATTCTCCCTGGGGCCGTTGCGACCGCATCACATTTCTTTCCAAAGTGACGTTTAAAAGCATCGCGCGCATCGGTGATAAGGGTTTGGTATGAATCTAAGCTTTCGCTCATTATTTGCTCCAACTCGAAAAAGATAATGTAGAGTGCGCCAAGCATAAGTAAGATGGGACGCCACCTACTTTGATTGATTTACAGCTCTGCATGTTAAAATCGTTATTTGCCTTATTTAACTCAACTTCCTGCGGAAGTGGTTCTAAAACGCTTACAACACTCATAAAGGCAATTTGTACGAAAAAAGTTATAAGCAGCTGGTCCAAGAATGCCATGTTTAAAAACAAAAGTAAAAGACTTCCGCATACAGGGAGGACCTGCTGCATAGCTTTAAACACTGAGTCAAAATCTTGATGATGATCAATGGTAAATAAAGTTGACGCAGAGTTTAAACGTGAGTCAATTTGGGAAAGCTCAACCGCTTCTAGAGCACCATCGAAGGTGCCATCGAGGGGGTTTGAATTCATTTTTTAACCTCATTTTTATTATGGCAAAGTGAATTTCTCTTAACTTTACAGGCACTCATGTCGACAAATAAGGTATCTTTCTTGAGCGTTTTTTGGAGGCCAAAATGGGACAACTGAATTTAGTTATTTTAGCAGCAGGGCTAGGCAGTCGCTTTAAAGGTAATAAGCAATGCGTCAGCGTCGGACCACAAGGCAAATGGCTTTTGGATTACTCCATTTACGATGCTTTGAAAGCGGGATTTAAGCGCATCATTTTGGTCATTCGTGAAGAGTTACGCGCGGAGGTTACTGAACACTTTTGCTCGGTTTTTGGTGACGATCTAAATTTTGAATTAGTTGTTCAGGATATCGATCAGCTTCCTGAAAATTATAAGAGGCCAGAGTTACGCAAAAAGCCTTGGGGAACAGTTCATGCCCTTTGGTCCATTCGGAACGTCATTGGACCTCATGACCTTTTTGCTTCTATTAATGCAGATGATTTTTATGGGCGCGAAGCTTTTATGCAAATGACTGCGGAACTTTCTATTTTGGAAGAGGAGCGAGTTTTGAGTGGTTTTTTGATGGGCTATCAGTTGGGGCGCAGCCTTTCTGCTCATGGTGGAGTGACGCGTGGAATCTGTAAGCTCAATGAGCAAAGAGAGTTATTGGAAATTGTTGAATGTAGAGATCTTGTGATGACTGAAGAGGGGAAGGTTGAAAGTCGCAGCACCTCTGAATATTATTCTCCCAATATGCTTTGCTCTATGAATTTTTGGGGATTTGATGCGCGCATTTTTGAGCTTTTAGAAGCGTCTTTTGTAGATTTTCTAAAAGAGCATGGTCATTCTGTCACTTCGGAATTTGTATTGCCCGATGCCGTCAATATGATGGTGAAAGATCATAAGAAAATGATGGCCATTCCAACCAACTCGCGCTGGTTTGGTATGACTTTCCGAGAAGACTTGGCGGCCATTAAAAAATTTCTAGTCGATTTAGAAGCGAATAACGAGTATCCCACTTCTTTTCGTCTGAGCTAAAAATCAATTAGGTGCGCGGCTTGGTGTAGTAGACGCTGCTGACAAAACTGAGCAAAGTACGATAGCTAATGGGTTTTGCCAAAAATTTATCGACTCCGAGATCGCGCAATAAATCAGTCGCTTTGGTGTCACAAACGCCACTTGCAATAATGACCCTGTCGGGATCAACTTTCTTATCATTGATGAGATAAAAGGATAACTCAGCACCATTAAGCTTGCTGTCTTGTAAATCAACATCGATGATAAAAATATCAGAGGGTTGAATATTGGCCCTCGTTAAAAAATTATCGGCAGAATGAAAAACGGCGAATCCATCAAGACTTATTTCTGTTCCTGTGGTGTGAAGACGTTCATGCAGAATTTCCATAGTGAGTTCTGCGATTTCTTTATTATCTTCGATTATGTAAATCATTGTTCCCCCTTCGATTTAAGAAGAAAGTACACCAATTAATAGCAACTCGTAAAACGGGAAAAGATAGCCCCTCAAAAAGAGAGGCCTATTTTTTTAGCGGCGGTCGTTGCCACCCATAAGGCGTAGGATAAAAAGGAAGAGATTAATAAAATCGAGATAAAGAGTGAGAGCACCAAAGATAGCCTCTTTTCTGTCTTCATCTGTTCCTTCATTGCCAATGATATTCATGTTTTTGATTTTTTGAGTGTCATAGGCAGTGAGACCTGAAAAGACAACAATACCAACGAGTGAGTAGACTTTACTCGATACAGGTCCCATCAGAGAGGGAAAGAAGAAGCTAAGAAGTGAAAAGCCAATAAGCCCCCATAGTCCCATGGTGAGAAAAGTTCCCATAGGGCCTAGGTCCTTGCGCGTGAAATAACCAAAAGCCGAAAGACCTAGGAAGGCAAAAGAAGTGGTAAAAAAGGCTGAAGCAATAGTGGTCGCTTGATAGGCGGCAAAGAGGGCCGAAAAAGTGATCCCTGTTAAGATTGCGTAAAGAAAATATAGGATACTCGCAGTGGTTCCTGATATTTTGCGAATAAAGCCAGTCAGAGAAAAAACCAGGGCGATCTGAGCAATAATGAGAAAGATAGAAAGACCAGGATTCATCATCAGAAAATTGAAAACTTGGGGCGTAGAGTAGACACCATAAGCGACAAAAGCAGAAGTCAGCAAACCGCCTCCCATCCAGCGATAGACTCGGCCCATAAACCGAGCGTTCTCCTCCATTATTTGAACAGCAGTATATTGTGTTGAAAAATTATCCATAGAGATCTCCTTACCTGGCTAGCAGCATTTTCTTTTTGAGTCTATAATGACCCTGTTTAAAATCTAATTCTTTTTTTTGAGAGGTCAATATGAAGTGGTTGCTCCTTTTATCATTATTCTTGTCTTTTCCTGTGCTTGCAAAGTCAAAAAAGGATGTGGAAGAAGAAAAAGATCTAACTTGCCATTCGACGCGAGAGTATGTCGCTACTTTGAAATTCATTCAAAAAAAGGCAAGCCGTTTAGGCTTATCTGAGGCTAATGCCAAGCTTGTGGCCGATGAAGTCTCTCAAGGATGTGATGGCTCTGCTCAGCGTTTCATTGATATCGTCAATGCTCTTCTTGTTGCCGAACTTGATCCCAAAAGTTCTGTGGAAACGGGACTGCGTTTTGCTAAGGCCACAGACATTGAAACCAAAAACTTTTTAACGGTTTTCAAAAGGGCCTTCTTAGGAAAATATCTGGACTTAGATCTAAGAAACTCTGTGAAGTTGGCCGAATCTTTGAGTATTGACTATAAAGGTGAGGCGCAAGAAGTGGCTTCAGATTTTATTAAGCTCGTTTCTTTTTGCACAGATACCAAAAAATTGGATTTACCTTATTTGAAATGTGCGCAGTTGGCGGCCAAAGTGACGAGCACTCGTCCTGAGTTTAAGCCTTATGCTGCGAATGATTTTTTAAAGCTTTTTAAATTCATTCGCGATGACAAACCTCATCGCTCTAGTGGTGAGGCTCTGCAAATCGCCGAAGAAGTGGTGACTTTTGGTCCTACTGCCGCCGAAAATTATATTCAAGCCTATCAATTTGCTGCGAGTAAATCAGGGCTACAATACGAAGATGCTCGTGCGATGGAATGGGCCATGTTAATGGCCAAACGTTCGCTTAAACCAGAAGAGAGTAAAACAAAGTAAAAAGTAATAAAAAAGCCCCGCAGTTTGCGGGGCTTTTTTTGCTCTTTTCTATTTTTTGCTTTGTTCTAGCATATACTCCGTAAATTCTTCCTTGGTAACCGTTTTGCCTCTAATCTTGTAGCAATCGGCTTTGGCGTATCCGCAGTTTACTGTATTTTCATTGTCGAATTTTTTGAAATTCTTTTTGTAGTAATCTTGAGCCGCCAGATGCAGAGATTCGTAATTGGTATCAGATGATAATTTTCCGCCCAGCGTGAAATAAGAATCAAGTCCATCCATCATTTTTTTGCCTGGTTTGTGCCTGAAGAAATCTTTTAGCTGTAACTTCTTAAATGAACTATTGATAAAAAAGCTTGGCAAAACTTTTCCAGGATCGTCGCAATTGCGGCATCCGCCGGCCAAATCAATAAGAGTCGCAGGCACGGCAAAGAGGGCACGGGCCGCCGCTCCAACCACGCCAACGATCGGTGCAGCAATTCCTAAACCGATTTTAGGAAGGAGGTGTTTGCTTTTCGTTTTCATTGGTTCCATCACGCAAGTGAATTGATCTAAGCGAACTAAGGCATTAAGCGCTAGATCAAGCTCAGGAGTTGCCTCAACGTCTCGCGGAATGAGAGAGTCATTAGTCGCAATTCCTGAAATTTTTGCCATTTTAAATTGATTGAAAAGTTTTTCATCCCACTTCTTTTTAATGTTCATGACATTCCCGCCATTGGCATTTTTCTCCGCGTAGAATTGACGTAAAAGTTCAACTTTGTTTTTTATTGCTTCATCTGACTGGGATGCCGTCAGCTTTTCTTGAATGGTGTGAATCTTTTGTGTGCTGGCGTGAATTTCTTGATCGAGGCTATCGAGTGAGTGGTAAAAGTTTTGAATGGTCGCAGTGAGGGAGGAGAGCTCATCATATTGCTCTTTAATTTTTGCGACATCTTTTGTCTGCTTCATTTTATTTTCTAGTTCTGAAAAAGTCTTTTTAAGATCAGCAATTTTGGCGAGCACTTCTTCTTTTTCTTGTTTTACTTTAGCTAGTTGCCCTTTGAGGCCCGCTTGTGCATTTTCATTTCCTAGTTCTTCTGTCAGTGCAGAGCGCTCATTGCGTAGGCTGCGTTCGAATTTTTGAATTTCATTGGCTTGAGCCGCTCCATCGGCATAAGGGTTTGGTCCATAGTTTCCAGCCTCAGCTCCTTCATAGGAGGGGTGAGAAATCTGAATGCGGGCGGCAAACTCTTTTTCATCAGTAATCCAAGAGGGAAGGCCATCAGGCACATCACATTTTTTGAGTTCATTGCGAAGATAGTCTTGCACAAATTCACCACGCTTGGCCGCGAGATTTTCGGTGCGGTCGCGATAAAGATTACGCGAGGTTTCAATCGTATATTGGGGAGTCATGCCATCTTTGGCAACTTGGCAGAGTTGATCGCGTACATCATTGATGGCATCAAGCCCATCATCTTTCGCCTTCATGTCGCTCTTATTGCAATAGGCTGCGCGATCCTTAGAGCTGAGGGCCTTTAGGGCTTGAGATTCAGAATAATTGGAAGAAACCATGTAAGCGCAATCATCTTCAAAGTTATCGACGATATCAGATTCTTTATAGTCTTGTAGGGGAGCTGCTTTGCGTTCTGGAACACTGAGGGGTGGAAAGGTACAGGCTTTTTCATCTCCTCGGGCCACCATTAAGTTATAGACGATATCTTCGTTTTCGTGGAAGCCATATTTAAAACTGGGATCTCCTTTGGCGCGTTCCACCATCTCCTTGGCATCGGGAAATTGTTCGTAAATTTTATCGAGGATATGTTGATTGAGTTGAGCGGCATCCATATTATTGAACTCTTCTAAGCTGCCTTCAACACTGACTTCTTGTGTTTTTCCTTTTACGGCCTTGGCCGTATAGAGCTTGCTTTTGCGCTTTAATAGAGCCTGGAAAGCTCGGCCTAATTTAAACTCTTTGAGGAGTTGTTTGAAAACGGCCTTCTTATATTCTTTGGCCTTGCGTTTACACTGCTTGCTGAGATTATCTTGAATCTTTGCCAGCTCTTCTTGACTGGCTCCCATGAGGACTTCATTAGCAGAGCAGATTTCAGGGGCCCCATCATCGGCAATTTTATTTAAATCATTCAGTTGTTGATTGGCCTTAACGGCACTGGGGGTACATTCAAGTTGATCTGGCGGCATGCCAGTACTGCAACTTTGAAATCCAGAATCTGAGCGCTGGCATTGCAGTTCTTGCGCCCAAAGCGGGGCTGAAAAAATTAAAAAGAGAGCAAATAACAGCTTCATAGAAGACTTCCTTAATTGAGTGACAATAATCCACTCTCTTATCGGAAGCCGGGCGAGAATACTTTAGTGAAATCCTCGGTTAATATTTCCTGAGATTTCCCACAAATTGATTGATGCTTTCGGGAATTTCCTGAAAAAAGTCCTTTTTCCGAATACGTATGGGGCTAATGTTAGTATCCTTCGCCTCGCCAAGAGTTTTGGTGATGCGGTAAATTGGCCCGGCAATACGGTGAGAGAAAAGTAATCCCCAAACGCCCAAAACAACGATCAAAATAATGGCCACCGATAGAAAAATAGTATTCATTAAACTTTGCTGCTCATTCAGTAGCATAAAATAGACGTGATCCTTGGGAAGATCTAGGGCCAGACCTTGTTCCATAAGGGAATGGAAGAAGTAGGCATTGGCCAGATAAATAATCGTGAGACACACGATACCGATGGCCGCAACTTGCAGCATAAAGCGTCCCTGAAATGCTGGATTGATCAAATAAATCTTTCCACCCATAAGACGTTTGAGAAAACGACTGCGCTTATCTTCATTGGGATTATATATTTTCATGGTTCACCTGCCTTATTTCTTCTTCGGGATCTTCGCTACTGTCCTTGAGGCAATATGGTCTTCTGCTTTGTTTTTGCAGAAGGAGTGCTCGAGATGCCTTGATCTAAAAGCCGTTGCTCTTGATCATTGAGAAGGACGGTAAATTCACTGGCGATTTCGCGTATGCTAAGAGGAGGGAGTCCTTTGAATTCTCGCACTTGATTGATGAAGTAGGGGCGTTGACTTTCTTCTTGAACCTCTTCTTCGAGTGCATAAAGAATGTCTGGATTGGTGCGACCTGTTTCATTGATTTGTGAAAGAGTAAAGCGGTGCTGCAAGATGAGGTAATAGATTTGCTGAATATTAAGTTGCTCAGAAAAAAGCTGGTCCATTTTCGCAAGTCGCCGTAATTTTGATATTTGCATTTGCAGCGATTCTAATTCACGAAAGTTATCTCCATCGGCAAAAAGCTTATCTTCGAATTCGATTAATTTATCTTGGAGTTTTTCTTTGGCGCGTTCAACTTTTAGTTTCGCTCTTTTTTCTTGAATGATTTTAATATCTTTGAGTCCATCGAGTTTGCTTTTGAGTTCTTTCTTTTCCATCGCAAAGAGCGCGGCCGGAGTTGGTCGTATATTTCCAGATGATTTTTCTTGAGAATCAAGACTGTCGAACTTTTCTCGATTGAACGAGAAATTATAGCCAACATAGAGCATGGCCAAAACGATAATGGAAATAGCGACATTTTGATTCATGATATTTGCCCAGTGGGATAAAAGGTTACCTTAGGTCTCGGGGAAAGGGGACACAGACGTACAGCTCCTTTAGACCTCAAGGAAAACAGCACTTTCATTTTGCTATCTTGCCTAATTTTAACAAAATTCTTTTTTTTTTTTATGTAAAATCCTTTTTAAAACGGTCGATTAGGGACTGACTAAAAAGAAAAAAATATCAGGCGAAAATGGCCCGATGCCAATTAAAAGGGGCACTCCATGCAAGAATACCCTAAAGAATATATTTTCCCTCTGGAGGGTGAGGACCATATTCTCGCTCAAGTTGCTGTTTCTCCTTTGAAAGATAAGTTTTTAGCAGAAGTCCAGTTGGTTCAAAAGGAGAGTCGTAAGATAATAAAGCATCTGGGAAGCATCTATGATGCTGAGTCAGAAGAGGAAGCCTTAGACCAAGGCGTCTCCTTGCTTGGCACCTATCTAAGATCTTAGAACTTAAGGTGGTTTTTATTATTTATCTAATCTTTGACCTACATACTCCGATAGGGGATTACTTTTGTCGGCCATTTGGGCGAAGGAGTCTTATTATGGGTAAAGCAAAGACAATTATCTGGCTCTCATTTTTTTCGATGATCACTGCGGCAGTTTTGCCAGTGGTATGGAGTTACTATACTCGTTTAGAAGCGCGTGGCTATATGGTGGATAACAAAGTTTATATGTGGCTTGAGGCCATATGTTGGGTGCTTGTTCCTACGCTTTTTTATTTGGGGCGCGCGGTATTCAAGGGACATTGTCCAGAGGCTCATCATCTCAAGGATTTCTTTTTGGAAGAAGAAAGTAATGTGGTTCCTATTCCCGTTAAGCAGGAACAAGAAAAACGTAAAGCATCTTAAAGAACAAATCATTTTCTATTTTGTATTAATTTGTGTTCAAGGAATATTCAATGAATAAGGTTGAAAACATTATTGGATTCGTGCTCTTATTGCTTATTTTCATCTTCGGAGGAAGTTTTTTCAGTGAGCAGATGCTCTTTTTCCGCTTCATTATAGGTTGTGGCTTTGGCTATGCTCTGACGCGCTCTTGCATGGGATTTGCAGGCAGTGTGAACCGTCCTTACCGCACAGGATCGGTTAAGCTGATCAAGGTGTTGGTTTTGATGTTCCTCGCAAGTACGATTGTGACAACTGCCCTGGCCTTTAACGATCCTTCGGCCTTAAATTTGTCAGTGAGTCCCATCAACCTAGGACTTGCCTTAGGCGGCTTGCTTTTTGGTTTCGGTATGAGTTTTTCATCATGCTGTGCTACTGGGACTTTGGCCGAATTGGTCTCGGGACCTCGTGCCTTTATCACTTTTGTCTTTTTTGGACTGGGCGTTTTTCTCGGCTTTCCTTTTAAAGGCGCCTCTTGGGTGAAGCAAAGTTTTTTCACTTCCAAGGTTGGAGCGCAAACCAGTGGGGGAGTTTATTTTCCAGACTGGTTTCAGTGGGATGGGCTCAACGGATATATGGGGGCCACCATTCTTACTGCCTTATTGGTGTGGGTGACGATACTCATTGCCAATAAGTATCAAGAGAAACGTCGGGCAGAAGGAACTCTTTGTGCCGTTGCTTCCGAGCTTGAACAAGAGAAATTTTTAGGGGAGACAGAGGCGCCTGCTAAATTTTTCAGCAAGGAAAATTATGAGCGTCTTTTTGTTCGTCCCTGGAGAATGGAAGTGGGAGCCGCTGTTATTGCGGCAATCTTTATTTTACTAACCAGTGTGACTAAGTCCGGCTGGGGCGCGTCTACCATTTATGGTTTGTGGTTTGGAAAGCTTTTAACGGCGCTGGGGGCTTCGGCCGATTCACTGGCTTCTTTTACGGGGATGAAGGCGCAAGCATTTACTAATATTTTTTCTCATCCTGTTTCGGTGCAAAACATCGGTATCATCGTTGGAGCATTGCTTTGCTTGTTGCTGGCCGGCGCGCTTAAAAGTGCCTTTATGTATGAACTTAAGATTAAGGCCCTTGATATTCTCATCTTCGCCATCGGCGGATTTACCATGGGCTTTGGAACCAGATTATCTAATGGTTGCAATGTCGGGGCCCTTTATACTCCCATCGCAAACTTTTCTCTATCTGGTTGGCTCTTTTTTATTTTTCTTATTTTAGGAGGGATTATTGGCAATAAAGTATTGATGTCTACCAAAAAGAGCTGTGGCAATTAGAATGCATCGGGCCATCATAAATACAGATTGATTGCTCTTCCTTTCTAAGCTATACTGCCTCTTGCTATTCAACATGGGGGTGCACTGGTTTCGACGGGGGTACTGACGGTGTTGTGGGCGTGCCAAGGTTGATCTCCACGGGCCTTGTAAAAAGGAGATCAAAATTTAATCGGCAACGATTACGAATACGCAATGGCCGCTTAATTATTTAAGTTAGAGCTATGCTGAGGGGCCTTGACCGATAACAAAAACAAGGTGGCGAGAGTTTGTCTGGTCTCTCTTAAAAGAAAGCCATTCTCAGGGGTCGGGATACTGATAAAATCAACCGAGTTTTGCTCCTTTCACAAAAGTGGCTAGTGTGCAGAACACAATAAACTCTGTGACGCACGTAATCCCCGCGCATCATGACGCGCTTTCGGACGTGGGTTCGATTCCCACCACCTCCACCAAAATCGGCACCACGAATGGTGCCTAACTCCTTTAAATCAAAGACTTTTTCTTTCTGCTCGTGGTGTTCCGTGGTGCACTGGTGTAGACGCAATTTCAGGCGGTTATGTTTTTGCGCACCTTTTTTCTCTGAGCGTTTTAGTGACAAAAATTGGTCATTTTTACGGTGGCCCAAACTCGTATTACCTCGTTTTCCGAAGTTTCGGAAATATCAAGTATAGGGGAGAGATTAGTTTAATAATCAAAATACGAGAAACGAAACCATGTATTGCAGAGTTCAGAGATGTTTAAAAGTATTCTAATTTTCATTTGTATCTTCCTTGGTCCTATTGTGGTGCTTTGGCTTAGAGGAAGAAGAGCAGCTTTGATTGTGCTTATGGCCGGCAGTGTGTTTTGGTTCACTCTCGTTTTTCAAGACATTAAGAAGTTTAGGGTAGGAGGGTTGGGGTTTCATTTTGGGGTGGTGATGAAAGACTGTTCGGAGAGGTAAGGAGAGTTGGAATATTCCAGTGAAGGAAACTTAACATTAAATGGAAAATGATTGAGCCGAATAATGGTGTGAATTTAATTTGAAGAGGAGATTTTATGGCGGAGAGGTTTGATTTTAGTTCAATCTACGAAGATGAAACATGGACTGTTCTTTTTAATGATGTAACGGGTTTGCAGGATAAATTTTATGAACTAGTTAAAACAGATTGTGAAGAGAGCAAGTTTCCTGGATTAGAGGTAAGCATTGGTGAGTTTATTACTGGAGGGATCTTTTTTAACAAAGAAACTACAAAAATGTTGAAAATTAAAGCCGCAAAGTCAAATTTTGAGAAATTTGAAATTTTCTATAGAGTGCAGATCTTTGGAAATGTAGCTTTATTTACCAGAATGGAGTGTATGGAAAGAGGTTTCTTTAGCATTCTTGCTGGTAAAACGGGCAGTGAGTTAAAAGCTTCTTTAAGGGCGAAGTGCAAAAATATGGCCCAGTATGAGGAGTTTGTTGCTATCGATAGTCTTGCAAATATCTTATTTAATAGGGCAATGATGAAAATTGATCCCGAATATGAAGCAAGGAAAAAGTTACTTAAGTCGTAAAATGCATACTCTGATTGCTCAAGGGGAATACTATGAAATCTATTTTAATTTTACTTTTTATGATGTGTTTTTCGATTCTCTCATTCGCAGAGCAGTCATTGTCTGATGTGAAGAAAGAAATGATTAAGCAATCAATTAACAGTTACTCAGGCAATTGCCCTTGTCCCTATAATACAACTAAGCGAGGGCGTAGTTGTGGCAAAAGAAGTGCTTATAGTCGCCCCGGAGGAGCATCACCTTTGTGTTATGAGTCGGATATCTCAGATGAAGAAGCGAGAAGGTACTTGAAGAGGAAATAGATTGGGGAGTCAGTTTGGACTTTGTTATTGATTTATTCTTTTATGGTTTTTATTTTCTTGGCGCATGGGTGCGAAGTTTGTTGTTTCGTGAGAAATCTTTTTCTGGATATCTAGAAGAACAGTCTTGGAAGGATTTTGTAATTGGTTTTGTTATAATGGCTGCAGTTTGGAGTAGTTGTGCATATTGCTTTTTTAAGGGTAAGTACAGCTGGTGGTAAAGGCGGGGGATGTGAGAATTGGCTTTGATACTTGTGCATTGACGTATTTATTGGACAATGAAGTTGTTTTTACAAAATATTTGAATTATTTGAAAAATGAGTGTGCAATAATTTTCGTCGTTGCGAAAGAAGTTTTTGTTGAGATGATGTGTAATCCATTGGAGGATGTCACAAATTCTCGATTTCAAAAACTTTTTACTATTTCACAAGCCTTGGGTGGTCGATTTCGTATTGCTAAGCCTATGGGGTATCAGCTGAATAAAGAGTTGCATGAAAGACAATGTCGTCTTTTTACATATGATAAAAAACAAGAACAGATTAAAAGTTGGCATGACTTTAAAAGGTTTTCTTTAGGTTTTTCTAGACTTCTTGATGTCAAAAAAGAATTGCATCGTTTGGATAAAAGTTTGCTTACAGATGCTCCTGATGGCTTAGATATTAAAGATGTTGGCGAGAATGTTATGACTTATGCTCTTCCTACTAAGAGTGTATGGATTTTAGAGTTGAAAAATGTGTCAAAAGAAAAGATTGCCAAAATGTTGAGACGAAGAAACTCATATCTTGTCTCTAATAATTTTTTAGCTCATGTCGGTTTGATAACTTATGGTGCAATGCAGATTCCAGAGTATGACAATTATCAAAAGGAATTTAAGGCTCGGCGAGGAAATTGGACAGATGCGCATATCGCTTCAAGTCTTTCTAGGGTTGAATTGTTTTTGACAAATGATCTCGGATTGATCGGTCGATTGGATATTTTGAAAAACAATGGAATATGCAAGTTTAAATATGAGAATGGTGAAAAGTATTTTGAGCGCTTGTTGGCCTAAATTTCAGCTACAAAATAGACTCTTGAATATTCTCCTGTATGTAGCCGATATCATCATTTTTAAGACCCAAGCTTTTTGCTACTTTTTTTATATAAGTCAGTTCTTTTGGGGCAAGCTCGTGATCACTGTAGGCTGCTAAGAACAATACCCAGATCAGAAATCTCTTCTTTGCTTTCGTTTTGAATAGTTCTTTTGATTTATTACTCAGGTAGAGACTGACTCCTGCCTTATTAATAGCCCTGACTTCATTGTCTGTTAGCTCAAATTCTAGAGAGTCAATGATGGATGCTTTGAGCTCCATTTCTTCTTTGGTTATTTTTCCGTCTGCTCCAATTAGTGAAGATAAATATTTAAGTATTTCAACAGTCATTTTTCTTTTGTTAGCCTTTGTTATTTTTTTTGTGAGTGAGTCAAAGGGGGAGTTTCTTTTTATGACTTTGTTAAGGCCAAGCTCTGTCATTATGTATGGGTCGGAAATTAATTTGTGATGGACAATGTAATAGTTTTTACTCGCAATTCCTGTCTGGAATAGTGGCATATATTTATTATTTGGCTTGTTATCTTGCGTTTTTGATTTTTTTGAGTTTGGTTTTTTTAAACCAAGAAGTGATTCAAGTGTTGTTTCATATATATTGCAAAGTCCAATTGCGACAGATAATGAAACTCGTATTCTCGAGGACTCATAGTCGAAAAGAGTTCTTTCTCTTAAGCCTAGTCTCGCTTCTACTTCTTTTTGAGTAAGGCCTTTTTTCAGTCTAAAGTCTTTTAGGATTTTACCAATTTCTTTGTCGTTTAATTGCTCGTACATAATCGCGTCCTTCTTTATAGCTTAATACCGTTTCGGTGTTTTGTGAATAGACTGTAATTTTTTTAGTATTGTTGCGTGATATTCCGAGTCGTGGTAGGAAGCTACATCGTAAGTAAACGTCAGAGGAGGCTAAAAATGGGGAAACGGATCAGAATGGTCAGAAAAGACTCAAGTAATGTAATTGTTAAGATTAGGGGGCTTGGATGGGAAGAATCCACAGAAAGCGCAGTTCGTAATATTAAGTACGGATGGGACAGTTATTACGTTGAAGAGGTATCTCCAAAGGCAGATGTACATGTTTATGCAGACAAGTATTTAAGAACAGATAAAGATGCAAGTTCTAAAAATAATTTAGATAACTTGCCAACATTTTAAATGTAGTATTTCAGAGTAGTTGTTCTTGAATATTTAGAACCTGTTCTGAAATGTTTTATCTTAACTATTCTTTAGAGTGGTAAGCGATTGTTCGTTCAGGTTTGTGGAATTATTGGAATATTCGGCCAAGGAAATCTTAACTACAAATAGAAAATGATTGAACCGAATATCAGGGAAGCTTAATTTTTAGGAGGTTGTTGTTGAGTGTTTCTTATAAAAAAGGTGACAAAATTCTTATTCCTGAGTTGAGGGCTAGAACACAAACAATTGGAGCCTCTAAGGTTTCTCATCTTGTCAGGTCGAGATCTCTCGAAACGATTGGAAAAGTTGAGCAAACAAAGCTTGGTGGCAGATGGGCTTCGAAACTATTTCTTGAATGTGGTGAAATTTATATAATTACATTCTCAAAAACGATTAGAGAGGATTATGAAGGTGATGGTGTTCTTTCGTTTGATGATGAATTAGGACAACTAAAATGGATGAAGTCTCGGTCTTTAGATCGCTACAATAATTTTGATGAACAAAATTTGAGGCTATATGTAGATACTGTTCGAAGGTCTTGGGAAGATAAATTTATTTTTAAAACAGAAAAACTTGATGATGATGGTAGGGTTATTTCAGAAGGGTTGCGGCCTCCACAAGTTGGAGCCCTCTACGCAATTGGTGCCCATTGGGCTATTTCAAATTCATCAGCAACTATTATAATGCCAACAGGAACAGGTAAGACCGAAACGATGCTTGCAACTATGGTTTCAGCCTGTAATGGAGGAAGAGTCCTCGTTATTGTGCCTTCTGACTCCTTACGTTCTCAGACCGCTGAGAAGTTTATTACGTTAGGTCTATTAAAGAAGTTTGAGGCACTTGGCAAAAATAGTCTTAATCCCGTGGTTGGAGTAATGAAGCGACGACCTATTTCCCCTGACTGCTTAGGTTTTATTGAGTGCTGCAATATCGTTGTTGCGACAATGTCTACGATTGGACAAGGAACCTCTTTAGGTTTAACAACGCAAATTGCAAGTAATTTTGATTATCTCTTCATTGATGAAGCACATCATGTTCCAGCATCAACATGGCAAAATTTTAGAGAGTCTTTCAAAGGGAAGCCTGTTATTCAGTTTACGGCTACACCGTTTCGTAGAGATGGGAAGATTGTTGATGGGAAGGTTATATTTAATTATCCACTAAGTTTAGCTCAGAAATCAGGCTATTTTAAGCCGATTGAGTTTAAACCAATTTTTTCTCTTGATTTTGAAAAAGCTGATCAAATGATTGCAACAAGTGCAATTGATGTTTTACAAGGAGACTTGGAGGCTGGCCATGATCACCTATTGATGGCTAGATGCGATTCAATAAGAAGGGCAGAAATGGTATTCAATCTATACGAGAAGTTATGCCCAGAGTTTTGTCCTGTTCTTGTAACTAGTAAAACGGGGAAAGTTGATAGACTTTTGAGGACAAAGCAGTTGTTTAGCAGAACCAGCAGAATTTTGGTTTGTGTTGACATGTTTGGTGAAGGATTTGATCTTCCAAACTTGAAAATTGCAGCAGTTCACGATATTCACAAAAGTCTATCTATTTTACTTCAGTTTACTGGTCGCTTTACACGAACTGCAAGGAGCGTTGGGGGGGCTAAAATCATTGCAAATATTGGCAATGTTAATGTATCAAGTGCCTTAGAACGATTATATAGTGAGGATGCTGATTGGAATACCTTGTTGAGTGAGTACAGCTCTGAGGCAATTAAATCTCATTCTCAACTGATTGAGTTTTTGCAAAACTGCAAGAGGCTTGATGAAGATGATGAGAAAAATCCAGTTCAATATATTTCTCCTGAAGTTTTGAATCCTAAATTTAGCTTAGTCGCCTTCGATGGAGGAAGTGCGAATCTTAAAAATTTTCATTATGGATTGCCAAGACATGAAGAAGTTAGAGGGGCTTGGTTTAATGAGGTCGAAGGAG